>JAKQXH010000021.1 GCA_029561555.1 Candidatus Omnitrophota bacterium
TTTTAGCGTGCATTATCCCGCGTAAGCAATTTTGATGTTTTTTAATAGTTCATGTTCCCACGCAAATTGCTAGGCCGCAATTTGCTGGGATCAATTCGTGCGGGCGGTTTATGCGCCTCCAGCGCATAAACCGTGCACTCATTGAGGAGAGGTCGCATAGCCCGGCCTAGTGCGCTCGCTTGGAAAGCGAGTAGGCTCGAAAGAGTCTCCAGGGTTCGAATCCCTGCCTCTCCGTTGGATTTATAAATAACCGTTGATAGGAATTCAAGCAACCTTGAGATAACAAGAGGTACGATTCGTCCTGCGGACGAATTCTGTAGCGCCGACCATCAAGGTCGGTGCGGAATGTCGAAACCATGAGGTTTCGACCTGCCTCTCCGTTGGATTCATTGATAACCGTTGATCGGAACCAAGAAAATTTCTCATGTTGGGGTCACGCCTGAATTGCAGATGTGCCCCCGCCTTCAAGCAAATGAAAAGCAAAGTTTATTTCATTGCCACTCATCCTTCAGAAGCCGTTGAAAGCATTAACGGCAAGTTAGACCGGCTGCTTACCGCAAGCAAAGTGCTGGATTGCATCGGCCCAAAGTCCCGCGCCGCAATCAAAGTCCATTTCGGAGAAGAAGGCAATGCGAATTTTGTCCGGCCCGAACATGTTCGCGTTGTCTGCGACGCGGTGCTTCGAAAAGGCGCGGCCGCATTTCTCTCCGACGCAAATACGCTCTACCGCGGCCGCCGCATGAATTCACCGGACCATCTCATGCTGGCCCAAGAACACGGTTTCACAAAAGAATCCACGGGAATTGAAATCATTATTCCCGACGATACAAAAAAGGAAGAGACGTCCGACATTCCGATCGATCAAAAGCTCATCAAAACCGCGAAAATCGCGCGCCTCTTCGCCGATGCGGACGCGCTCATCGCCGTCAGTCACTTTAAAGGCCATATGCTTTCCGGTTTCGGCGGGGCCGTAAAAAATATCGCGATGGGCTGCGCGACCCGGGAAGGCAAGCTTGCGCAGCACTGCGACATTTCCCCGGCCGCCAACGAAGGACAGTGCACCGGCTGCGGAGAATGCCTAAAAATCTGCCCGGCCAATGCCATTCAAATCGAAAACGGAAAATCCCGGATCAATAAATCGCTGTGTGTCGGCTGCGCAAGTTGTATCGGGGTTTGCCCCACATCGGCCATGTTTGTCGACATGGAGGCCGGCGGAATGATGCAGGAAAAAATGGCGGAATACGCTTTTGCGGTGCTCCGCGGAAAAGAATCAAAAAGCGTTTTTATCAACTTCGCCGTAAAAATCAGTAAAGAATGCGATTGCTGGGGACTTGAAAACCCGATGATTGCCCCGGATGTCGGAATTCTTGCTTCAAACGATCCGGTCGCAATCGATAAGGCAAGTTCCGATCTTGTGGTAAAAGCCTGCGGAAACGACATTTTTAAATCCACGCACCCGAGAGAAGACGGTTTAATACAGCTCAGATATGCCGAAAAATTAGGAGTGGGCGTTTTAGATTATCAACTGGTCGAAATTTAAAAACAGCCGGAGCAGCGCGGGGGCACATCAACATGAACAGGACTTATCCGTTATCGCTTTTCTTCCTAGTTCTTCTTGCCGGATGCATAACGGCAACAAACCGGTACCTCAGTGATCCGGAATTGCAGGAAGCTTCTTTCCGGTTAGCGGAAGATTATCTGGAAGGACAAAAAGCCGAAGAAAGCGAAACGGTCGCGGATGAAAAATACGGAACCGGGGCGATCAATTTGGACGACGTCGAAGATTATCACTGCGATACCTACGGCAAACGCTTCGAAAACCCCGCGGTCGGTTGCAGGGTTCAATACGAAGACAAAACCGGGCAGATGAGCTGGGATGATTTCACGATTTCCTTCAGCTATTCGAAAAAATTAAGAGATCTGAAGGAAAAATACTTGGGGCTTCGGATCAAGGCCGTAACCCGGGAAAAACTCGCCGGATAATTTCCGAGAAAGAAAAAAGGGCGCTTCTGCTTTCCGATCAACGGAAAAGCGGAAGCGCCCTTCTAGGTTTTTTACCACTCTCTCCGACCGCCGCCACCGCCGCGCCGGGATCCGCCGAATCCGCCGCCCCCGCCGCCGCGCCGGGATCCGCCGAATCCGCCGCCGCCTCCGCCGCCGCCTCTTCCCCATCCGCCGCCACCACCGCCGCCGGATCGAGGCTCCTGAGGTCTTGCTTCGGAAACGATAATGCTTCTTCCCATAAAATCTTTCCCGTTCATGTCCAATGCCTTTTCGGCTTCTTCGCTCGTTGTCATTTCCACGAAACCGAAGCCTTTCGACTGGCCGCTGTACTTGTCGCTGATCAGACTGACCTTTTGAACGGTCCCGTACTGGGCGAAAAGATTCTTGAGATCTTCTTCTTTTGCGCTATAGTTCAAATTTCCCACATAGAGTTTTGTTTGCATGGTGCTTTCGTTTCCTCTGATTTTCAAACTTCCGATTCTTATCGAAATACGCAGGGCATCCTCAAGACCTCAGGCTTTGGCAAGCGATGAACGGAATTTTCCGACTCCTTTTCCGCGGCTGGTTCCTTCGGACATCCTTCAAAAAGCAACGATTTGCCGGCCGATTCCTTCGCGGAAGATCTTTGCGACAAGCAAACGTGGGTGAATTCTCACCTATCCCCCGGAAAATAGCAAGGAGAATCGGTGCTCGCGAAACCGTACCCCTTTAAGGTGATTGTATAATCTAAAAAATCGCAAAAAAGCATTTCATTCCTTCCGAGCCTTGTCTAGAATAATGCAATTCAGCGATTGGGGTCACACCTGAATTGCAGGTGTGACCCCACGGTAATTATTGTTGTCCCGCGTCGCCGACTACGTCGGCTTCGAAGCGAGGCCATCCAGGCCGAAGCGAAGTGCCGTGAATAAGGATTCACGGCCTGGGACAAATTCGCGCAAATAACTTGCGTCGCTTTGCTCTTTAATTTTAGTTCGCGTTGTCCCGCGTCGCCGACTACGTCGGCTCCTGGGACAAATTCGCGCAAATAACTTGCGTCGCTTTGCTCCGCAAGTTATGCGCTCATTTGGAGAGGTGGCAGAGCGGTCGAATGCGGCGGTCTCGAAAACCGTTATCCCCGCAAGGGGATCGAAGGTTCGAATCCTTCCCTCTCCGTTGATTTTAAAAACGAATATTAATTCACACTGGGAACATAAGGTCACTGCCGGAAAAAACGATTTTTTCCTCTTAGCCCAACGTACAACCATGCCGCAACGTAAAAGGCCTCTTGGATTCTGGATCATCATGCTAACGGGATTATTTCTTCTCGTTATGCTGGTTTTGGGCCAGACCATGGCCTTTATCGATTACGACTTCGCGGTTCGTTTAGGGCTGCAGGAACACAAAGATGTCATCGGGCCGATCGGAGTCGCGTTCAATAAAGGTTTCGGAGTCGGAGACACCGTCGTTTATATTCCCCTTCTATTGACGGGGTTGATCGGATTATGGCGCCAAAAGGACTGGGGCTTTTTTGCCATGACCGGAGCGTTGGCCATAACCGCTTACTGGCCCGTTGCTTGCTGGTTTTTCCTGGTTTTCGCGCGCGGGAAACCCGGTTTCCGCTTCGAAAGCTACCTTTCCTATTCTATCTTGCTCGGTTCTTTCACGCTCTATGCGCTTTGGGGGCTCGGATATTTATACCGTAACCGTAAAACACTGGCGAAATCCTGAAACCGCTTTTTCAAAAAAACGGGAAATTAACCATCCCTAAATCCGGAATTTTTTTGCTATAATAAACGCCGCCAAAAAGGAGAACGCGTTGTCCTATCTCGTATTCGCACGTAAATTCAGGCCTCAAAAGTTCGACGAAGTGATCGGTCAGGAACATATCACCGATACGCTTAAAAACGCGATCAAAACCGAACGGGTCGCTCAAAGCTTTTTGTTCAGCGGGCCCCGCGGAGTCGGGAAAACCTCGACCGCGCGGATTCTCGCGAAAGCGCTCAATTGCGAAAAAGGCGTGGTCCCGGAACCCTGCGGCAAGTGTCTATCCTGCAAAGAAATCACGGAAGGCCGGAGCCTGGACGTTCTGGAAATCGACGGCGCCTCCAACCGTCAGATCGATGATATCCGGAACCTCCGGGAAAACGTGAAATTCAAACCCGCGCAGGGGCGTTTTAAAATTTACATTATTGACGAAGTCCATATGCTGACCACGGAAGCTTTCAACGCCCTGCTCAAGACATTGGAAGAACCGCCCGAACACGTCAAATTCATTTTCGCGACCACCGAGCTCCACAAAGTTCCCCTGACGATTCTCTCGCGATGCCAGCGTTTTCAATTCCGGAAAGTCCCGACGGGGAAGATATCCGAGAAATTGCGGGAAATCGTGACTGCGGAAAAAATCCAAAGCGAGCCGAAAGCCCTTTTTGCCCTCGCGAAAGCCGCCGAAGGGAGCCTCCGCGACGCGGAAAGCCTTCTCGATCAGGCCGCCAGCTATTCCAAAGGGAAAGTCTCCTACAAGACCGTTATCGAAATACTGGGGATGTCGTCGGACGAAAATTACCTTTCCATCCTGGACGCCGTGATCGAAAAAAACGCAAAGGGCGCATTCGAAATCTTCGCGCCGCTGGTCCTCGAAGGAAGGGACATGATTCAGCTTGTACGCGGGCTGATCGAAATGTTTCGGGGCCTTTTGATTCTCAAAGTCTGGGACAACCCCGATTCGGATCTTCTTGATCTTTCGCCCGAAACTTTGCTGGAATTGGAAAAGCGGAAAAAGCATTTTTCGAAAGAGGACCTCCTGGCAGTCATGAACCTCCTTCAAAATCTCCTGATCCAAACCAAACGAAGCCCGATGCCGCAGCTCCACGTGGAAACGGCCTTGATGAAACTCACCTCCCGGGAAAATCTTTTGCCGCTTTCGGAATTGCTGGAGAAATTAAGAGTTTTCGAGCCGGCCGGCGGAGGCGGAGCCTCGAGGCCGCAGAAAACGGCGGAAATTTATTCGCCCAAAATGCCGGCCCCCGCCAATGACTCCTCCGTTCAGAAAAAAAAACTGAATTCTGAGCCTTCCGCGCCGCTTCAGCCCCCCCCGTCCGTGACGCCCGTCAATACCGCAAAAGATCCCTCGCAGCCCGGTATCGAACTGGACGAGATCGAGCGGGTCTGGCCGGTCATCCTGGACCGCGTCAAAGCGAAAAAAATCTCCTGCGGGACATTCCTTTCCGAAGCCGAACCTGTGGAAGTGGAGCAGGACATTGTCGCGCTCGGCCTGCCTTCCGAATTCAAATTTCACAAAGAAGCCCTGGAGCAGCGGGACAATAAAAAAATAGTCGAGGATATTTTCCGGGAAGTCCTCTCGCGACCCGTCCGGGTATCCTTTGTGATCACCGTTGCGGAAAAACAGGCCGTCACCGTTGCGCCCGCTCAAGCGGCCGACGAAGACATGCCGGAAATCATCGATTCCGCCGTAAAACTGTTTGAAGGAAAAATCCTCCGAAAGCCATGACCGCCTACACGGATCTCGTCAACCGCCTGGTCAGAGAGCTGGCCAAATTGCCCGGGATCGGGCCGCGTTCGGCCGAAAGAATCGTGTTTCACATTCTCAAAGTCGATTCCGAATATGCCCGAAATCTCGCCTCTCTCCTGGTGCAGGTTAAACAGCACAGTTTCTTCTGCAAAGAATGTCACCACCTTTCCGAAAGCGAAATCTGCCATATCTGCCGGGATCCCGGCCGGGATCAGAAGATCATCTGCGTGGTCGAAGAATCCAAAGATATCATCGCCCTCGAGAAAACAGGCGCCCACAAAGGGCTTTATCATGTCCTGTTAGGCGCGTTGTCGCCTCTGGACGGGATCGGGCCGCGGGAACTCAGAATCCAGGATTTGCTCCGGCGCATCCGCGAAAAGAACATCCGGGAAGTCATTTTGGCCACGAATTCCAATACGGAAGGAGAAACCACCGCCCTTTATTTGTTGAAAATTCTGAAGCCTTTGGGCGTTTCGGTTACGAGAATCGCGAAAGGGATTCCGGTAGGAAGCAATCTGGAATTCGCCGACCAGGCAACGCTCGGGCAGGCCCTCACCGCCCGCGTTCCGTTCGCTTAAGCGTTCAGCCGGGGCTAAACCCCCAACGACTGAGAGTCTTCGTTAATCAAATCCCGGGCTTTCAAATTATCGGAGGTCGAAAAAACCCCGACGATTTTGAACCCGTCCCCGCTTGTCCCGTAACAATAGCGGACATGAATGCGGTTTTGCCCGAGCAGTTTTGCGACCGGCGCCAGCGTTCCCTGCTTGTTTTCGAACTCCACGACCAGGACGTCCCGTTCCTCGATTTGAGGGATAAAATAGCCGATGGCTTTTTTGGCCTTTTCGGGTTCCCGGACAACCGTCTGAAGATATCCTTTCCCTTCCGCCGAGTAGCAGCACAAGTGAACGATATAAACCCCTTCCAGCGCCATCGCGGCGGTCACGCGCCCGAGAAGCCCTGTTTCGTCGGGGGCAATACAGAAAAGCTCCTTTGCCAGCTGCGCCCTTGCCATAACCCCTCCTTCCTCAAAAACGATTCGTCTGCCCTAAGCGGTTCGCGGCGTTTTTTCCGCTTCAATCAGCGCGCGGATTTTTTTGAAAACGTCTTCCCGGGAAACTTCTCCCTTGGCGAATTTCCCGAGGACTTTCTTCTGCGCTTCGTAATCTTCGTTCAAAACCCCCGCGCGGGACTGAAGGATTCGCCAATTTTTCCTCCGTTCCACGCAAAACAGCACCATCTGCCGGCTCATCAGGAAAGGCTTCACGCTTCCGTCCGGCATTTCGGCATAGGAATAAACATCGAAAGGCGGAATATAGGAAATCTCTTCCGGGTTGAATACGCGCCGGTAAACGACATCCTGCTGGGTAATGCGGTATAAAAGGTCGTCCAGGAAAACGGCTATTTCCCGATAGTTATCGGGAACCTTCCGGCGGATATGATTGCGAAAACGGTTCTCGGTGACCGCCCAGTGCGCGACGGTATAAAAATAATTTTCCCCGGTCGTCGGATTCGCCTTCACAAGCCAATCCCGTCCGATCGCGGGATTCCCTTTGATATTCATGCAAACTTTTTCGTCTTCTCCAAAAACCGGGTTGTAAATAAATTCCGGAAATCCGCGGCTATCCCGCACTTTCTGCGCCTGCTGTGTCGATTGAGAATCCCCGACTCCGTGTTCCGGCTGGCAGGTTGTGTAGGCCTGAACAAAAGCGGCCCCCCGGTAATGAAGCGCATCAATCAATGCTTTCATCAAACCGGCCGAATTCGCCATGGAAACCTGCGCGACAAATGCGCTTCCGTGGCCTGCCGTCATGCTTTGCGCCACTTCTTTTTTCTCCGTCAATTTACCTTGCGAGGCCCTTCCGAACTGATTCATATCGAAACCGCCCGGCATCGGAGAGCTGTCGGAATTCTGTCCTCCGGTATTCGAATAAACCTGCGTATCGAGCATCAGGACCTTAAAATTCGGCCGGTTCTGGAGAATGCTCTTTGAAAGATTCTGATAGCCGATGTCGCCCAAACCTCCGTCGCCTCCGACCGCCCAGACCTTCGGAAGCTCGGTAATTTCCCTGTCCGTCATGTGCGTGTCCGTGAAATGCGTATAGAGGAAATAATCCTCTTCGGTTAACGGCGCGTTTGCCGCTTTAAAACCCGAGAAAATCGCGTCCGCAAACCGCTCGGGCAGAACGGACCGTCGCGCATGATTCATGATAAAACTTTCGGCAATCAGCCATCCGATCGTCGCGCCATCCTGAAAAAGCGAATTCATCCACGGATACGGATGCGGATTTGACGGCGGCGTCGAACCGTAAACCGTCGGGCATCCCGTATTTGCGGTCATCCCCATTACCGACATCCCGCAGGCGGGCATTCCCTCAACCGCCCTAAGATACCGGTGATTAAACGCGTCCCGCTCCATGACCGCGGCAATTGCATCAATCAGTTCCGGGCCCCCGCCCTTAAATTCCCTCTCAATCCGTTTTTGCGTATCTTCCGGCGTCTCCCCGCCAAGTCCCACGAGAAGATGGAGAACGGTTCTTTTGAAAATCGCGTACCCTTGCGGATTTTCTTTCTCAAAAACGGAAAGGCCGGCGGCGCCGGACTCCCGCAGTTTTTTCGCTTTCTCGAGAAGCCGGTCCGCCTTGGCGTGAAAAAGCGGCCGCATGTAGGCTTCCGTAACGGAGGCCAGCATGTGAAGAACCGTTTTTTCGCCGCAACCCGCGCAGGCCCCCTCCCCCGAAACCAGCGAGGTATATTTCGACTGTTGCATCAGATGATATTGCAAAACCGCCGCTTTCATGTCCTGCGCCGATTCCGGATTATAAAGACCGAGATACCGCTTGGAGGTTTCCGGTAAACGTTTCAGGAAATGCATGCCGGTATGAATGTCCGCCTTCACGGAATCCGTTTCCGGGATCATTTCAAGCGCTTTGTGGTCTCCGCATTCCACCACGCATTGGCCGCATCCCTTGCAAAGATCGCTCACAAAAATCGAGAAAAGTCCTCCCGATCCCGCCTCTTTTTTCTCCTTTGCCGAAAATATCTGAACCGCCATGCTGTAGGCAAGAGGCAATTTCTCCACAATGGCGAACAATTCCGAAAGCGCTTTTGAAAAATCCCGTCCGGCCCAAACAGGATTGTCCTTCAAGGCCTGTGTTAAAAACCGCTTAAGAATCAAGCCAAAAGGCTCCGCGTCCCCCTTTTTTTTGGATTCTTCCAGCATGACTTGCCGGAGTTTCGGCTCGATTTTCGAAAAAGCCTCAAGCAAGACCTCTTGTTCGGACGTGTCGGTTACGTAATTCCGGACTGCCTGAACGATAACCGTCCGGATGTCCTGGGCCGTATTGGGAAGCGCCGTGTCGGGGCAGGCGACGATGCATTTCATGCATTGTGTGCATTTTTCGGCTATAAATTTCGGCACCATCCGCCGGGCCACGAATTTGCTCATGTCCTTGCCGGTTGCCGGGGCAATCACCCCGGTTGAAGCGTAAGCCGAGGCCGGCTGATCATAACCGAGGCCGGCCATAAATTCCCGATCGAACATTTTCCGGGAATGGAAAGGCGGTACATCCGGTGCGTATTTTGTCAGCCGTTCGGCGTCTTCTTTCGTCGAAATTTCCTCTTCAAAACCGCCCGAGCAAGGGATTAGGACCGCACCGATCATCCGGGAAGTATCCGGCGCATCCATGTCGCCATATGGCAGTTCCCTCACCCGTGAAAACCCCTCTTTCATCACGGTCATGTTGGATTGGACTACCGATTCCCCCAGCTTCCCGAATTTTTTATGGTACTGGGCCTCCACGATACGCAGAAATTCCTCGTCCGGAATACGGTAATCCCGGAGAAAAGACGAAACCCTAAAGAAAGCCCCGAGGAACGAATTCCCCTGCATCCGAAGCTGAAGGTCCGCCAATGGCGTTGCTTTTTGGGCTATGTCAAAACCGTCTAAGATATAGATTTTGACGTTTTTTTCGATAATTTCTTTCCGGTACTTCTTGGGGATTCTCTGCCAGGCCTTCGCCGGATCCGTCTCCGAACTTTCCCAGATCATTGCGCCTCCGGCGCGAATCCCCTGGAGCGGGTCCGTATGCGTAAACGCCTTGGGGTCACAGCAGAGGACCACGTCCACATGATGGAGATCGCAATTCACCCGGATTCTCTCCGGAGCGACCGCCAGAAAGTAATTCGTCGGCGCTCCTTTCTTTTCGGAGCCGTATTTCGGGTTGGCGGACACATGGAGAATCTCCCGGTTTTCTCCGGGGAAATCCCGGTTCGAAGCGTAATCCCCGAGTTCTCCCAGAATTTCCGAAAGATTCTTCCCCGTCGTAATGGCGCCCCATCCGCCGATAGAATGGAACCGCACCGCGATGGATTTCTCGGGCAGAAGGCTCGGTGCGTCATCCGAACGCACCGCATAAGGGTGATTGATGCCAATGTAAAAAAACCGCGTCCCGTCGCCGGCCGATTTCCCATCCTGCCGCTTTCGTCCTTTCAGCACGAATTCATAAGCGCCCAAAATCCCTTCGGGCCGGAAATCGCGCGAACCGAGGCCGTAGACGCCCGAATAAATCTCCGGCATGACAAAATCGTTAAAACGCGGAAGCTCGGGATAGCCGTATGTTTTAACGTTGGCCTCGGCCTTGGCCAGCGCATTACGGATATCCCTTGTCAGCGGATTATCACCCGCAAGCTGGTCATCCGTGCGTTCCAGAATTACGACATTTTTCTTTCCCCTTAATGCCCGGATAATCGCGGCTTCGGGAAACGGCCTCAAAACATTCACGTGAATGACTCCGATTTCTTTTCCGTCCCGTTCCCGGATATAATCCGCGGCCGCTTCGATATTCTCCGCCGAACTTCCCAAAGAGACAAAAACCGTATCCGCTTTTTCCGTATTGTGTTCGGAGATCAATCCATACCGCCGTCCCGTCAGCTTTTCGAATTCTTCATAGGCGTTTTCCAAAAACCCGAGAATCGGTTCTGAAAAATTATTCCGCCGGCCGGCCACTCCGTTCATGTAGTGCTCTTGATTTTGAACGGGCCCTAAAATAACAGGGCTTTTAAGATCGTAATTTTCGGGAATCCGCCGACGCCGAGGTCCGAAAAGTTCTTTCTGGGCGGAAGTCGGGCAGTCAATGACGTCTTCCGGCCGGCCGAGAAATTCCCGGATCAGTTCGGCTTCCGCCTTGAGAAAAGTCCTCTCGAGATGCGATGTCAGAAATCCGTCCTGTGCGTTGATGCCCGGATTCAGGGTCAATTCGGTGACCTTACGCAAAATCAACGCCTGGTCCGCCGCCTGCTGAGCGTCTTTGGCGAAAAGGATAATCCAGCCGGTATCCAGCGCGCAGTAAACATCGTCATGCCCGCAATGAACATTCAGGGCATGCTTGGTAAAAGGCCTCGCGGCGACTTCGAGAACCATCGTGGAGAGTTTTCCCGGTGCGTGATAATACTGCTCCAGTCCGTACACCACTCCCTGCCCCGAAGTGAAATTGACCACCCGTTTCCCGGTCACCGAAAAAGCGATCGCGCCTCCCTGAGCGGCATGCTCTCCTTCGGCTTCAATCGCGATTTTGGCCCCTCCGAAGACATTGAGTTCGCCCTTTGCGAAGGACATTTCAAAATTCTCGCCCATTTCCGTGGACGGCGTGATCGGATAAAAGATGCCCGCATCGGCAAGACGGGCTTCGGTGTGCAGGGCCACGAGCTGATTGCCGTTCGTCGTCAGGCGAATCCCGGGATATTTGACTTTTGGACTTTTTGTCATGTCAGCGCACGAAATCGATTAAGGGCATTCTATCAAATCGGAAGGCGGAGAACAAATCTTTGCGTCAGGCGGTTGCGGGGCTTCTTTTCCGCTAAAACGGGTAAGGCGATACGGACGCGATTCGCTATCCGGTCCTCAATGCCGGAACAAAAAATTCTGAAAGCACCAGGGGTTTTTCCGGTCCAGGAAAGCGTTGGGGTTGTCTTTGAAGAAAAGCTGATAATTCTTGAAAGGCGTCCAATCGTATGCTTCCGAAACAAATTTCCCCAGATACGGTTTGGCAATATTCAAAATATACTCGTGCGGGAGGTCGTCCGGCACCCGAACGCCCTGTTTCGGATTCTCAATCATCCACAAAACGGCCGACACGACTCCGATGGCCACCTGAATGGTCGTCGCATTTTGGTTCGGAACGAGTTCCCGGGCCTCTTCAATGGTCAAAATGCTTCCGGTCCACCAGGACCCGTAACGATGCCCCATGATCAACGCCCCCAGAATATCCGCGCCGCGGATAATTTCATCATCCATGATCCGGGTCTTCGGCTGGAGCTCGTAATTCCGGCAGCGCAATTCGTGAAGTGAGACAATCGTTTCGTCGCACGGCATGTAGGCATAATGAACCGTCGGGCGATAAACCGCCTTCCCTCCCCGCCAGACCGTCAGATGGTCCGAGATCGAAAAAGCCTCCGCATGCCGGATCACCATTCCCACAATTTCATAGGAGGGGACCCAGGACCGCACCCAGGTATTCATTCCCATCTGAGTCAGAAAAATCTGATTCTTGGGCCCGTATTCCGGGACATTGGAAAAAGGCGGAAGCTGTTTTTCATGAGTCCCCCACCCCATTTCGGCCGGAGCGATCGCCTCTTCCCTCAATCCTTCGATGCTCCAGGTCCCCACGAACTCGTCGACTTCCTTGGGCTTGTTGGTAATCTGGGTATCGCGCTCGCTGATATGAATGGTGCGGACCCCTAAATCCATGGCCAACTGGGCAAATTTCCCCTCGCGGATCAGATAGTCCAAAAGTTTCTTTCTCTTCTTGGGGATCGAATTGTGCCGCATCACGCTTTCGGCGATATCGACAAGCCCCTGCTTGGTGAAATGCGAAATCAGGCCGGGATTGGCCCCGTGATCCACAACCGCCGTCGTCGAGGTGTCATCCCATTTCTCAATCATCCGGCGGATGGACATCTGCTTAAAGTAGAGGGATTTCTCAAGCGGCGTCTTTTTATCGATATTCGCGTAAGGGTCCCACTCCTCCACGGACGTGTTGACGTATAGCACCTGGTTTTCGTGACACCAATTCAGCATATCCAGGCAGTCGACATTCCAGGACAAATCAACGATCAATCCGCCCGGCCCCACGTGCTTCGACAGCGTGCGGGCGACATTGATCGGCATAAGCCTTTCCTGAAAATACCGCACGCCTTTTTTGATCCACGGCCGCAATTCCTTCCGCTTGTCCACGAAATCGATAATCGTAATGTTCTTGCAGGGGATGCGAATTTCCTTCACCAGAATAGGAAGGGTGCATTTTGCCACCGAACCGTACCCGATCATCAAAACCCTATTTTTAAATTCCGCCATTATTCGCACCTCGCTTGTGTTTTCGGCGTTTCTTGAATTTTTTCGCAAAATTTAAAAAATAATTTTTCTTTTTTAAGTGTATCGGCGCATTTCTTCCGCGAATTTAATTTTTTTAAATAATTTTCTTCTTCCGAAAAACTTCCGTTTCCTCCGGGGATTAAAAATTTCGACCGTTTCTCCGGAAAAATCGGTTTGCCATCGCCGGCGCTTATTTGACATCCGAAGCCCGAAATGCGAAAATTTTCCTGATTGAGATTGACGCGATTTTGAAAAGAAGCTATTATTGGTGTCGCTTTTTGCCCTTCGTTTTCAAACCTCAACGTTACTTAAAGGATTTGGAATGCAGAAGCTTGTCAATATACCCGATTTGTGCGCGAAAGCCCTTGAAATGCGCCGCGAAATCATCCGTATGCTCGGAGAGGCCGGTTCGGGACATCCGGGAGGGTCTCTTTCCTGCGCGGATCTCCTCACGGCCCTGTATTTCAACGTGATGCGGCATGATCCCGAAAACCCGAAATGGTCCGACCGGGACCGGCTGGTGCTTAGCAAGGGACACGGAGCTCCCGCGTTGTACGCCGCGCTCGCGCTGTGCGGGTATTTCCCCAAAAAAGAACTCGTAACTCTCCGCCAGTTGGGAAGCCCTCTTCAAGGGCATCCGGACATGAGAAAATTGCCCGGCCTTGAGGCCTCAACCGGCTCTCTGGGACAGGGGCTTTCCATCGGCATCGGAATCGCGCTGGCCCAAATCCTGGATAAAAAAGACTACCGCACGTATGTCATGATTTCCGACGGAGAATGCAACGAGGGCCAGATTTGGGAAGCCGCGGCTTCCGCCGCCCATTTCAAGCTGAATCATCTGATCGGGATTCTCGACTACAATAAATATCAATTGGACGGCGCCGTCCAGGATATTCTGAACATGGAACCGATGGCTCAAAAATGGGAGTCGTTCGGCTGGAATGTCTGCGAAATCGACGGGCACAATATGGTTGAAATCCTGGAAGCGCTTGAATGGGCCGGGAAGCAGGCCGGAGGCCCTTCGATGATTATTGCGCACACGGTGAAAGGCAAAGGGGTGTCGTTTATGGAAAACAATAACGACTTTCACGGCGTGGCTCCGACAAAAGAGGAAACGGCGCGGGCGCTTCGGGAATTGGGGGAGAAATAAATCATCATGGCTATCGAAAAGAAACTCGGCGCTGCGACGCGGGACGCATACGGCAAGGCCTTGATCCAGCTCGGTAAAACAAACCCGGATATCGTGGTCCTCGACGCGGATCTTTCCAAGTCAACCAAAACGGCATTGTTTGGCCGGCAATTCCCGGATCGTTTTTTCGACATGGGAATTCAGGAAGCCAACATGGTCGGCGTTGCCGCCGGCCTCGCATCTCAGGGGAAAATCCCGTTCGTCTCCAGTTTCGCCTGCTTCCTCATCTGTAAAACACACGACCAGCTCCGAATGTCCGTGGCGTTCCCCGAGCTAAACGTTAAAGTGGTAACTTCTCACGGAGGGATCAGCGTCGGCGAAGACGGAGCCTCCCAGCAAAGCATTGAAGACATCGCTTTGGTCTGCACGCTTCCGGGCTTCGTTGTCATGATCCCCGCCGATCAATATGCCGCCGAGAAACTGGTTCTTCGATCCGCGGAATGGAAAGGGCCCGTTTACATCCGGACCGGCCGGCCCAAAGCACCTATCGTGTATAGCGAAAACGATTCCTTTCAAATCGGCAAGGGAGTGCGGTTGCGCGAAGGAACGGATGTCACGCTGGTCGCGAACGGATTGCAGGTCTTCGAAGCCTTGTGCGCCCACGAAGCCCTCAAAGAAAAAGGCATCCGCTCATCCGTCGTGGATCTTCACACCATAAAACCCCTGGACCAAACCCTGCTTCTTGAAGAAGCCAAGCGAACGGGAGCCTTTGTGATTTGCGAAGAACATCAAATTTGGGGAGGCCTGGGAAGCGCCGTTTCGACTGCCCTCTCAAAAGAATATCCCGTTCCGATGGAATTCGTCGCCATCCAGGATACCTACGCGGAATCCGGAAAACCGGATGAATTGCTTGAAAAATACGGCCTGACATCCCCTTATATCGTCAAAGCCGCGGAACGTGTTCTGGCCAAAAAGGCTCAACTCGGCCGCGTTTGATTTCCTCAAAAAAACTACTTCCGGTAGGTTTCCGATCCTCAGATGGAGTCTGTTCCAAAACGGTAGGTATAACGGGCGCTCTGCCGGTTCCGGTCCACCCCGATCGCCCGCTTGGTCATGAAAGAATACCATCTCCGCAAATGAACCGATGAACGGTACAAAACCGGAACCTTCTCTTCGCCGACCAAGGGCGTCAGGTTTAAAAAGCTTTCCCGCTGAAGCGAATAAATCGAAGGATCGAAAAGTGAGCGGCTCATAAACGGAGAGTTAAAAGTCGCTAGCGAGCGGGCCGCCAGCAAAGATTCTTGCCTTTGCGATTTTAACGGATCGAAATCCAGAAGATTGCTGTATTGAGGCTGATACGTGTTCTGCGGTTTGTACACAACCGAATCCATCATTGCCATATTCGAAGACACGGACGAGGCAGTCATCAAAGGAGCCAAAACCGTCTGGGTAGACGCTTTGGAAACGGCGTTGAGCGAGACGGAAGGCGAGACGGTCCCGATTGTTTCCTGACGTTCGACGGTTTCGTCAATTTCCCGAGAGATCGTTTTCCCTTCTTCTTCAATTCCCGATTCCCCCGCAACAGTGCCGTCTCCTAAGATATCCAGTGCCATGCGATCTTTTGCTTCCGCATACGAAATTTCCTCCTCGGCATCCGATTCGTCTTCCGAAAAGAAAATTTCCTCGTCGGCTACCGCGGATTCAGGGCCCGTAAGCAATTCTTCCGTTTTCGCCGCCGGCAAATCCTTATTCTGATCTTCTTCCCACGACAAAAAAGCCTCGATCTGTTGCATCAGAGAATTAAGGCTGATGCCTTTATTCAAATCCTCCCGGATATCGTCCAGCGAATTTTCGAACACTTTCGCCGACTCTTCATACGAAGAAACATCCGGATAGACACTTCCCGAATCGGTGTCTTCTTCGGCAAAAGGCGGGATTTCCGAATTTTCCCAATCGGAATATAAAAGCGCCTGTTCGATTTCCCGGTTTTCTTCGCCGTACAGATATTCCGCCACCTGTTCCAAATCTTTCGTTTTCTCCGCCTGTTCCGAAGCGTTCCCCTCTTTTAAAAGATCGCTGATGCAAGAGAACAGTTCATCCGGAAGAAGCGCATCCTCAGGGTCCGCAGACGAACCGTCCGGATTCGTGGAAGGGGCGACTGCCAGAGTATCATTCTTTTGTTCAGCCTGCGGATCCTGCGATGCCTGAGCTTGAGCCGGAGCTTGATCGGCTTTGAATGCCTTGACAGGAGTAAATTCCCCGGTCTGGGGATTGGCTGACAGCGCAACACCTTCGGCTGCCAATAAAAAGGTAGGACTCAATAACACCATGCAAAGAGACAAAACAATTCCCGTCGCCTTTAAAGCGACTTTTGGGAACATCTTTTCTCTTTTTAAGCGTTCTGAGTTCATTTTCAGACTCTACCTTTCATTATTGATTTTTTCCATATTTTCTCAATAATTCAAATTACTTTATAAATCCATTATTAAGATAACACACCGGGATTAAATGTCAAGGTCACCAGAAAATATTTTTTCTCCTAAAGTATTGATTTTAAAAAGGATAGATCAATCACGCATTGTTTAAAACACATTGATTCTACTTTAGTCAAGTCTTAATAAAGTCTATATGTTTGAATCATTTTTCTCTGTTTTCCCATTAGTAAATCATATAAGCTTTAATCTCTTTTCAACCAGATCTTTACCCGCGGTAAGAGACAGAGGAAATTCTTTCCTCTTTTTATTAACCAGTTTGAAGCGGTCAGAGAGATCTGAAGCGAAGGAAAAGCCTTAGACGAAAGGGTTGGCGCCTTTGGCCTGATAAAGACGCCATTGATTCCCTTCTTTTTGGAAGACGAACTGGGATTGCTGGCGGATCATATTGATGCTCCGGCTCGCATAAATCGCCACCCGTTTTTCCCATTTAAAATTAACCGCCAGCCGTCCGTTTTTCAAAATAGCCTGATCGATAAAGTAATGAATCTCAAGCGGCACGCCGGAATAAAAACCTTCCTCCGAACGGCTGATAAAAGCGCTTCGGACGGGAGAGAAATCCTGGGAAATTTCATCCTCGAAAGCGGCCCGGTTATAGTTCCGGTAGATGTCAAAAATATGCCCGAGGAGCCCGTCGGCCAAAATAAGGGGGTTTTCCGTTTCCGGATTTAAATCCGGTCCCGCATCCGGAAATGTCGCACATCCCCAAAGGCTTCCCGCAAACCCCAAAACCAAAATAATCGCCCAAAATCGTTTCATCAAAATTGGCTCAGAAATTTTGTAATGACCCGCAATTCTTTATAATCCTGCGTCCCGTCCTCATGGTCGAAAACATTACGCTCGATCCGCGAAATCCAATGAGTCCCCCGCGTCCGGTTGATCAAAACATCCAGCTCGTAATAGCTTCTCCCGTTCACATAATTCGCCTTCGGGCTCGAAGCGTCCATCGTCTGCACGTTGTATCCCATGCGGCCGGTCACATTTTTCAGCAAATCGTACTGCGCGGTAAAACCGGTGCCCACGTTCACGTCCTTGTCCTCGTCCTGCTTGGATCTACGGATATCAAAATTAACGTCGGCGGAAAAATACAATCGCCGTCCGAACACCTGCTGATCCCGGCTTGTCGTGAATCCGAAACGGTGAAAATAATCCGAAGTTGCTTTAGTCGCCAAATCCCTGAACATACGGTATTCGTATCGGGTCCCGACATTGGTTCCCCAAAGTATTTCATTGATCGAAAGCCCGGCCGTCGTGGTATCGGCCTTAATGGAATCCACGGTATCGTCCGAATGACGGGTCAGATAATTCACGTAAGGTCTGAGCGTAAAATCGTACCGACGGGCAAACGGCCTGACCGTCAAAGTGGCGTATTTTTCATCGTTTTTCGTGCGATAAGGCCGCGTGCTGCCTTCCAAATGATCCCAGTACCAGTTGTCGACCAAAGAAAGCATGGTCCGCTCGTTGAATCGTAGGTCGAAACTGAATTGATTTTGTATTTTGTCGGCGGAAGCCGAACCGATATCCGTATAGAAATCGGGCTGACAGTAGTAATAAAGGTAGCGGAAAATCACCCTATTTCCGAAATTCAGAGCCGGCTGAAGCCTCAGCCCGAGTCCGTTCTGCCGGTCTTTGTTGTCCGGATTGTCTTCGTTCTCGATATAAAAACTGCGCGCCACTTCGTACACAAACGAAAGGTATTTCCTGAAATTGATTTCTCCGTCTACGGCAATCACCGTGTTATTCAAGTCCGGGGCGTCGGTGTTCTGCGTCTTGGTGGAACTATCGTCCTGACTGGTGATCGCCTGCACGCCGAACCGGAACAGGGAAAAAAGACCGCATTGCGGAATCGGAGTAAAATCGATTTTCCCGCCGAATACATTCCGCTGATGCCGATTGGCCGCGATATCGGACTTCCAGCGCCGGGCTACGATGCCCTTCATCCGGACGGTGGAACGCGGCTCCAATTCGAGATTGAATCCTTCGAGAGAACTCCCCAGGGTAAAAGGGCTGAAATCTCCGTAAAAATCTCCGAATTCCAGCATGTTCGTCTGATTGCCGATTTTCATGCTCAACTGCTTCAACCGGACATCCCGTCGCGGCTCAATCCTCCGGTCGTCTGTCTTCCGGATAAACATCTGGCTCTCGTATTTGTAGTCCCGCCAAAGTTTTTCCCAACTCGAAATATTGATTTCCGTCAGATAGTCGGTCCCGCGTTCGTAGAAGGATTTCTCTTTGTTGCCGCTGATCTGAGTCCAATCGATTTCCTGAAGAAAATTGCCGCTGATCTGCCCGGACCGATCGCGGGAACGGTCTCCGTAAGCGGCAAAATTCAGAAGGTCCCGGGCCCGTTGCCCGAGGCCGTAATGCGGAAACGTCTTACCGTCAGCCCCGCCTCCGGAAGCGCCACCCAAATAGAAAACTTCCGCCGAATAAAGCGCGGACGGGTTCAAAACCGGCAGAACGGTCAGCACGATTAAGGCGAATTTCCAGATTTTTCTATTCAAAAAATCATCCTCTTTGTCTATTGGGCGGGATTGAAAATTTTTCTTCCGGATCGGGGAGAATTATATCCCGGAAAGTTTACCCGTATCAATAAAATAAATGCGGTTCGGGGCGTTCCGCCTATTCAACAAAAAGGCCCACCCCGGGTAAAATTCGCGTTTTCAGAAGAATCATCATGAAAACCGCGCAGGATTACATTGACTTTTAAAGGCGTGAGGGGTAGAAAGCACTTCGATACTTTCGACAAACCGGAAAATTCGAAACAAAATGGCAAAATGAGTCGACGGGATTTTTTTAAAAATTATTCTGCGAACGATGCGATATGAATCAAAATGCCCGGGTCCCCGGCGCAAGCTTCTTTCCGAGATGAACTCCTCCCCCCTGATTTCCGTCATTCTCCCGGCCGGTCATGACTCACCCTATATTTTTCAGGCCATCGACAGCTGCCTCTCCCAATCTTACAAAAACCTGGAACTCATCCTTGTCGATGACGGGCTGACGGTCGAAGCGCGCAGCCGGATTTCGGAATATCTAAAAAAAGACGGCCGAATAAAGTTTTTGCGCCACGAAAGCGACCGGAAATTGCCGGGCGCTCTAAATACGGGTTTTGAAATCGCAAAAGGGGATTATCTCACCTGGACTTCGGACGACAATTATTATCTGTCTTCCGCGTTGGAAGAAATGGCCGGCGTTTTAAACACGCGTCCGGAAATCGCGATCGTCTATGCCGGATGTAAGGTGATTAACGAACAAGGACGGGAAATCCTGTCCGTTCCGGTTCTGCCCCCCGAAAAGCTGTCTTTGCTAAACTGTGTCGGGGCCTGCTTCCTGTACCGGCGCGAAGTACATGAAAAAAACGGCGGCTACGCCCCCCGATGGTTCGGGGCCGAAGATTATGATTTCTGGCTCCGGGCTTCCCTGATGTTCCGGTTCCTTCCTTTGGAAAAATATCTGTACGTCTACCGGACGCATCAAAACTCCCTGAGCCACCGGTTGCGGGGCCGACCCCTTTCCCTTCTGAAGCAGAAAGTTCTCGAGGAAACCCTTCCGAAAATGAAATGGGTCCCTCCCGAAACGCGCGCAGAAGCCTTACTGTGCCTTGCCGGAATGGGACGGAAAAACCGTTGCCCGTCCCGGCCCGCGCACCGGGAACTGCTCCGGTTTCTAATCCGGCACCCCGGAATGTTGCTCCGCCGGAAGCCGTGGCCGACCCTGAGTTTTCTCCTGGGCAGAAGACCGGCCGCCCTTCTGCGGTTATTCTCCAAACACTCCGGTCTGATCCGTCATGCGAAATGCCGGCATTGACAGTCAAAAGGAGAATTCTCGGCGAAATTTACAAAATCGGAAATTCGTTTTATGATGATCTCTGTTTAATCCAAAACCGATGCGAATTCTTTTAGTGGAAGACGATCCGCGCGTCGCGAGTTTCATTCGTCGCGGGCTGCGCGAAGAACATTATGCGGTCGACGTCGCTTCCGACGGCGAACAAGCGCTCTTTACCGCCCAAACCGGCGAATACGATCTCATTATTCTGGATCTTCTTCTCCCCAAAAAAAGCGGCTTGGAAGTGCTCCGGACTCTTCGGGCCGAAAAAGTCCCCATTCCCGTCCTGATCCTCACGGCAAAAGACAAACCCGAAGATAAGGTAACAGGCCTTGATGCCGGGGCGGACGATTATCTGACCAAGCCCTTCGGATTCGAAGAGCTTCTGGCAAGAATACGCGCCCTGCTTCGCCGCCGGGGAGATATGACCCCGACGATTCTCCGCCTGGCCGATCTCGAACTGGACACGCTCCGGCACCGTGCGACCCGAAAAGGGAAAGAGATTCCCCTGACAAACCGGGAATATGCCCTTTTGGAATTTTTCCTCCGGCATTCCAACCAGGTAGTCACACGATCCATGCTCGCCGAGCACGTTTGGGAACATGATTTCGACACTTTCTCCAACGTGATCGACGTGCATATCGCGCGCCTTCGCCGGAAAATTGACGACGGATTCTCGCCGAAACTGCTTCAAACCCTCCGGGGGAGCGGTTACAAGCTGGCGCTGCCTGAGAAATGATCGTTCATTCGCTTCGCCTTCGCTTAACCCTTTGGTACATCGGAATTCTCGCGATCATTTTATCTTCTTTCGCCGGGATTCTTTACATCAACGTAGCCGGAAATCTATACCGGGAAATCGACACGCTCTTGGCCGTCCAGACGGAAAATATCAGCGATTCCATTTTCATGTTTTGGCGCACGGAATGGGAAACGGCATTCCCGGAAACGCCTCCGGAACGCTGGAGCGAGATGCCGGGGACCACCCGAAGCATCCAGCGACTGATCGACGAAGGAAATTTCTCCGAACTCACCACGCTCTGGGCCCAGGAATTTGACGAACTGGAAGGCTCAAGATCTTTCCGCATCTTGAGCCGGGACGGTGATTTTATTCTGGCTTCGGAAAGTTTCAAGAAAATGGGGCTCTCCGTCATGGAAAGCGCGGTAACGGAAGCCCGGCAAGGCAAAAAAGTGTACCAAACGTTTTTTCTCCCGAAGTCGAAATACAGGATACGTCTGATCACATGGCCCGTCGTTGAAGACGGACGGGTTCTCTACATTATCGAAATTGCTTCTCCCCTCCGCCAAGCGGACGCTTCGTTGAAAGGCCTCCGGTTATGGATGCTATGGCTGATTCCGCTGACTTTGATTGCGGCAAGCTCCGTCGGATGGTTTCTTGCGACAAAAGCGCTCCGGCCGGTCGGAAATATGATCGCCCAAGCGCGACGGATCAGCATCAAAGAGCTGAACGAACGGATCAGCGTCCCGCCGACCGGCGACGAATTGGAACTGCTCGCGGTTACTTTTAACAATATGCTGGCTCGCCTGGAACAGGCTTTCAAAAGGATCCGGCAATTCAGCGCGGCGGCCTCTCACGAATTGAGAACCCCGCTTACGATCATGAAAGGTGAGTTAGAGGTTACGCTAAGGAAACCCCGTTCCGCCGAAGAATATCAGCGGGCACTCGGGACGCAACTAGAGGCCCTGAATGAAATGGTCGACATCGTAGAACAGTTGCTGCTGCTGGCGCATAGCGAAGAAAGCGAAAAGACGCTCGAGCAGCATCCCCTGGATTTGAGGACGATTTCAAACAAAATCTGCGACACGTGGCGATCGCTGGCCGAAGCAAAGGGAATCCGCATCCAAACCTGTTCCGATGCCCCCGTTTGGGTTCACGGCGAACAAAGGCTTCTCGAGAGACTGATCTCCAATCTTCTCGATAATGCCGTCAAGCACACTCCCCGCGGAGGGCAAGTCGGGATTTCGCTTGTCCGAAAAGAAGCCGAAGCCTGCCTGACCGTCAAAGACACCGGCCCGGGAATTTCCCCGGAAGAACTGCCGAAAATTTTCGATAAATTCTTCAGCCGGTATTCAAAAATCGACGGGACCGCCTCTACCGGTCTCGGATTAGGCTTGTGCCGTTGGATTGCCGAAGTCCATCGCGGACGCATCGAAATTTCAAGCCACCCGGGAGAAGGGGCTTCCTTCACGGTGTTCTTGCCGGCCGTTCAGCCGCCTTTGAGCTCGCAATAACCCGAACATGACAATTTTGTAATCTAAAATTCACTCGTTTTTCATCTTCCCCGGCTAGACTTAAAGCGAATAAGCTCCGAGAAGGCAATGCCTTTTCGTACCGGGAATGTATTTCGAGTATCAAGTGCTGAACATAAAAAGGAGGAAACTCAGATGTCCAAGTCGATTGCGTTGTTGTTGGTAATGGCATTGGTATTTGGTTTTGGAACCCCTCTCATGGCCGCTGACGATGCCAAGGCGCCTGTTGCGCCGGCCGCGCCCGTAGCCCCCAAAGTTCCGACCGCTGTAAAACCGGTTACGGCCGCCATCGGTGCGACGGCAAACACGACAAAAGAAGCCGGCAAAACGGTGGAAAAAGGCGCGATGATTGCGTTTGATGCGGTGGAAAAAGGGACCGTTGAAACCGCAAAGGGCGTCGGAAACGTCGGGAAGGAAGTCGGCAAGGGTTTAATGTCCGTCGGAAAAGAAACCGCGACGGCCGGGAAAGATGCCGCGATGGAAGCAAAGAAAGGCGTTAAAGCTGTAGAAAAGAAGATGTAAATCGCGCTTGAAAAGGAGATCAACATGAAATTTCTAGCGTGGGCATTGATAGCGGCTGTCACGGTTGGCATGGCGCCTGTCGCGTTTGCGGCGGAAGCCCCGGCCGGGACCGCCCCGGTAGCGGCTCCGGCAAAAGCGGTCACCGCACCGGTGCCGGCCGTTAAATCTACAGAAGGACCGATCAAAGCGCTGGACATTCAATCGGCGTTGCCCAATCTGACTCTCACGGGATCGGACAACAAAGACGTGACGATTCAGATCGACAAACTGCTTACGACGGTCTGGAAAGGGATGCAGAAATTGCCCCTGACCGACCTCAAAGCGGGCGATAAGGTGAAAGTCCGGCACACGACCAAAGACGGGAAAGAAGTGGCAAAAACCATTGAGGTCATGCCCTGAGTTTTTCGTAAAACCCGTCGTTTGAGTGCTGAAACACAAAAAAGGCCGTGGTGAAAATCACGGCCTTTTTTGTGCCTTCCGTTTCCGATCTCATTGCTTCTCTCCCGCATTTCTTGTATCATCCTTTATCTCAACGAAAGGATTTGCGATGAAAACAAACCTTGAGTCAATTGCCAAATGGCGCCGTTTCCAGTTTAAGAAACTGAGAATCCTGCTTGCCTGGATCGGGGGGATGATTCTGTTCTATTACTCCGGCATCAGTGAAACCACGTTCTGGGCGGGATTTCCTCTGGTCATTCTCGGAGAACTGACCCGCATCTGGGCCGCGGGACATGTGGAACGGAAAGGGCAAAAACTCGCAACGGACGGCCCGTTCGCCTACGCAAGAAATCCTCTGTATATCGGAAATTTCCTGCTCGGACTCGGTTTTGTTACCGTCTGCGGAAATGTCCTTTTCATCGCGATATTTTTAATCGGGTTCGGCATCGTCTATTGGGGCACGATTCGGAAAGAGGAAAAAGACCTGTCGGAGTTATTCGGCAAAACGTATCAGGAATATTGCAGGCAGGTCCCCCGGATTTTCCCGCGTTTTTCCCCCTATCCCGGCCGGGAAAAATTCTCTTTTCAATGGCCCCTGATTCTGAAGCACCGGGAACACGTAACCGCCATGGCCGTCGTGCTTGGGCTGTCGGGACTTTATCTGTGGGAACGAGTCGGCCTGAAACACGGAAGTGTTTCAGGGAAAGAGACATTCGCGGCCGGAATCGCCCTGGCGATGATCCTCGGCCTGATCACGGAAGCCCTGCTGCGTCAGGCGGCCAAAAAAAAAGTCCCTTCTTAAAAAACCCGCTATCTCAGAGGCTCTTAGTTTTGTCCCTGTTGGGAACTGTCCTGAGAAGAAGAATTGCCCGATGTCACCGTTTGCGTTTTCCGGTTTTCGTTGAGCATCTGGCCGACTAGTTCCGTTCCGGCCTGAAGCAGGATATTCATATTGCCCGAGCTTCCCCCTGACGAAACCCCGGAAGAATTGACCCGGCGGTTCGGATACCGGGAGCGGGAGTACATTTCCCGTTGAGATTCATAGGCCGGCCCTCCTGAAGCCGGCAAAGAACCGGGCCCGCCGTAAGAAACCGGCGTTGGGACATTCTGGGCGGGATAGGAATTGCCAAAAGGCTGGGAAGCGCCCGCGGAAGAAACATTGGCTGTCGGAATCGTCCGCGGCGGAGAAGCGGCCGGAAGATCCGGTAAGAACTCCTGCCCTTCGATTGGAATCAGATTAAAATCGACCGAAGAAGCCTTGTCCCCCTGAATACTTATTTTTTTCTTCTGAACAATGTGCAAAACCGCCTCCGCCTTGATTTCATAATTCCCTTCCTTCAATTCTTTTAGAACATAATGCCCTTCATTGTCGGTGCTGAGCGAGTTAATCACCGCTCCGCCGGCATCCGTGATTTCCACCGTTGCCATCCTCAGCGGCTTGCCCAATTTCTCGTCCCGCACAAACCCCGCCACCTCTCCGAAAACCGGTTTGGGAGACAGAAAGTTGACTTTCAGAGAATAAATCCCCCCCACAATCGAAATGATGCCGGCCAAAGCCGCGATCACCATATTGAGCGTATGAAGTCGGGACACGGGCTTGATCTCTTTTCCTGCTTCTTTCACTTGATGTCTCCTTTTTCCTTAAACTCGGGCGCCTTTTCCGTGAAACGCCTATTTTTAAGAGCTTTATCATAATGATGGTCTTTCAAAAAATCAAGATGGGACCGGAAACGCTTTTCCCCTGTTTTTTTCCGCTTTTCTGCTCCCCAGAGCCATTGAGAAATGTTAAACTATTCTTGCATTGCTATTCAAAAATCATTTTGTTTGAGTCCTTGGGAAGTTTTTCCTATTTAGACCGAGGACTCATCCCGGGAAATTCTCAATTTTGCTGATTCAACCGATTGAGAGCGACGCGGGATTATATTAATTCGGGGAGGGTTGAGGGATGCGAAATGTCCCGATCCCTCATTTCAATTAAGGAGAAGGAGAGTCGGATGTACAAGCTCGTTTTGATACGGCACGGGGAAAGCGTTTGGAATAAGGAAAACCGTTTCACGGGATGGACGGACGTCGATTTGTCGGAAAAAGGCCTCGGTGAAGCAAAAGAGGGCGGGCAAGTCCTTAAGAAAGAAAGCTACGGCTTCGATATCGCTTTCACTTCCGTCCTGAAACGCGCGATCCGCACGCTCTGGATTGTCCTCGACCAGATGGATTTGATGTGGATCCCCGTGGTCCGCGACTGGCGCCTGAACGAAAGGCATTACGGCGCCCTGCAGGGGCTCAACAAAGGAGAAATGGCGGAAAAATTCGGCGAAGACCAGGTCAAAATCTGGAGAAGAAGCTATGATGTGCCGCCTCCGGCCCTGGAAGCGACCGACCCGAGAAGTCCCGCAAAAGATCCCCGTTACAACAGTCTGCGCAAGGAGGAAATCCCTCTGACGGAATGTCTGAAAGACACCGTCGCGCGCGTCATGCCCTGCTGGAATGAGAATGTCGCCCGCGCCATCAAATCGGGGAAACGCGTGCTCATCGCCGCGCACGGAAACAGTCTTCGGGCCTTGGTGAAATATCTCGATCAGGTTTCCGATCGGGAAATCGTCGAGCTGAATATCCCGACGGGAATGCCTCTTGTCTATGAGCTCGACTCGGAGCTGAAGCCGATCAAGCATTACTACCTTGGCGACCCGGAAAAGGTAAAGGCGGCCATGGAAGCGGTGGCAAACCAGGGAAAAACAAAAAAGTAACGGTGTGAATGCAATCCAAAGCCACAAACTGCCCGGTCCTTTATGATGCAAACGGCCTTCTGATCGTCGACAAACCGGAAGGTGTCCTTTCGCATCCCAACGTCAAAAGCGGCCTCCCCGCAGGCCGGTGCGCATTTGAAGGCCCCTATCATTTCGAGCGGCGATGTTTCAAGACCCCGGAAGGCCCGGTTTGGCTGATCCACCGCCTGGATCAGGACACTTCGGGAATTCTGATTGCGACGCGCACCGAGCGCACTGCCGAGCAATGCCGGGCGGAGTTTGAAAGCGGGCGGATTCGGAAATATTATGCGACTTTGGTCTCGGGCACTCTAAAGCCGCGCTCGGGAGAATGGCGTGATTTTATTCTGACGGAGAAGAAAGCCGGACGCGCGCGGTCCCGAATCCTCCCGCGCCACTCTAAAAACGCGAGTCTGCGCTATTCGATTCAAAACTATTTCGGTCTCCGCCCCACGTTTACCCTGCTGAGGATTGAACTCCTGACCGGCAAGACCCATCAGATCCGGATTCAGTCGGCTTCGCGAAACCATCCCATCGCGGGCGATGAAATCTACGGAAATTTTCCTCTAAACCGGGAACTCCGGAAATCAATCGGCCTCCGGCGCCTTTTTCTTCACGCCGGCGAACTCGAACTTAAAAATCCCGATACCGGAAAAACGCTTCATATCAAAGCGCCCATGCCGGAATCGCTGAAATCCGTTTTGTCCCGCCTAGCCGAACTTCAAGCCTGAAATCTCGCAAAACTTTTGAATGCTTTGTTTAGCATCGGGCGGTTTCCTTTCTCCGCTTCGTTTTGTAATATATTTCCCATGAAGTTCGCGAGAAATCCGCGTATAAGATGGGTCGTCATCTGCTTATGCCTTATCGCAATACCGGAGGCCGTTAACCACCGGACCCCGGCAAAAGAAAGGAGCGCGTTCATGCCTGCTTCCTCGGATCCTCAAGCCGATAATCCCCGGCCGTTTTGCGGATTGCCCGCAAGTGAGGCGGAATTAAGAAAAATTTTGACCCCCGAACAATACCGGATCATGCGGGAAAACGGGACGGAAGAGCCCTTTAAAAATCCCTACTGGGACAACAAAAAACCCGGCCTTTACGTGGACGCGATTACGGGCGAGCCCTTATTCAGTTCGACCGATAAATTCGATTCCGGAACCGGCTGGCCGAGTTTCACCAAGCCCGTTGACAGCAAAAACATTGTCGAAAGAACGGACAAAAGCAGCGGAATCATCCGCACGGAAATCCGTTCCCAAAAAGGGGATTCCCATCTCGGGCATGTTTTTAACGACGGCCCGCGCCCCACCGGGCTTCGCTACTGCATCAATTCGGCCAGCCTCCGCTTCATCCCGGCCGACGACCTTGAAAAACAAGGCTACGGGCAATACGCAAACTTATTCAAGCCCGAGACTCTTTCCGCCACGTTCGGAGCCGGTTGTTTCTGGGGCGTGGAATCCGCTTTCCGGAAATTGGAAGGCGTCACAAACGTCACGGCGGGTTATGAAGGCGGGACTCTCCGGAACCCCTCTTACGAAGATGTCTGCACGGACAAAACCGGACACGCCGAAGTGGTAAAAATCGAATACGACCCGGCGAAAATTTCCTACGAGAACCTCCTCGGGGTCTTCTGGAGCATTCACGATCCGACCACGCCGAACCGCCAGGGTCCCGACCGGGGGACTCAATACCGTTCGGTCATTTTCTATCACGGCCCGGAACAGGAGAAAATGGCGCGGGACTCAAAGCAAAGGCTCGAAAAATCCGGGAAATGGCGGTCGCCCGTCGTTACGGAAATCATTCCCGAAAAAGAATTCTATCCGGCGGAAGAATACCACCAGCGTTATTTCGAAAAACGCGGCATCGGCCCGCTCTGTCACATCCCAAAATCAACGGACCGATAGCCGGTTCCGGCCCGGGCGCGCGCGACCCGGCATTTCATTTATTGTTAATTCCTTAATTGTTAAGACCTTGACATTTTGCCTTCCCCCTTGTAGCATGCTTCCCGCTTTCGAAAGGGGTTTTATGGACACGCTTCAGGACGGAAAGATGCGTTATTATTGGGACCGGGTCCGTCATCACGGCGCCCGGTACGCTAAATTCCACTGGCCTTCGGTGGAAGTGATTCTGAACCTCGTCTACACCTATGACGTGGCGTTAAATCATTTCGCGAAACGGATGTCGAAAATAGGATTGTCGCCTTCCGCCTTCAACGTGCTGATGATCTTAAGCCGCCACGACGAAAAATCCTGCAAACAACGGGACCTCAGCAAGCTGATGCTGGTCAGCCGGGCCAATATCACGGGGCTCGTCGACAGCCTGGCCAAGCGGGGATTGATTTCCCGCGCACCGGATAAAACCGACCGGCGGGTTTGCATCGTCCGGATGGCAAAAAAGGGCGAGCGCCTTCTCGAACAATTTCTCCCGTCCCACTATGAGGAAATGCGCCGTATTTTGTCGAATCTGACCCCGGCGGAAGAGAAAACCCTGACCGCTCTTCTGAGCAAATTGCGTTCCCTGTTTTGGCAGCAGAAAAAAGAGGGCCGCCCGTGAGTTCTTTCAAATTTCTTTCCCGGCTCTCCGCGGGATTCATTCTCCTGGTTTTTATCATCAGCCCTCTGGTGGTTGCCGCCATTTCCGATCCGGGACCGTCTCCCTCAGCGGATCTCAATCCGGAAAACCCGGAAATCGAGCTCCCCGGCGCCGTTGAACACGTGCTGGGACTGGATCAAATCGAAATTTTTCGTCCCCAGCACGAACCTTTCGAGGCGGGAAAAGAAACGTCCCTGTCCGAATTCGTCGATTTGAGCCTGAACCTCGCAATTCAGCTGGCGCTTAAAAACCACCTCCTCATGAAACTCGCGAGGGAAAAAATCGGGGAAAGCGAGGGGCTGGCCTGGCAATCCGCTTCCGCCCTGCTTCCGCACATGTTTGCCTCACTGGCCCAGCAGAGAACTTGGAGAATGAATCTCACGGCAATGGGTTTCAAGCAGGGGGGGCTGGTGGGACCCTTCAACACGTTCGATGCGCGGTTCTCTCTGGCCCAGAAATTGCTCGATTTGAGCGCGGTCTCGCGATTTCAAGCCGGCCAGGTCGGCGTTCAAATCGCCCGTTATCAGGAAAAGCTGGCGGAACAAAAGGTAACGCTGCTGGCCGCCATGGCCTATCTTGAGGCCCTGCGTTCCTACGGAGAATTCAAGGCCGCCCAGGCCGATCTCGAACTGGCCGAACGCCTGTTGGAACAGGCTCGCCGCCAGCACGCCGTGGGAATCGCTACCGGCGTCGACGTGGCCCGGGCCGAAACCCAGGTCGCCGAAAAAAAACTCCGCCTCGAGAAATCTCTCGCGGACGTGCACGACGCCTATATCCAGCTTCAGCGCGTCGTCGACGTTTCATTCCTGAGTCCCGTCCGGCTGCTCAATTCCCTCTGCTTCGTCAACGAAATACCCGTTGACGCCGAGAGCGCGGTCGGGGAAGCGCTGCGCGACCGCCTCGAATCTCAAATCGCAAGGGACCAGATCCGCGCAAGCCGGTTCAAACTGAATGAAGCCCGCGCCGAATTTCTTCCGAAAATAGAGTTCACCGGAGACTACGGCCTGAGCGGGACGGCCCCTGACGACCATGACCGCAGCGTCGGTAACGTTCTGTTCCGCGCCACCATGCCGGTTTTTGAAAGCGGCCAAATTTACGGGCAAATCAAGGAGGCCTCGGCAAAAAAACGCCAGGAGGAATTCAACTACACCGACCTGCGCCGGCAAATCGAAGAAGACGTCCGTCTCGCGCTGTGGACGCTGGAGACCGGTATCGAGCAGGTCCGGGCCGCCAGCAAAGTTGTCGCCCTCGCTCAGCGCGAATTCGAATTGGCCAATCACCGTTTTTCGCAGGGACTCGGGGACAACGTCGAAGTGGTCAGCGCCCAAACCACGCTCGCCCAGGCCCGTGACACCTATATTTCGGCGCTCACTTCCTATCACGCCGCGCGCATCAACCTTTATTTCTCTCTGGGTAAAACCGAATCGTTTTTCCTGCAAAATACCGCACAAAACAAGGAGCCTTAATCCGTGCATACTCCGCTCAGTTCGCTCAAAAAAAAGCTGTACGCCAAAGACCCTTTTTTCCGCCTTTTGTTCGCTACCGGAGGAGGGATCGTCATTATTCTCGTCTTGCTCCTGATCCGTCATCTTCTCTGCTACGAAACCACCGACGACGCTTTTGTCGACGGGCACATTGTCCCCGTTAGCCCCAAGGTTCCGTCCTATGTCGCGAAAGTCCTCGTCAAAGACAATCAAGCCGTGAAAAGCGGGGAGCTTCTGGTCGAACTCGAACCGGACGATTATATCGTCCGAAACGACATGGCCAAGGCGGAACTCGACGCCGCGGTGGCCGAAGCCGAACAAGCGCACAAAGATATGGAGCGTTACCGGGCCCTGAGCAAAACCGATGAAATTTCCCAGCAGGATCTCGACCGGGCGATATTGCAGGCAAAAACCGCGGACGCCCGAGTCGCTTCCGCGAAAGCGCGCGTCAGGCAGACGGACTTGGAGGTCTCGTATACGAAAATCTACGCCCCGGCGGACGGGCATGTCACGAAAAAAGCGGTGGAAGAAGGCGCCTTCGTTCAAACTGGCCAGCCGCTCATGGCGATCGTCCTGAATAAGAAATGGGTTACCGCCAATTTCAAGGAAACCCAACTGACCCACATGCGCCCGGGACAGGTGGTCAAAATCAAAATCGACACGTACCCGGGAAAAACATTCAAGGGCCGCATCGACAGCTTTCAACACGGGACCGGCGCCCGGTTCAGCCTTCTGCCCCCGGAAAACGCAACGGGCAACTACGTCAAAGTCGTTCAGCGAATCCCCGTAAAAATCGTTTTCGACGGGCCTCCGTTCGAGCCGACGGCAAGCCCCGAAGACAGCGGCAGGCCCGGCGGTGAAAAAACGGATGAAAAATACACGCTGGCGATCGGAATGTCCGTCGTACCGGAAGTCAAAGTCCGCTGATCATGTCCGAAGATCCGCAAAAAAACGGCTCGGCCCCCTCTGAGCCGGAATGGCATCCCCGTCACAGCCCCTGGTTGATCGCCTTTTCCGTCATGCTGGCGACCTTCATGGAAGTGCTGGACACCTCCATGAAGGTCGCCAGCATGACGGAAAAGGCGATCAACCAGG
>JAKQXH010000031.1 GCA_029561555.1 Candidatus Omnitrophota bacterium
CGGAGGCGGTGGGGTCCCGTAATATCCGTAATAATCGTAAGAAGGCTCCGGAGCAGGCTCGGGTTCCGGTTCCCAGCCATAGCTGTAATCATCATAACCGGGCCCAGGCTCCGGTTCCGGTTCCCAGCCGTAGCTATAGTCCCCATAATAGGGATCCCCCGTTTCATCGGGCCCCCCGTAATATCCGTCTCCGTAATAACCCGGATCGCCTGTCTCGTCCGGATTGCCGTAGTAATAATCACCCCCATAATAATCCCCGTACCCTTCCGAGTTGTCATCCGTGAGAGCGCCGCCCATCACGAAACTGCCGTCCTCCTGCCACGCCACCAATTCAGCCTTAGGCGTACCGCATTTCACTGCCGCGTCTTTGAGCGAAGTGTCATAATGGATCTTTGCTCCCCCCGAAATATCCAATTCTTTTGCGATAACCGCCCCAAAAACCGTAGCCTGCCCGTCGATCTTCACGCGGGAATTCGGAGCGTAAATCGCTCCCACAATCCAGGAATCCCCCGTAATCGTCACGTCTCCGCTTTTCACGATAATGACAAGGTCCGCGCTCTGCGGAGCGGCCCCGTGAATAAAACCCGCGGGATTCAATTGTCCGCTGTCAATGCGGACATTCCCGTCCACATAAAGCGTCGCGGGAACCGTGCTGATCACGATATGATTGTTCCCGCTGATCTTAATGCTATTGAACAAGTAATCCTGCGCCCCCGGGGCATCCCAAGGATTTCCCCCGAAAAATTGAGGCGTCGTAACCTCAAGTCCCGAAACCTCCCAAGCCGGGCCGCCGTCATGCGCCGTATAGGAAAAAGCCCCGGAGTTGGAAAGCCCCGCCGGCGGATCCTTCGCCTGAAAATCCTCCGGCTCGAATAACGTCTCCACCCCGTTCTCGAGTACCGGCCCATGCGGCAAATCAAGATCCTCAGTCTCCCGCAAAAGAGCCGAACCGTGAACGTAAGTATTCTCGCGTAAAGTAACGGCGCCGTAATCCGTACTGTTCGAACCGATATCCCCTTCCGATCCGCGGTCGGGGAGATCCATGAAAAAACCTTTCGTGGAGTCAAAACTGTCGATTTCCGCCTGTCCCGAAAGTTTTGTCTCTCCCGTCGAAAACGTCGCGTATTTAAACGGCGATTCGAGAGTGAAATTCACCACCGCGGAAATTCTCTGCTCGACATACGCAGGGTCCGCCGCACTCGTCCCATAAGAACCCATTGTCTGAATGGTGTACGTATTTGAGGTCCCCGCAACTTGGCTTACCACAGAACGGTAAGTCCCGGAACCTTCCGGAGTCGAAGCCGCGCCCGCATAAGCCCGATTCGCCCGCAATGCCACAATGGCATCGTCAATCGCGCCGTCGGCAAGGTGAAACGCCGTCAGCCGCTGTTCGAACCTTTCCGCCGACCGCATTTCCCCCACGCTCGTCTGTAAAAGTGCAATCGACAAAGTGCCCATGGTGGCAATCAAACAAAGGGAAATCACAAGCGCACTTCCCTTCTCATCCTTCCAACTCCGGAGATCTCTTCTTTTTATTTCGCGTCGATTCATTTTTCCCTCACAGACTTACTTCGCCTCCCGCTTACGACGGGTAGCCGTAATAATTCGTAACCGGTTGTTCTTCGGGCCAATTCCACGAATCTTCATCGGTTCCGTAATAGTCCACCACCGGCTCCGGTTCGGGAATCGGTTCCGGGATCCCATAGTAATAATCCGCAATAGGCTCAGGCTCGGGAAGAATCTCGGGTTCCCCGTAATAATAATCGACGATCGGTTCCGGTTCGGGAATCGGTTCAGGATCCCCGTAATATCCGTAATAGTCAACAACCGGTTCCGGCGGAGGCTCCGGAACGCCGTAATACTCCATGTAATACCAGTCTTCCGGCGGAGCATCTCCTCCTCCCCCGTAGTAATCTCCATAGTAAGGATCCGTCCCGCCTCCCGTATCACCGTAATAGTCGCCGTAATACGGTTCGCCGCCGTAATAATCCCCATAATACCCGTCGCCACCGCCATAATAATCCCCGTAATAATCGCCGTAGTACGAATCATCTCCGCCGTAATAATCCCCGGCATCATCCCCGTAATACGAATCATTTCCGCCGCTCGCATCTGACGGATTCCGGAATTGCACCATTCCGGTCAGCACGGACGGGATGGTTAACTTTCCGTCCGCGGTTCGGGCCCCGCAAGTCAGGGTAATCCGCAAAACCGGGGGATTACCGCTCAAAAGGAATTGAACGTTGTTGACCCGGCTTGAAATCAAATTCATCTGTCCCGTCCCAAAATCCCGCCTCACCAGCTGATTTCCCTGCGATCCACCGACCCGGTATTCGATCACATTCGACCACGTGATTCTGCCCGTCGCAGAGATGCTTGCCGGCACACGAAACTGAAGCACATTCGCCGAAGCGTTCAGCTGCGGAGAAAGGATTTGATTCACACTCGAATTCCGGAGTTCCCGCGTCATGCGGTCCATTCCCAGGCGAGTATCGGACGACACCCGCGAATAAACGGACGTCGCGTTGCAAACCTGACTGCTCGCGTAAAAGCACTCCATCGTGAGAGCCCCCAGAAGCCCCGTGAGCGCGACTCCGATCATCGCTTCCGGCAGAGTGAATCCCGCGAAACCGCCGAACACTTTTTCTCCCGTTCCCCGTCTTTTCATCTCATCACCTCTGGGTAACCCGCGTCCGGAGCGCGCGCGAGACCGCACGGTTCCGGTTCGTCCAGGTCGTCGTGACCGTCACCGCCAAAGGATCCGCGGTAGCATTCGGATACGTCACGACAACCTGTTCATTCGTCAAATTATTAAAACCCGCAACCGCCCCCCCGTTCGGAAATTGCGCGGTCACCGCGCTCAGTCCCGAACGGCTCACATTTCTAATCTGCTCGATCACCGCATGTGCGTCCTGAAGCGCGGTAATGACCTCATGAGACACTTCATTGGCGCGATACATATGCAGGATCGAGACAATAATCCCAAAAAGAACCGGCACCGTAATCGCCAGCGCAATCAATATCTCAACCAGCGTGAAACCTCTCCGATCTGTCTTTCCCATCCCGTTCCCCTTCCGGGCAAAAAAAATGGCCTATTTGAAAATATAGGCCACTCCTCTCCACTTTCCGTTTCGGCAACCCGGCGACCGTAAAAGCAATTCAAAATGAAAAATGCAAAATGCAAAAATACGAAATGCACAATGCAAAATTCAAAATGCGTAATGCGATAGTCTAATCGTCAGCACAAAACGCAAATTTTGAATCGCCTTTTTAGGCCCGTAGCTTTGCGTCCTATTTTTTCAAATAGTTTGCCTCCGCCCATATGCACGGCGGACCTGCGCTCTAGCAGGTTTTCGTCCTATGTAAGAGCAATTATGCTAAATCTAATTAAATTATGCTCTATCGTGCTTAAAATTGCAAGCAATCGGGGAATTTTGAAATATTCATAAATTCAATAAGAATAGAGAGTTAGAGGAAATCTGAAAAATTTTATTTGTGAGAATCAGGCAACCGGATTACCTCCGGCGCCGCCTTCGCGAATGACGCCGGTTTGATCCGTATAGTAGATATGAATCCCCGAAAAAGCATCGACCGGAGTGGCCGTAACCGTATAAGTATTTTGGGCGCCTGCCAGAACGAAATTGTAACCGTACCGAATCCCAGCGGCCAACATCGCATCAATGTACGGCGGGACAGCATTTCCCAACGCGGTTAAATCCGCAGGATAGGTCTGAGGCATAGGCTGCGCGGTGCGGAACGTTTCGCACGCATTCGTGATCGTGCGCAATGTCTGCTTGACGGAATTCTCATTCGCCGCAATGCGGGCATGCAGCACATTGGATGCGATCAACGCCGCCAATAACCCGATAATGGCGACAACAATCATAATTTCTACTAACGTAAACCCACTTTCCCTTTGAAATGTTCGCATTGACAAGAACCAATCCTTTGCGTTTTTCATCAACCCCATAAGGGAAGTCCCGGTTCCCCACAAAGGGGAACCGGGACTTTGGAAATACCCTCAAAACTTATTCGACCACAGCACCCGCGGGACACGCAATTCCCTGTCTCAGCACACCGTCATGAGCGATACAATAGCTGTTCACTCCGGTGACGTTGGCAGTCTGCGGAACGGCCGTAGCCAGATAGGTGTTTGCCGCATTCGCCGCAATAGCGAAGACATACCCCTGTCTCCCTCCGGCCGCAAAGACAGTCGCATCAACATACGCCGGGGCGGCTGTTAATGCTGCCTGGTTGCAGTAAGCGGGCGGAACCTGAACCGCCCGGCAAGATTCCATGCCGGATGCGATGGTGTGCAGCACGCCTTTTGCCGCACCTTCATTCGCGTTGATACGGGCGCGAATCAGGTTGGGAATAGCAATCGCCGCGAGAAGCCCGATAATCGCCACAACGATCATCACTTCCACGAGCGTGAATCCTTTTCGATTTATCCAGATAAACATTTTCGTTACCTCCTTTTTATTAAGCATTGTGCCGGAATACTTACATAAACCATGCCATTTCACCTGAAAACCCAAAACCTATTGCCGTAAAATGAGTTAGAAAAAAAGACACCTAAAAACACCCCATAAAAGCGTAAAAATATTCTTACACGGCTTCAAAAGTGTCATATAAATTTTACGGACAACTCATGCAGGACTTTAGCAATTTTCATCAAAGCCACAGCCGTGATAAAATTCTCACGCAAAGCACCCCTTTAGCGTTTTTGGAATGCAATCAATTCCTTGCGAATCCTATTCGATACACATCCGCAACCCGCTTCTTAACCATAGGATCCGAATCAATTTTGAAAGCTTTCTCCAATGCGTCGCGCGCGGAGATTTCGTCTCCGGAAAGTCTCAACAATTGACCGAGGTTATACCAGGCCGGAAGCGATAATGGATTCAACACCACGGCGCGGTGCAAGGCCGAAATAGCCTGATCGTAAAATCCGCCACGCGACGAGCAATCCGCAATGGCAATCAGAAAATCCGGATGATAAGGATTCAAACGCACGCACTCCAGAAAGAAAGGATACGCCTGCGAAGGCTTATCCAATTTATAAAGATAAAAACATCCGTTCGCGTATTGAGCAAAAGGGTTCTCCGGATCTGTCCGAATGGCCTTGTCGAAATAATCCGCCGCATTCGCGGAGTTATTCTCGGACTCAATCAAGCCAAGCTGAATTAAAAACTTCGCGTCGCTCGGGTTCTTCTTAAGAAAATTCCCCGCCAAATCCTTTGCGCGGGAATAATCTTTTTTCAGCCTGTAAGACGATACAAGATTATTCGCGGCAATATCATCTGCCGGATTCAAAGAAAGCGCCTTCGCCAAAAGCCCGATCCCCCGGTCCAAATCCCCCTTTTCGAGATAAACGCTTCCTAATTCGGCGCATGCCCGTTCATTTTGGGGAAACCGAGCGATTTCGGATGACCAAAGCGTTTCGGAATCCCGCCATCGCGTCATTTCGCTCCCGGACACATATCCGCAAACAACGGATAGAAAAGCGACCGCGCCGGCGACACCCGCTTTAACTATAATGCGTCCGGACTTTCCCGCGAACCACGCAATCAGCATCCCGGAAACCGCAAAAGGCCCCAGAACGGATAGATACAAATGTCGGGCGGCCACAGGCGAGCCGCCCCCTAAGCCGCAAAGAAACGGGAGCAGCCAAACCACATACCAACCCGACAAAAACGCAAGAGTTTTAAACCTCCTCCGGCCCAAAAAAACCAGCATCAGGACGCCGGCGGAAGCCGCGCCGGGAAGAATGCAAAAAAGATTGCCCCAGCCGATGTCTTTCAGCTTCCCGAAAATCTCGAATGGCGAAAAGCAAAAAATTTCCTTGGCATATGCCGCTAACACCCAAAGAAACGCAAGCGCGCATTTCGATAGGCCTGCCACGCTCCATGCCATTGCCGTTTCCGTTCCGGTACGGCAGGCAAGAAAAGCGAGTGCCCCTTTTGCCAAGGCAAGACAAAAAAACGGAATGGTCGCGGCAAAAAAATTTCGCCGCTCGTTCGCAACGTACGCATGCAACAAAATCAATACCAACGGCATTGCCGCCGCCGTCCATTGCGTGGAAACCGCTAAAAGATAAAAAAGAAAGCTTCCGGCGTAATTGCGCCGCGTTCCTTTTTCCAGGAAATCGACGTATTGCAAAATCGAAAGGAATAAAAATACGGCGGAAAAAAGGATTTTCTGAGAACTGATCCAGGCGACCGACTCGACCTGAACGGGATGAACCGCAAAAAGAATGCCGGCCCATAACGCCGCCCAAGCCGGCAATCTGAGCCGCATCAGAAAAATCGCGGCCAGCGCCGCATTCAATGAATGAAGGAATAGGCTGACCGAATGATAGCCGGCGGGATGAAATCCGAAAAGCCGGAATTCAAGCATCCACGCGGTTAAGGCGCCCGGGTCATAACACCCTTGCTGGAACGAAGAAAAAATCCAGCGCAAGGAGTCCCATGCAAAGCTCCGGATGACAAAAACTTGAGAAACCGGAGACGGCGCGTCCCAATCGATCCATTGAAACTTCAGGGAAGGGTAATACAAAAGGAGCCCGGCAATGAACGGAATCGCTGCTAAAAACTTCTCGCCGAAACGGCGGGAACCCGGCATCAGCGGTCCAATCCGTACTTTTTCATCTTGTACTGCAGATTCTGGCGGGATATTTTAAGCATTTTTGCCGCGCGGAATTTCCTGCCTCCCGACTCACGGATTGCCTCCGCGATCAACTGGCGCTCAAAAGCCTCCGTCCGGCTTTTCAGGTCCCGGGAGTCTAAAATGCCCGCGTCTCCGTCAGACGCGGCCGATTCCGGCTTCTCCGAATCCATCCAGCGTAACAGCCCGGCGCGGGAAACTTCCCCCTCCTCGGCCAGCATGGAAACCCGCTCCGTCAAATTCTCGAGTTCACGGACATTCCCGGGCCAATCATAGTCCTTCTCCAGAAACGATGCCGCATCGGAAGCGAACCGGATTTCCCGTCCGTATTTTCCGGAAAAGCGGGACAGAAAAAAATCGAGAAACATCGGAATGTCCCCGCGCCTTTCCCTCAACGCCGGCATGTGCACGGGGACCACATTCAGGCGGTAAAACAAATCCTCGCGAAACCGCCTGGCCTCGACTTCCTTCGCCAAATTCCGGCTGGTCGCGGCCACAATACGGATATCCACCCGGATATCCTGCAAACCGCCCACATGCCTCAGTTCCCGTTCCTGCAAAACCCGGAGCAATTTCGCCTGCGTGGAAGGCGCAATTTCCCCGATTTCGTCGAAAAAAAAGGTCCCTTCATTCGCAAGCTCCAGCAACCCCGCCTTGCCCGAAGTCGCGCCCGTGAACGAACCTTTCTCGTAGCCAAACAGTTCGCTTTCAAGGAGCGTCTCGGGCAGCGCCGCGCAGTTGATGCTGACAAAGGGTTTCCCCTTTCTCCCCGAATGGCAATGAATCAGGCGGGCAACCAGTTCCTTCCCCGTCCCGCTTTCCCCGGTAATCATCACCGTGCTGTCCGTCCTTGCGACGCGGGAAATCATATCCCGGACACTTGCAATCGCTTCGGATGAGCCGATCAAGGTCTTGAGCTCGTAGCGGTTTTTGCAATTCCCCTTGTCGTCCCGGAAAAAAAGGCGTTTCGAGGAAAGCGCTTTCTGAACTGCCTGGGATAATTCCGCAATCTTGAACGGCTTGATCAGATAATCGCTCGCCCCCTCCCGAATCGCGAAAATCGCGGTCTCAAGCGACGCGTGCGCCGTAATCAGCAGCACATTGACCTCCGGATCGAAAGCCTTGACTCTCTTCAAGACTTCAATGCCGTCCATGCCGGGCAGCACGATATCGCTGACCACCAGTTCGGGGCGAAACCGCTCCAACGCATCCAACGCCTCTTCTCCGTTCGAAAAAGCCAGAACCTCGCATTCTTTTTTCGCGAGCGCGCGTTTCAAGACTTGAAGAATATTCGCTTCATCGTCGATCACCAAAACTCGATGCCCGTTCATGCCTGCCCCCTCCTGTAAGCCGTTAAGCCTCGGAAATAAATACGGTAAAGCGGCTCCCTTTTCCCGGCCTGCTTTTCACCAGAATCCGGCCTCCATGCGCGTGCACAATCTTATGCGCAATGGCAAGGCCCATCCCGGTCCCCTGCGGCTTGGACGATTTAAACGGCATAAAAAGATTTTTCATGAAATCCCGAGACATCCCTTCCCCCGTGTCTTCAAAGATGATCCGCCATTGTCCGCCCCGCTTTTCGAAACTCACCCTGAGTATCCCTCCCGCCGGCATCGCCTCCAGCGCATTCACGATCAGATTCAGGCAAACCTGCTTCAGCCGCTGGGCATCCGCCAGCACAAACGCGTTCCCGCGAATCTTCCGGTACAAATATTCCACGGAAAGGTTCTTCCTCTCCTGGAGATTGGAAACCAGCAACAGAAAGACCTCGTCCAGAAGACGGGAAAGATTCACTTTGGAAATCTGAAGGGACTCCGGTTTTGCGTAAATCAGGACCTCGTCGAGAAGGTCCTTGAGCCGCTGAGATTCCTGAACGACCGCCTCCATCAATTGCCCCTGATCGGCGGTCAGCCTCTCTTTCAACTCCTCGCACAATAATTCGACGGAGCCTGAGATGCTCATCAGGGGGTTTTTGATTTCATGCGCAAGATGCGTCGTCATCTCGCCCAGCAGGGAAAAACTCCTGCTCATCGTAACTTCCCTCTCCATCTTCCCGATCGTCCGGACCATCCGCGACGTCAGATAGCCGACCAGAAGGAAAACCACGTTCCAGAGATTCAGCATGTAGCCCACATACCAATAATCCGGGCTGGCGAGGAAAACTGCCGCGTTCGACGAGGGAAAAACCGAAAATCTCAGGAGGACTGTTCCCGAAAACGCGAGGCAGCTGATCACCGAGACCAGCATCGCCGCCCTCGGCAAAAGCAGGGACCCCGCCCCCATAATCACCAAAGCGTATAAGACGGCGAGAGCGCTGTCCACGCTACCCGTGTAGTAGACTAAGATACTGATCGCAGCCAGATCGAACAAAATCTGGACATACGCCAAAACGGTCAGCGCGCGATGCATTACCGCCCAAAGGAGATAGACCAGGCTCAGGGCAAGAAAAAGAGTCGGAATCCCGTAGGAGACAAACGGGGGGATGTCGAAAAAAACAACTCCCGCCGTCAAAAAAAGCGCGATCATGAACAGGCGCAGCAAAATGACTTTCCTGAGTTTGACCGCCAATACGGGAACCACCATGTCTCACAAACCTCCTGGATCGGTAAAACGCGAAAAACCGCCGTTTAAGTCTTGATCGCCTGAACGAGATTGAGAATCGGCAAAAACATCGCAATCACGATTCCCCCGATGACCACGCCGAGAAACGCGATAATAATCGGCTCCAGAAGAGAGCTCAATCCTTCCACGGCCGTATCGACCTGCGATTCGTAAAAATCCGCGATCTTGGCAAGCATTTCCTCGAGTTCCCCCGTCTCTTCTCCGACGGAAATCATCCGGGTGACCATGGGCGGAAAAATCCCGCTCACTTCGAGAGGACCCGAAATCCCTTCGCCTTCGCGGATCGAATTGCGGGCCTTCAACACCGCCTGTTCGATCACCCGGTTCCCGGCCGTGCTCCCCACAATTTCAAGGGCGTTCAGGATGGGAACGCCGCTTTTGGACAGCGTGGACAGAGTCCTCGCAAACTTGCTCACGGAAGATTTGAGCAGCAGCACGCCGAAAACCGGAAGCCTCAGCAGAAGGCGGTCCCAGATCATCCGGCCCCGGGGAGTATTGATCGCAAAGCGGACGGAAAAAATCACGGCCGCGAGCCCCAGCAAAACCCAGATGAGCTGGGATTTTAAGACGTAACTGAAATCGATCAACATTTGAGTCGGCACCGGCAGCGTCGCATTCAAAGACTTGTAGATTTCGGCAAATTTCGGAACGATGAAGGTCAGCATCAGAGTCGTGATGATCAACGCAATCGAGACCACGGAAATCGGGTACACCATCGCCGCTCTGATCTTCTTCTGGAGATTGCCCATTTTCTCGAGATAAGTCGCCAGGCGGTCCAGAATCTCGTCCAGGGCCCCCGAAGATTCTCCGGCCCTTACCATGCTGACGAAAAGATGCGAAAAGATTTTTTTGTAGGTCGTCATCGCCTCGGACAGGCTTTTCCCGCTCTCGACGTCCACCTTGACCTTCCGGATCACTTCCTGAAAGGAAAAATTCTCCGTCTGGTCGGCCAGAATATCCAACGTCTGTACCAGCGGGATCCCGGCCTCGACCATCGTCGCCATCTGCCTTGAGAACACCACGAGATCATCCAGTTTGATTTTCTTCGCGCGCCCCCGTTTCTGCTGCCGGACATGCTTCCCCTTGGTCTCTTTGACGCCGATAACCAGGTAGCCCTGCCGCTTCAGTTCCGACACCAGGGTGTTCATATCAACGGCTTCCTGCGTCGCCGTCACATCTTTTCCGTTTTGATCCCGAACCTGATACTCAAAAAGTGGCATCGTCTGATCCTCCTTTTAATCGGCCGCCGCCGTAATCCTCAACACTTCCTCCAAAGACGTGTTGCCTTTCTTGAAATGCTCCAGGGCATCCTGAAACAATGTTTTCATTCCCATCTCCAGCGCACGCTCCTGAATCCGGTCGGTAGACGCGCGGGTCAGCACCAGATTTCTTATCGTATCATCCACCCACAGGCTTTCGATAATCCCGATTCTTCCGTAATAGCCCGTCTGATTGCATACCGAGCACCCTTTCCCGCGATACGCCGTAATCCCTTTCATGTCCTCCGGAGTCATTTTTAAACGATTGAAGACATCCCCCGAAATCTCGGCGGGAGACTTGCAATGCTCGCAAATCTTCCGGGCCAGCCTCTGGGCCGTCACCAAAATGAGGGACGAAGCCACCAGAAACGGTTCGACCCCCATATCGATCAGACGGGTAAACGCCCCCGCGGCGCTGTTGGTATGCAATGTGCTCAGCACCAGATGCCCCGTTAAAGCCGCTTTCACGGCAATATCCGCCGTTTCCGTATCCCGGATCTCACCGACCAGAATAATATCCGGACTCTGCCGGAGAATCGATCGCAGCCCATTCGCGAAACTCAGCCCGACGTCCGGCAGGACCTGCGTCTGAGAAATCCCTTCGATCTGATATTCGACGGGGTCCTCCACCGTCATGATATTCCGTCCGGGCGTATTCAATCCGTTTAAGATCGCGTACAGAGTCGTCGACTTCCCGCTTCCGGTCGGTCCGGTCACCAAAATCATCCCGTAAGGCCTCGTGCTGGCCTCCTTGAATTTTTTCAGCGGTTCCGGGTTAAAACCCAGCTTTTCGACCCCGATCCGGACGCTCGCCCGGTCCAAAACGCGAAGGACGGCCTTTTCGCCGAATTGCATGGGAAGAATCGACACGCGAAAATCGATTTCCTTTCCCCTGATTTCCGCCCGAAACCTACCGTCCTGAGGAATTCTCCTCTCCGTGATGTCCAGATTCGACATGATCTTGATCCGGCTCATCAGCGCGCCGTGCATCTTGCGAGGAGGATGAAACGCCTCATGCAGCAGGCCGTCGATCCGGTAGCGGATCCGGAGATCCGTCTCGTACATCTCGATATGGATATCCGAAGCGCGGCGTTTCAGGGCCTGATCCAGGATCAGGCTCATCAATTTAATGACCGGCGCGTCATCCTGTCCGACGTCGAGGTCTTCTCCGCCCTCGACCGGTTCTTTTTCCTGGATAATTTCCACGGTACCGTCCGCGGAAGGGGCGGAAAGGATTTCGTCGATTTGAAACGATCCGCTGCTGTATTTCTCAAGCGCCTTTGCCATTTCCTTTTCCGTCGTCAGAACGGGACGGATTGAGCAACCCGTCTGCTCCCGGAGTTCGTCCAGCGCAAAAATATTCAGAGGGTCGCACATGGCCAGAGTCAGAATCGACCCGATTTTCGAAACCGGAATCAGCCGGTAATGTTCCGCCGTCTTCTTGGGGACCATTCTCAGGAGTTCCGGATCCAGGCGAATCGCCGACAAATTCAGGACCGGGACCCGAAGTTCTTCGCTGACAATCGTAATCAGCTCGGGTTCGGAGACAATCCCCTGCCGGATCAAGATATCGGAAAGGTTCCCTCCGCTCTCCCGGTGTTCCGCCAGCGCCTTCTCCAGTTCTTCCGCGGAGATTTTTTTTGATTTCTGAAGGACTTCGATCAGAGCTTCTTTATTCAGCATGTTTCAAGTCCTCATCCGCCATTGTAATCCGCAAAACTTCTTCCACGGTCGTTTCCCCATCCACTACTTTTCGGAACCCGCTTTCCCTCAGCGTCGTCATCCCTTCCAGTCTCGCCTGATTTTTGATCTCTTCCGCCGTTGCCCGCTTCAGGATCAGCTCCCGCACCTTCGAAGAAAGCTGCAAAACTTCCGTGATCACCCGCCGGCCGGTAAAACCGGTATTGCGGCAGGACGAACACCCCACGGACTTATAAATTCTCTTTTTCGCGCCCGAAGGAATCTTGAGCAGCGTACGGATCTCCTCCGGAGGATCGAAAGGCTCTTTACAATTCACGCACAACCGTCTCACCAGACGCTGGCCGGTGACCAAAATGACCGAAGAAGCGATCAAGAACGGCTCTATCCCCATATTCACCATACGAATCACGGAACTTGCGGCATCATTGGTATGCAGCGTGCTTAAAACCAAGTGCCCCGTCAAAGCGGCCTTGATCGCGATATCCATCGTCTCGAGGTCCCGGATTTCGCCGATCATCACCACGTTGGGGTCCTGTCTCAGAATGGACCGCAGTGACGCCGCGAACGTCAAACCGACTCCCTCCCGGACATTCACCTGGTTGATTCCGGCCACTTGATATTCCACCGGATCCTCGACCGTCGTGATATTTTTTTCCGGCGTGTGGAGAAGGTTTAAAACCGAATAAAGGGTTGTCGTCTTTCCACTGCCGGTGGGCCCTGTCACCAAAATCATCCCGTGCGGTCTCAAGGCGGCCGCGCGCAATTTCGCGAGCTCGTCCTCGGAAAAACCGAGCGTGTCCAGGCCGTGAGCCTGAGACTTTGTGTCCAACAGCCGGATGCAGGTCTTTTCCCCAAAATAGGTCGGAATAATCGAAACGCGAAAATCGATTTCACGGTTTTGAATACGGGCTTTAAACCGCCCGTCCTGAGGGATTCTTCTTTCGGCGATGTCCAGGTTGGACATGACCTTGATCCGGGACGTGATCCCCTGGCCCATCGCCGGAGGCAAAGTCTTGACTTCTTCCAGCACTCCGTCCACGCGGCATCGAACCCGGAGATTCTTTTCCCAGGGTTCGACGAACAAATCGCTTGCCCGCCGGATGACCGACTCCACCAAAAGCAGATTGGTAATCCGGATGGTCGGATTGGACTCGGCTTCCTTGGCAAGGTCATGCGCTTCAAACGCCTTGGACGGCTTGACCGCGGCGGGATCCTTATCCATTTTCCCGAGAATCTCCTCAAGCGAGACATCCACCGATGGTTCTTGCGGCGGCGACTGTTCCCCGTAAAACTTCTCGATCGCCTGGCTCAATAAACTCGGCATCGCCAGCACCGCCTTGATTCTGTAACCGGTCAACGCGGCCAAATCATCCAGCATCATCAAATCGATGGGATTGGACGTCGCAATCGTCAAAGAACGGTCCAGACAGGAAATAGGAACGATCTGATAGCGCTTAACGATATTCTTAGGAATCAAATCGAGGATGTCTTTGGAAATCACGAACGTCAAGGGGTTCATCACGGGGACGCCGAATTCCTGGCTGAAGAAAATCGTGAGGTCCCGCTCCGAAATCAGTTTTTTCCGGAGCAGGAGTTCTGCAAGTTTCGCGCCGGATTTTTTCTGCTCGCCGATCACTTCCGCCCGCTGATCGTCGGTCAGGAACCCGTGCTCAACCAGTTTGGCCAGACATTGTTCTTCCTGGATATCGTCAAGCATATTGAATACGGGACTCCGTTACCTTCGCAAACCGGGACATGAATCCTGCCGCCCGAAAACCGTATCAGCGGTCCTGATCCCTGCCGGGATTCTGCTCCGAGACATTCCGAAGCGTCATCTTAACCTTTTCATCGTTTCCAACCTGCATTTGCGCCGTCGAAATTTTGTATTGCCGGCGGATCGCGTTCTCAATCTCGGTGACCGTTCCCAGAAACGCCTGAACCCGGCATCCGGTCACCTGCTCAATTTGTCGAATTGCCTCATCATCCGAGGGGTCTGCCATCACAACCGTCAGAAAATTCGCGATCTTATCGACGGGAATAAAACGAAACTTGCACGCCCATTGGGGAGGAACCAGTTTGACGGCCTCGGGATTAATCGAAAAACTCTCAACCGGAAGATAAGGGTATCCGAACTGCGTCGCCAATGCGATCACGATATCTTCTTCCGTCACCATTTTATGCCGGATCAAAATTTCTCCGATCAGTCCTCCCTCATGCTTTTGAATCTCCAAAGCCCGCGAGACCTCTTCCTGCTTCAAAACACCCTGTTCCACCAGTATCTCTCCAAGCTTCTTTCTCGGTTGCTGCGTTGCCACTAACCGACTCCTTTTTTTCTCAGTATTGCAATTAATCAAAATTCAATAATAAAATTAGTACAATTAATCAGAATTGTACTACATATAAGTTAAATTCCAATGAATATGTAAAAATTTTTTAACGACTAAACCATTCATATATCGGTGTCTTACATTAATAGCTTGAATGAACTTTCGAAATCGAAATCCATTCAATTCAAGAAAGATTCTTCCTCGTTAAAAGAAAAGTCAAAGGGCAGGCACTGCACAGAGGCTTGGAACGTTTGCAATAAAATTTCCCCAAATTGACGATTTGGGCGTGATAATCATTGAATAGTCCGATGCGACAAGGAAGGCGAGACATAAAAAACCGCTGAACCGACTCATAGTCATCCGACTCATTCACAAAACCATGCCGGGAGAAAATCCGTTTCGTATAGGCATCCACGACGAAAAAAGGCTTTCCTCCCGCGTACAACAGAATCGAATCGGCCGTTTCGGGGCCGATCCCGTTGACCGCAAGAAGCTTTTCCCTTAGTCGCGGCCCGTCCTCGGAAAACATCTTCCCAAGACTTCCATGATACTCTCCGTACAAGAACCGGAGAAAGCATTTCAACCGGCGCGCCTTCACATTGTAATAACCGGCGGGACGGATCAATCTTGCGACCGCCGCATCGGACATCCGGAACAATCGATCCGGAGAAAGGGCTTTCGCCCGTTTTAAATTCAAAATCGCCTTTTCGACATTCGACCACGCCGTGTTCTGAGTCAAAATCGCGCCGACAATGATTTCAAACCGGCTTTCTCCCGGCCACCAGTCCAAATTCCCGAATTTCCGGTTGAGCACCCGGTAAATCCGAAGGAGCTCTTTTCCTTTTGCAGTCACAATCATCCCCCTCCGACCGGGAAAACCCGAATCGGCGTATGCACGGCCCCGCCGCGCGACAAATCGCTCCGGTAAAGGATCAATTCGCAGGCACGGAATATCCGCGAAACTTCAAAAGCCCGAAGCGTCTCGGGGATTTCCCCTCCGGACCGCCCCTTCGCCCGACCGATCGTCAAATGCGGTTTAAAAGGCCTCGGTTCGATTAAGAATCCTTTCGCAGAAAGTTCGCGGTCCAGGGATTGCTTCAGCTTGTCCAACCCCTCAATGTCCCCGCCCAATCCGACCCAAAACACGCGGGGCGCCCTCATGGAAGGAAAAACGTCCACACCCCGAAGAAAAATTTCCATCGGACAGATGCCGAATAACGCGCGACGGATGCCCTCTTCCGCGGAGGCAAGCTCCTCCGGACTGACCTCCCCGAAAAAATGCAGCGTCAGATGGACTTTAGAGGGATCCCCCCATCGAACGCCCTGGACTTTCCATCGAAGAGCTCCGACGAGCCGCGCAAGCTCCTTTTGGTAGAACATCCCGAAATCAACCGCAAGAAAGGTTCTGACTTTTTCCATACGCCGACAGCTCCCACAGCATCCGTAATGCTTCCTGCGAAGTCCGCCTTCGAATCTTCTCCCTCGAGCCCGAAAAACGGAATTTTCTGACCGTGTTTTTCCCGCCGCCGGACACGGCGATAAAAACCGTGCCGACCGGATACCCGGCCCCGGACCGCGAAGGTCCCGCAAGTCCCGTTACGGCGACTCCCCAGTCTGAAGAAAATTTCACCCGGGCCGATTCGGCCATCCGCCGCGCGACCGGCCCGGAAACCGCCCCGTGCCGAAGCAGCAAAGTCCTGTCAATGCCCGCCACCGTCCGTTTTGCCCCGTCCGTGTAAGTCACCCATCCTCCCAGGAACACTGCGGAAGATCCGGGAATATCCGTCAATCGTTTTGCGATCAACCCGCCGGTCACGCTTTCGCATGCCGCAAGGGTCTGTCGATTCCGCTTTAACCGCTCAATGAGCAACTCCTCAAGCGGACGGTCGCTGAAATCCGCAAGAGCTTTTCCCAGTCTCGCCCTGAAAAATGGCTGCCACCGGCGGAACTCGCGCAGTAGCCCGCTCCTGCTCCGCCCGTCGAAGCGCATCCGAACATGGACCTCCCCTCCGCCGGGATAAATCCCGCACGTAATTGAGGGGTCTTTCGGCGGGAATTTGCCTCCGAGTTTCGCGAGGATTCCAAGTTCCGTCAGGCCCAGCACCTTGGCCACCAGCGTCGCGGAAGAATTTTTCAGACAAAACTCCCTTTTCAGGAACGGAACGACCCGCTTTTCAAAAATCCCCTTCGCTTCATCCGGAACACCGGGCAATGCGACAACCCACTTCCCGGAGCATCGAACGGCAAAGCCGGGCGCCATCCCCCCGCTGTTCGGAAAGACCGCGGCGCCTTCCGGAAAATGCATTTCCGCCCGCAGGGCCGAAAGCGCTTTCGGCTTCCCGGCATAACGGCGCTTCACCCGCTCAAACTCCCGCGCGCGATACCGCAAAGCGGTTCCCGCGAATTCGGCAAGCGAAGAACGGGTCAGATCGTCAAATGTCGGGCCCAAGCCGCCGGTCATCACGACAAAATCGCAGGACCGGCAAAGAAAAGAAAGCGCGCTTAAAATATCTTCCCGGGAATCGCCCGAAACAATCTGCGTCCGGACCGGGACCCCCAAAGCATGGAATCGCTCAAAAAAGAAGGGCGCATTGCGCTCTCGTACGGAACCGGAAAGGACCTCAGAGCCAAGGATCAGGATACCGGCGTGAAGGGGCCTCATCGGAGCGCATTGAGAAAATAAGTCAGGACAAGCAGAATCAGATTGGAATAAAGTCCGGCCGCCACGTCATCCAGAACAATCCCGAACCCGCCGGGAAGCTTCTCGATTCTCCGGATGGGCGGAGGCTTCAGGACGTCAAAGAGACGGAACAGGACAAATCCCGCCGTCAATGTCAAAGCGCTTTTGGGGATCGCAAAAAAGGTGATCAGCATCCCGATCACCTCATCGATCACCACAGCCGAAGGGTCGTGACACTTTAACTTTTTCGCATAAGCCCCCGCGCTCCACAGCCCGACGACAAGCACCGGAATCGTGATCAGAAGATAAATCCCCGGATCCGCCGGAAAGAACAGAATAAACAGAAGCGCGAAAAGGCTTCCGTACGTTCCGGGCATCCGGGGAAGATGCCCCACGTAAAAAACCGTTGCCAGGGTCTCGGGCCAATTCAAGCGAATCCGGTTGTCGGCAAAAAAGCGATAGCCCGAATACAGCGTGAAGAAAAGCGCGACCCCGAGCATGAAATAATTCAAAAGATAAAACAGCCCGATCAGTTCCGCCGATCCGCCGTAATCGCGCAGCATCAGGTACACATAAGTGAAAATCAGGGAGACGATCTGGACGTTCGTTTTCAGTTTTCCTTCGCGACGGGCCGCCAGCACCGTTCCCTCGGCCAGGAATTTCAGACGGACGCAGGTCAGAAAAATTTCCCGGATCAGGATGGGAACCAAAAGCCAGAACGGATAAAGGTGGAGCGCGCTGAACGTCACCATGGCGGACAGGACCAGCACTTTATCGGCGATCGGGTCAAGGATTTTCCCGAAATTCGATTCCAACTTCTGTTTCCGGGCGACATACCCGTCCCATAAATCGGTTAGGGCGGCAAAGGTGAACAGGATGAACGCGGCCACACGGTCTTCAAAGGACGGACGCAGGGCAAGCCAGCAGACAAAAGGCGAAAGGAAAACCCGGATCAGCGTCAAAGCATTCGGACTCAGCAGCATTTTCTAAATAACCTCCCCCTGTAAATCATAGTCCCGCGCCCCGGTGATTCGCACCCGGTAAAATTCCCCGATACGGATCTGTTTGGCCGGATCCGGGATAATCACCCGGCCGTCGATCTCCGGCGCGTCAAAATATGCCCGCCCCAAAACATCGCCGGTCTCGGCGTCCCTTTCATCCGTCAAAACCTCGAAAATATTCCCGGCCAGCGACTCATTCCTCCGGAACGCAATCTCCTGCTGAAGCGTCATCAAAATATGGCGCCGCCGCTCCCTGACCTTCGGCGGAATCTGCCCGGGAAACCCCGACGCTTCGTCGTCGCCGGGAGAATACTGAAAAACCCCGAGCCGCTCAAATTTCTCGGACCGCACAAAATCGCAAAGTTCCTCGAATTCGTCTTCCGTCTCGCCCGGATACCCCACAATCAGCGAGGTCCGGACGGCCAGGGACGGAATCTTTTTTCGCATGCGCTCCAAAAGCGACAAAATGAACCGCTTGTCGGTACCCCGTTTCATGTCCCGCAAAATCCGGTCGTTGACATGCTGAAACGGAACATCGATATACTTGCAGATTTTACCCGAATCTGCAATCCCGTCCAGAATTTCATCCGTCAAATGCAGCGGATGCGTGTAAAGCAGGCGGATCCACCCCAACCCGTCAATCCGGTCAAGAGATTTCAAAAGCGCGCCCAGCCGTTCGCCGTCCGGCCGGTCGAAGCCGTAATACGTCGTGTCCTGGCTGATCAAATTCGCTTCCTTCAACCCTTCCGGGACAAACCCCTTCACCTCGGCAACGATCTCCTCCGGAGCGCGCGAACGATAGCTCCCCCGGAGTTCGGGGATGATGCAGAACGAACATCGATGATTGCATCCTTCCCCGATCTTGATATAGCGGAAATGCGCGGGAGTCAGAGACAGGCGGGGCGAGGCATAGTCATACGCGAGGCGGGAATCCTCGACCGCGACGACTTTTTCCCCTTTTGAAATTTTCGCGATCACTTCGTCGATGCGATGAAACGCGCCCGTCCCCAAAATCGCGTCGATTTCACGGATCTCATCGCTCAGCTCCCGGTAGTACTTCTGCGGCAGGCATCCCGTGACGATCACCGCCTTGACGGCCCCCCGTTTCTTTAATTCGACAATCTCCAGAATCGAGTCGATCGATTCCCGGCGGGCATCCTGAATGAACGCGCAGGTATTGATCACGGCGATATCGCAATTCGTCACATGCTCCGCCATCCGGTAGCCCCGGGCCTTGAGCTTTCCCAGCATCTGCTCGCTGTCGACGAGATTTTTGGGACAACCCAGCGAAAGGATACCGATTGAAACCGTTGCGGGGATTCGGGCCTGATGTCGTTTAGTTTTTATTCCCATGATTGCCGAGCCTTTTTCGAGGATTCATGATTATATCATAATCGTTTTCGGCAAAATGCGGGGCAGAATGACCTCAAGAACGGCAGGCATGACGGGGAGCAAAAAAACGGCCGCAGAACCGCTCCGCCTTTTGCTTTAAGCCGGCAAGATGACTCTCGTTCCCGTTTAAAATCGATTCCTCACTCGCGCCGGGGCCCGCCTGAGCGATTTCTTTCTTGCCCGCTCCCACCCATTCCCGGATCATCGACTCCGTCATCTCCAGATGGAATTGAAGGCCGTAGACCCGGTCTCCGTGCCGAAACGCCTGATTCTCGTAGCGCGCGGATTTCGCGAGATGAATCGACCCGGCCGGCAGATCAAACGTATCTCCGTGCCAGTGAAAAGCCATCCAATCCCCTTCGGGTTCGTCCGGGCCAAAGGCCTCGTCCCGAAGCCCCTCGCCGGTCAACCAAATCCGGTGCCAGCCGATTTCTTTTTCATTTCCTTTATAAACCCGCGCTCCGAGAACTTTAGCAATCAGTTGCGAGCCCAGGCAAATCCCGAGCAAAGGCCTTCCTTTTCTGAGAATCATCTCCAAAAACCGGCATTCCCCGGTTAGAAAAGGATATTCTTTTTCTTCATAGACCCCCATGGGCCCCCCCAGGACTAGAAAGGCCTGATAAGTTTCCGTGTCTCCGGAAAATTTTTCATTCTGCCAGATATCCCAATAATCCAAGAGAACGCCTCGCGCCTTCAGAAAATCTTCGAAACTTCCGGCACCCTCCCGGCGGATATGCCGGATCGCTAAAACTCGCGCGCTCTTTTCCGTCATCGGTTTTCGGTTCTCCCCGGGTATTCGTCAAGCAAAAGACACTTCCCCCCTCGTGTTTTCCGTAAGCTTAAAGAAAAATATTCCGCGCGAAATTCCCGCCTCAGGGTTCGTTCGCGAGTTCATCGACCAAAATCTGGCGGGGCTTGGTGCCCTGAGGGGGGCCGATAAATCCTTCCTGTTCCATGACATCCAACAGCCTCGCGGCGCGTCCGTAACCGACCTGAAGCCTCCTCTGGAGGAAAGAGGTGGAAGCCTGCCTCGTCTCAAGGACCAATTTAAGAGCGGCTTCGTAAAGCTCGTCTTTTTCTCCCGCAGGAAGATCCTGCGAAGGGTGTTGAATTTTATCCAATTCCTGCAGATATTCGGGCTCCCGCTGTGAAGAAGCGTGCTTGACGATCCCCGCGATCTCCTTGTCGGTCACGAACGCCCCCTGTCCGCGGATCGGCTTGGCCTCCCCGGGCATCAGGAAAAGCATGTCGCCTTTTCCCAGCAATTTTTCCGCGCCGTTCATGTCCAGGACCGTCCGGGAATCCACTTTGGATGCGACCTTGAAAGCGATGCGCGCGGGGAAATTCGCCTTGATCACTCCCGTGATCACGTCCACCGACGGCCGCTGCGTCGCGAAAACCAGATGAATCCCGACCGCCCGGGACAAAGCCGCAAGCCGCATGATCGCGGTCTCGACTTTATCGCGCGCAACCACCATCAAATCCGCCAGCTCGTCAATCACCACCAAAATATACGGAAGCTTCGCCGGGATCTCCTTGTCGGAATCTTCCGCCGGGTCCCGCTGGTTAAACGCCTGGATATTCCGCTTCCCGCATCGCGCCAGGATCTTGTAGCGGTTTTCCATCTCCCCCACCACCCAGTTGAGCGTCGCGGCGGCTTTACGCACGTCCGTCACGACCGGTGCCAGCATATGAGGAAGATCGTTGTAAACCGCCAGTTCCACCATCTTGGGATCCACCATCACGAACTTCAGTTCATCGGGCCGCATCCGGTAAAGAAGGCCGGCGATAATCCCGTTCACGCACACGGTCTTCCCGCTCCCGGTCGAACCCGCGATCAAGAGATGAGGCATCTCGGCAAGATCGGCCAGCAAAGGCGCGCCGCTCGTGTTCTTCCCCAGCGCCAGGGGCAGTTTCCCCTTGAAATCGATCAACCCTCCCGAATCCAGAAGCTCGCGCAGATAGACTTTGTCGGTCACGGAGTTCGGGACCTCAATCCCGATCGTCCCCTTGCCGGGGATCGGCGCAATGATCCGGATGCTGGAAGATTTCAGGGCAAGCGCAAAATCATCGGAAAGGCTTGAAATGCTGCTGATTTTCACGCCCGGGGCCGGCATGAGCTCATAGCGCGTGATCACGGGCCCCTGTTCGATCTCGACCACTCTTGCCTCAATTTCGAAATCGCGGAGGGTATCCTCCAAAACTTTCGCCTTCTCCTTTAAGTCTTCGTCCGAACTTTTCCCGCTCCGGTCCGGCACGTGCAAAAGGTCCGTCCCCGGAAAGACGTACTCCGCCAGCGATTCGTCGCGGGAAGTTGCCGCGACGGAAATCGTCTCCTCCTTCTTGGGCGGCTCGGGCTTCGGCGCGCGGGGCGTCTTTTTAATTTCCTTCGGCGCCTCCGCCACGGGGGTCGGCTCGTACTTCTTGACTTTGATTTCGGGCGGTTCCGGTTGATCTTCGCGGGTTTTCTCTTCTTTGATTTTTCCCTTCTTCTCGCCGGCCTCCTCGGCCCGGCCCGGCTTGGTCTTCTTTTCTTTCGCGCCCGTACGGGTCTCGCTTCCCTCTTCCCGGGACGCCCTAAGCCGTCCGATCATCCAGACGATTCCCTCCGCAAGCCCTTTCGCAACGGCGCCGAGCAGTCCCGCGCTCACGCGGAACAGCGTCCAGATCTGAAGCGCGGCAAAGACCATGCCGCTGATCAGCGAGGAAATCATGGGAAACAGCAGATATTCGGTCGCAAGCAGAATCGAAAGGAAGAAAAACGCGATCAGGAAAATCAGGGCACCGACGGAGCCGAAGTAGAGTTCCAGCTGCCGGTCCAGAAAATAGCCGAGAAACCCTCCCTGCTGGAACTTCCCCGCCGAAGGCGCGGCCCAGGCGAACAAACTGGCCAGCGACGCCAGGAAAAAGACAAAACCGCCCAGTTTCACGGCCTTCCGTTTGGGGACCCTCTGAAGAAAAAAGGAAACCGCCCACAAAACCAGGAACCCCGCAATGGCGTAGGAACTCGTGCCGAAAAGCAGGAAGGAAAAATGGGCAATGTAAACGCCGATTACGCCCGTCGGATTGGCAACCGGCCGCCTCGGCGCCGAAGTAAAATACGAATGGTCAACCGGCTGATAAAACGCCAGCGCCGTTAGGACAAAAATTCCCGCGAGGAAGAAAAGGAGCCCCCATATTTCGTTAGTCTTGCGGGTTTTGTCCTTTGGAGTCATCCTCGCCGCCTTCCCCGGATTCTTTTGCGCGTTTCATGCTCAGGTTGATCTTGCCTTCCGCGTCGATACTCATTACTTTGACCTTTACTATATCGCCCACTTTCAGAAAATCTTCAACCCGTTTCACGAAACCGTCACGAATTTCCGACACGTGGACCAGGCCGTCAGTCCCGGGAAGGATTTCGCAGAAAGCCCCGAAATTCATGATTTTCCGGACTTTCGCGGTGTAAAGCTTCCCGACCTGGGCCTCTTCGGTAATCGCGCGGATTTTCGACAAAGCCACCTCGGCCGCTTCGGCATCCGCCGATGCGACAAAGACCCGCCCGTCGTCTTCGATATCGATTTTGACTCCCGTTTCCTCGATCAGCTTCTTAATGACCTTTCCGCCGGGACCGATCACATCCTTGATTTTGTCGGGATTGATCTGCAAAATCGTGATTCTCGGCGCATATTTGGAAAGCTCCGCCCTCGGGCTTTCGATCACGCGCTTCATGATGTCGAGGATCCTCATGCGGGCCTCATGCCCCTGAGAAAGCGCCTTCCGGATCATCTCCATCGTGATGCCCTTGATTTTGATATCCAGCTGCAATGCGGTCACGCCGTTTTGGGTCCCGGCCACCTTAAAATCCATGTCCCCGAGATGGTCCTCAATGCCGGCAATGTCCGTCAGAATCTCCCAGCGGTCGCCGTCCGTCACCAAACCCAGCGCAATTCCCGCAACGGGAGCCTTGAGCGGAACCCCCGCGTCCATCAGCGCAAGCGTTCCGCCGCACACGGTCGCCATCGAACTGGAACCGTTCGATTCCAAAATATCGGAAACCAGCCGCACCGTATACGGAAACTCTTCTTCCGAAGGCATCACCCCCGACAAGGCTCGTTCCGCAAGAGCCCCGTGTCCGATCTCCCGCCGGCCCGGGCCCCGATTGGGTCCGATCTCTCCGACACTGAACGGCGGGAAATTGTAGTGCAGCATAAACCGCTTGAACATTTCCCCTTCCAGGGCGTCAATCATCTGCTCGTCCGCGCTGGTCCCGAGCGTCGCAACCGCGAGGCTCTGCGTCTGACCGCGCGTGAAAAGCGCCGACCCGTGGGTTCTCGACAGAACGGAAATCTCGCAGGTGATGTTCCGCAAATCCGTAAAAGCCCTTCCGTCCGGCCGGACCTTTTTGTTCACGATCATGTCCCGGACTTCCTTTTTCTCGACCTCCGCAAAAATACCCTTGATCAGCGCTTCGTTGAAATCCGGCGCCGCGGAATCAAATTTCGACAACACTTCCGCCAGAAGTTTTTCGGTCGCTTCCTCCCGTTCCTCCTTGGCCAGAGACTGCAACTGGGAAAAACGGCCCCGGCAGCCTTCTTCGACTTTTCGAATGATATCTCCCGGGATCTCCTTCTTCTTCACTTCCATTTTGGCCCGTCCGCATTCCTTTGCCAATTCAAGCTGAACCGCCACGGATGGCTGCAATTCCTTATGCCCCAGTTCGATCGCCTCGAGAAGCACCTGTTCCGGGACCTCATGGGCCCCGCTTTCGATCATGACGACTTTTTCCTTCGTTCCGACCAGCACCAAGTCGAGCTCGGACTCCTGCAATTCCGCATAAGTCGGATTCACCACAAAAGCCCCGGCAACGCGCCCGATGCGGACCGCGCCCACGGGCCCCTCGAAAGGAACCGGCGAAATGGACAACGCGGCCGACGCGCCGATCACCGCCAAAACGTCCGGATTGTTTTCTCCGTCCACGGACAGCACGGTCACCATCACCTGAACTTCATTGAGAAAATCATCGGGAAACAGCGGGCGGATCGGACGGTCGATCAAACGGGACGTCAGGATCTCGCGCTCCGAAGGTTTCCCCTCGCGCTTGAAAAATCCTCCGGGAATCTTTCCTGCCGCATAGGTCCTCTCGCGGTAATCCACGAGCAGCGGAAAATAATCAGCATCGGCTTCCGCTTCCTTGGCCCCCACCACGGTCGCCAAAATCGCCGTCCCGCCGCATTTCACGAGGCATGCCCCGCTGGCCTGTTTCGCCATTTTTCCCGTTTCGATAATCAATTCGTTTCGTCCGAATAACGCCTTCACTGTTTTCATCGTTTTTCCTTTTCTTTTCTCTTCTCTCTTTTAAATTTCCTCATTCTTACGCTCCGGCAATACTCCCCCATTCAAAAACGGTCCGCGTCTGGAAAGGAGAAATGACGGAGGGGCCTTACTTTCTGAGGCCTAATTCCGAAAGGATTTTCAAATACCGTTCTTCATCCCGGCTCTGCAAATAACTCAAATGCTTCTTTCGCTTGCCCACCAGCTTGATCAATCCGTAACGCGCGTGAGCGTCTTTCCGGTGAGCGCGGCAATGCTCGGTCAATTCATTGATTTGTTCCGTCAAAAGCGCGATTTGGATCTCGCTGCTTCCGGAATCTTTTTCATTTTTCTGAAACTGCTTGATCACTTTCTGTTTTTTTTCCTTGGCAATCCCCATGGATCTTCCTCTTTAATTTTCCTCTTTTTTTTGCAACCTCTTGTTTCTCAATAACTTAAGTTAACGCTTAGTTTTACAGTATAGAACACTTAAGCGTCATTGTAAAGGTCAAACCTCACTTTTTTGAAGAAAAACCCTCTCGGCCCGGCGGATATCCGCGAAAATTTGCCGCTTCAGGTCTTCCGCGCAAGCAAATTTACGCTCTCGCCGGAGCATTTTCAGGAATTCAATTTCAAGCATTTTCCCGTAGACATTGCCCCGGAACCCCAATAAATGGACTTCGGCAACGGCCTCCCGGATATTGCAGCGAAAAGTCGGCTTTTTCCCCCAATTCAGCACGGCCGGCCATCGCTCGGGCAAATGGGCATGTTTCATTACGAAAAAGCCGGGTCTTTCCGGCAAAATTCTGGAATCAATCAAACGCGCCCGGACCGCATAAACCCCCATCGGAGGCAGGATTTCGTTTTCGAGATCCAGATTAGCCGTCGGGAAGCCCAATTCCCGCCCGCGCCCCTCTCCTCTCACGATCCTAGCCGCCACCGAGTAAGGGCGTCCCAGAAATTTCCGTGCCGCCTCAAGTTCGCCTTCGGCGAGGAGTTCCCGGATCAGCGTGCTTTTGACCGTGAACATCTTTTCCTTGCGCGCGGGAACCGCTTCAAAATCAAACCCGAATCGGGCGGCTAAATCCGCCATCCGCGAGACGTCACCCTGTCTCCGGTGACCGAATCTCGAATCGTCCCCCAAAATCAGCTTCCGGATCTTCAGCTTCCGGACCAATATTTTTTCCACAAACGCTTCCGGAGACATCTTTGAGAACCGGACATTGAAATGCGGGACAAGGCAAAGATCCATGCCTTCCGCCTCCAGCAAAGTCAGCTTATGCGTAAAGCTGGTCAGCAGGAATTTCGAAGCGTGCGGCTTCAAAACATTCTGGGGATGCTCCTGAAACGTGAGAACCGCCGCAGTCCCTCCGATCTTCCGCGCGGCGAGCCGGACTCTTGAGAGAACCTCGCGATGCCCCAGATGCACTCCGTCAAAAACCCCCATCGTCAGGACGGTTCGGGAAAAGCGGGGTGAGGGAAACGCCTTAAAATCTCTCGCAATAATCATCGGAATGAAAATTCTCGCACCGGTTTAGACTCGCAAACCTCCGCGTGAGACCGAAAAACGTTTAGGGCAGTCAGCTGCCGGAACATCCGCCCGGGCATTCGCGCAGCGGCGAACCGTTCGGGCCTTCCGGATTTTCCAGATGAGCGAGCGGAAGCGCTTTCAGATAGGGTTTCAACTCTTCGGGATCCTGAACGGTCTTGAGGAAATCAATCGTCAGGCTGTCCTCGATCCTGAACTTTCCGCTGGCCAGCCGGCGCAGCTCTTTCAAATGCGCGCAGGTTCCCAGAGCAATGCCCATATCATTCACCAACGTCCGGACATAAGTCCCTTTTGAAACCCTGCAATAAAAATGGATGGAGGGAATCTCGATTTTCTCGATTCTCAATTCATAAACGCGGATTGCCTTGCGGGGGCGATCCACTTCCTGCCCCTTCCTCGCGAGCTTGTAAAGACGGACCCCGTCCCGTTTCACGGCGGAAGCCATCGGCGGCAGCTGCTCCTGCTCGCCCTGAAACGATTCAAAGACGGTTTTAATTTCTTCCGGACCGATATGCTCCCAGGCTTTCTTCTCGACGACTTCCCCGCCCCAGTCGTGCGTCGTCGTACGGGCACCCAATTCCATTACCCCCCGATATTCTTTATCCTCATTCAAGAAACGGGAGGACAATTTCGTGTACAGCCCGACCAAAACCACCAACACACCCGTCGCGGTCCGGTCCAGAATTCCGGCATGCCCTACCTTAACGAACCTGAAACGCTTCCGGATGAAGGAACAGACGTCATGCGAGGTCCAATCCAGCGGTTTGTCTACGATTAAAATTCCGTTCAGAGTATCCCGTCCCGTCTTTTTCATCTCACCCGCCGTCCTTTTACTCGCCGCATTTTCCGAGATAGTCACAAACGGCTTTCCGGACTTTCGTCACCACCGTCCGAGAAGTGCCGTAAATC
>JAKQXH010000046.1 GCA_029561555.1 Candidatus Omnitrophota bacterium
CTTGTGATCTGGAATGAAGACAGTTCCGTTTATCGTGATTCTCTTGGCGAAAGGATCACCGGTCTGATCGCGGCCGCGACCGAGGGAAAAACAGGCCAGAAGGGAAGCATTTTTCTGAGGCGGTCCGATCAAATGTCGGAAGAAGACCGGATTCTGATCCAGACAGTGGCGCGGGTTATTATTTCGGATCGCGGGGGCACTCTGGCGGAACAGCTGAAAGATATGACACAGCCTAAAGTGAACCCTCTTCCGTTTGTTCCAACCCGTCGGGAAGATCCCGGTGAGAACGGCCCGGAAATTGGAGAGCGGTCGGATCTGACCTTCTTTAACGGCTTGGGAGGATTTACCGGAGACGGGCGGGAATATGTCATTACGACGTCTCGCGCGAAGAGGACACCCGCGCCGTGGGTCAATGTGCTCGCGAATCCGAGTTTTGGTACCGTGATCTCGGAAAGCGGGAACGCCTATACCTGGAGTGAGAACGCCCATGAGTTCCGGCTGACTCCGTGGAAAAATGATCCGGTTACGGACGCTTCGGGAGAGGCCTTTTATATTCGCGACGAAGAAACCGGGAGGTTTTGGTCCCCGACCCCGCTCCCCGCTTCGGGGAAAACGCGTTATGTTTCGCGGCACGGGTTTGGGTACAGTGTTTTTGAGCATCTTGAAAGCGGAATTTTTTCGGAATTAACCGTCTTCGTTTCACTCGAAAACAGCGTCAAGTTTTCGATCCTGAAAATCCGGAATTTGTCCGGGCGACGAAGGAACCTTTCCGCGGCCGCGTACTGCGATCTGGTTCTGGGAACGTTCCGGGACAAGTACCATATGCATATCGTGACGGAAGTGGATCCCAAAAGCGGCGCCCTTCTTGCCCGTAATCCTTACAACAAGGAATTCCCGGGGCGGGTCGTTTTTCTGGACGTCAATGAACCAACCCGTTTTGTAAGCGGCGACCGGATTGAATTTATCGGAAGAAACGGGACACTGGAGTCACCGTCCGCGATGTACCGGGACAGGCTTTCCGGCAAAGTGGGCGCGGGAATTGATCCCTGTGTCGCCGCGCAGGTTAAATTTGAAATCGGGGAAGGACAGGAAAAAGAGATCCTTTTTACTCTGGGCTCGGGAAAAACCCTAGACGAGGCCCGGGAGCTTCTCCGGCGTTTTGGCGGACTGGATTCGGCACGGCGGGAACTCGAAACGGTCTGGGAGTATTGGAAACGGACGCTCGGAGTGGTGTACGCGGAAACGCCCGACCTTTCCACGAATTTTCTCGTGAATGGCTGGCTTCAGTATCAGGTCATGAGCTGTAGGTTGTGGGGACGGAGCGGCTATTATCAGTCAGGCGGGGCTTTTGGTTTTCGTGATCAACTGCAGGACGTTATGGCCCTTATCCATTCAAAACCGGAACTGATCCGTGAAAAACTGCTGACCTTTGCCGCGCATCAGTTCGTGGAAGGAGACGTCCAGCACTGGTGGGACGCCTCGAGCGGCAACGGCATACGGACCCGCTGCTCGGACGACCTGCTCTGGCTGCCGTACGGGGTCGCCCACTACGTGCGCGCGACCGGGGACGTCGCGATCCTCGACGAGCGGATCCGGTTCCTCGAGGGCCCGCTCCT
>JAKQXH010000060.1 GCA_029561555.1 Candidatus Omnitrophota bacterium
AGAGCCGTCGCGATCAGCAATAACCCGTTATACTCATGCGCCTGAAAAACGAACTGAAGATTCGGGACCTTGATTTGAAAAAACATGATCACAACCGTTATCACCTGAATCGAAAACAAAACGAAAAGAACGGAATTGACCCATCTAAGAGCCTTCACCTTATTCATAACCGCTCCTTTTAAGGATTGGGGACAGCGGGTTTTTAATATTTTCTTTTATCCGGAAGATCCTATTTCTGTTTTTCCGAACGGCCGGAACCCCCTTCCGCATCTGATTCGGCCTCATCCAGCATCAAATCTCCCAAAAAGTCCTCTTCGGACGCCTTGCCGGTCACGACACCCGGCGGTTTCCCGGAAACCGTCTTGGGAACGGTTTTTACGACTTTCGAGACCGCTTTATTCTGAGCAACAGTCTTTTTTTCCGGAGTAATGGAGCTTTTTGTCATGAATCGGTCCAGAGAACCTACGGAACGGAAAGACGGAGAAACCGGGACCTCCGGGATTTTCTTCTCCTCATCGGGGGAAGGCGCCTTCTTGAGTTCGGAGCGAGTCAATTCGATGGGGTCCTTCTCGAGCTTGAACCCGCAAAAAAGGAAAAACCCTCCTGCGGCTAAGATCCAAACTATCCGCCTCAGAAAACCCCCTTTCCGACTATGCATCCAATCCCCCTTATTCCTGTTGCTGCTTCCACTAAAAACTATAAATCGGACGGGCAATTTTTTCAAGCGAAGCTTATTGCCCCGTCTTCCTTAGATATTCCTTAAGACAGCGTGCGGTATGCGACCCGGAGATTTCCGTCCGAAGCATTTCCCTCAAATCGCCCTGAAAAACCAGCCTCCCGCCGTCTTCTCCTCCTTCGGGCCCCAGATCAATGATATAGTCGGCAAGCCGGATCACTTCCATATTGTGTTCGATCAAAACAACGGAATGCCCGTGGGCCAAAAGCTCCCAGAACGCTTTCATCATAAACCGAATGTCATCGTAATGAAGCCCTGTCGTCGGCTCATCAAAAAGATATAAAATCTTTTCGCCGCGGCCCTTCTCGGGGCTCCCCCCGGCTCCCTGCCGGGTCATTTCAAGCGCAAGTTTCATCCGCTGGGCCTCGCCCTGGGAAAGGGTAAGAGCGGATTGCCCCAGGCGCAAATAACCCAACCCGATTTTCTCCAAAATACGAAGTCTTTCGAGAAGGTCTTCCTCTCCCGAAAAAAACGAGCGGGCTTCCGTGCAAGTCATCCCCAAAACTTCGTGAATATTTTTGCCGCGATAGCGGATCTCCAAAATCCGTTTCTGATACCGGGTCCCGCCGCATTTTTCGCATTCAACGTAGATATCCGCCAAAAAATGCATTTCGACCTTGATTTTCCCGCTCCCCTCGCATTCTTCGCACCGTCCGCCGGAAACATTGAATGAAAAATCCCCGGCCCGGACCTCTTGCCGCCTCGCCTCCTCCGTCGAAGCGAAAAGTTTCCGGATTTTATCGAAGGCCTGAACGTACGTAACCGGGTTCGACCGCGGAGTCCGGCCGATCGGAGACTGGTCGACCAGCATCATATCGCAGATCCCGTTCCAGCCCGTAATCGAACAAACCGCGCCGAGATCCTGAACCGGCCTTCCCCGGTATCGGAGGTAATTTTTATACAGCACATCGTAAAGCAGCGTGCTCTTGCCCGATCCGGAGACTCCCGTCAATACGACCAGTTTCCCCAGGGGGATTTCCGCGTCAATATTTTTAAGGTTATGTTCCGTCGCTCCGCGGATCCGGATCCGCTCCGCGGAGCTTCTCGAAGAACGGTTTTCCCCGTAAGAAATTTTTTTACGGCCCGAAAGATATTCCCCCGTCAGCGTATCCGCCTTCAGCAATGCCGGATAAGCCCCCTGAAAAACAATCTCGCCTCCCCGTTCGCCCGCCGACGGCCCCAGGTCAATAACTTCATCCGCCATCTCAATCATCTGCCGGTCGTGTTCGACCACCACGACGGTATTCCCCAAGTCCCGAAGCCGCTTCAAAATCCGGATCAGGAGCCCGTTATCCCTTTCATGCAGTCCGATGCTGGGTTCATCCAAAACATACAGGGTATCGACGAGACTGGCGCTCAGCGCGGTCGTCAGGTTAATCCTCTGCGCCTCTCCGCCGGAAAGGGTGCGGGAATTCCGGTCCAGGCTCACATATCCCAACCCGACTTCGTCCAAAAACGAAAGCCTTTTCCGGAGCTCCTCCAGCACGGGGCCCGCGGATTCCGCCTCATGCGGGGTAATTTCCAGCTCATCAAAGAATTTCCTCAAATCGCCGACGGACATTCGGAGAAAATCAGAAATGTTCTTGCCCTGAATTCTTACGTTCAGCGCTTCGGGTTTCAGACGGCTCCCCCCGCATGCCGGACATCTGAAATAGCCCCGGTAACGGGAAAGAAATATCCGGACATGCATCTTGTATGTTTTCTTCTCGAGGTATTTGAAATAATTGCCGAGGGATTCATAATCCGGGTCATCCGGGTCGCCTTCCCAAATTAATTTCTTATCCGCGGTCCGGAGATCTTTATACGGACAATCGACCGGAATTTTTTTTCGCCGGCAATATTCGATCATCTGCTCGAAAAACCAGCGGTAGCTCGGCTTTCCCCACGGTTCAATCGCTCCTTCCTCGAGCGTCTTTCGGGTATCGGGCACGACCAATTCCCGGTCAATCGCAATGATCCTCCCGAACCCCTGGCATTCCGGACAGGCCCCCAAAGGGCTGTTGAAGGAAAACATATTCGGAGTGGGGAGCGGATAGGAAAGATCGCAATGCGCGCAATGAAAATGTTCCGAAAATTTAAGGACCGTTCCGCCCGAGCGGACCACCGCCTGCCCCCCTCCGAAACGGTAAGCCGTTTCGACCGAATCCACCAAACGTCCCCGGCTCTCTTCATTTGCCGTCACCCGGTCCGCCACGACTTCAACAGGGTCCGACGGGACATCGCGGGAAGAAACCTCATTAAGTTCCCTGACCTTCCCTCCGATCCAAATCCGGGTAAACCCCTGTTTCTCAAGCTCCGTTTTCCATTCTTTAAAATATTTTTTCGCGCTCCCTTTCAGCGAAAGAGGGAAAAGGACGAACGCTTCGGAACCTCCGGATTGCATGAGAATCTTTTCGGCGACCTTTCCCGGGCGATCGAGTTCAACATCCCTTCCGCATTGTCCGCAAAGCGTTCTTCCGATCCGGGCAAAAAGCACGCGCAAATAATCGTTGATTTCCGTCTGGGTACCGACGGTCGAGCGGGCGTTTGTGACGATATTTTTCGCTTCGATCGCGATCGCGGGCAAAATGCCGGTCATGGAATCCACGTCGGGCTTTTCCATGCGCTCAAGGAATTGTCTCGCGTAAGCCGAGAGGGATTCGACGTAACGACGCTGTCCTTCCGCGTAGAGGGTGTCAAAAGCAAGCGAAGATTTCCCCGAACCGCTCACGCCGGTCATCACGACAATTTTCCCCCGGGGGAGCGTCAGGTCGAAATTCTTGAGATTATGAGTTTTGACTCCGGTTAAACGGATCACATCGTCCGTCATGAGCAGCCCTTTCATGAAATGATACCGCCCGGGGCACGCGCCCGGACATAAAAGCGGACAAACGTTTGCGGGGAATTTTCCGGAACAAGAAAGCGGAAGCCTTACTTTTTGTACTTACTGAGCGCCTTCTCCATGGCATTCATAACATCTTTCCCGTCGATCACCGTTTGGGATTCTGGCGCCAACGAAACACTGGTCGTCGTCCTGTCAATGCTCTTGATCACCAGAACAGCTTGCAGCTTATCCGCGTCAAAGGTATCCCAATACTTCTGGTTGTTCAGCACGATGACCCCGGCCGATTTTTCCGTATTGGAGAGTTCCCAGTCGTGGAGTTCGTCGAGCGCCTTTAAAACCTCCAGATAGGTAAAATCAAACGGCCGGTTGACGACCAGAACCGTATCCACTTTCGGGTAAGGCAGATAAGATTTATGGGCGCACCCGAAAATTCCGAAAATTAAAATAACGATACCGACGCAGCATGAAATTTTTCTCACGGAATTGTCTCCTTTTTTTTATCCCGGTCGCGTCATTTCCGAGCCTGTCGGCTCCCCGCTTCCCGCCAATTATCCGACCGGAAAACCGTTTTATTTTATCGGCTTAAAATTTCCCCGTCAAACGAACGAAAGGCCCCTTGCCATAACTCTGAAAACTGTTCCGCCTCCTGAGGTCATCGTCAAAATCGGTAAAATTATACCCCACTCCGATCCGGGTGTAATCAAAAAGCTCCCGGTCCAATTCGGCCAAAACCCCCTGCCGGTAATTCTCTCCCGCGCCCTGCTGGGTCAGGATGCGATACTCCAATCCCAGGTCCCATTTCCGGGTCAGATGATAATTCAGGCGGTTGACCCAGAGATAATTATAGACATTCAAACTTCCCCCGAAAGAGGTTTCGACCTGCGAAAGTTTGAAGGCCACTTTCTCGACCAGCTGGAAATAACGGTTCAAATCGTAAGCGCCTTCGATCGCGGCAATATGCGCGCTGGTCTGGTAAGGAAGATTATTACCGAACCGGTCGTCCGGCAGGGAGTCCGCCAAATACGTATAGCGGGTCAAAAAATTCAAACGGTCCCAATCGACGGGACGGAAGGAAAATCCGGTATTCAACTCCACAAAATCCGCCCAGGAATTGCCCAGATTGAGGTCTCGTGAT
>JAKQXH010000068.1 GCA_029561555.1 Candidatus Omnitrophota bacterium
CGTTCATCCGCGCGAAGTGGTCCGGGCTGCGTTGGAGATGCACGCGACGAACCTGATTTTGGTTCATAATCATCCTTCGGGACGGACTCAGCCCAGCGGCGAGGATATCGAAATTACCAAAACGCTGACCGAAGCGTGCCGCATAATCGGTGTCAGGGTTCTAGACCACATCGTGATCGGAGATAATCAATATTTTAGTTTCAGCGAGCATTCTATGCTGTGAGATCGTTTCCCGACTTGTGACGGATTTCAATTAAAAAGACAAGGAAGTTAGAGACAATTCCAAGTCTCTCGCTTAAAATAGAACCTAACCAACAGATCGGAGAAAATATGTCAGAGGGTCATAATGATTTTCAGTCCGAAACGACTTTTGACGGCCTCGGGATCGCGCCGCAAATGTTCGGGATCTTGGACCGTTTGAAATTTAAAACACCGACACCCATACAACAAAAGGCGATTCTGCCCGCGATCGAGGGAAAAGATCTTGTGGGAATCGCGCAGACCGGGACCGGAAAAACCCTTGCCTTCGCGATTCCCATGGTTCAGCGATTGTCCCAGCAGAAGGGGAAAGGCCTTGTTTTGGTTCCGACGCGGGAATTGGCGCTTCAGGTCGATGAGACATTCCGGAAGATCGAACAGCCGTTCGGGATTCGAAGTACGGTTGTGATCGGAGGGGCGTCGATGCACGAACAGAAACAGGCATTGAGAAAGAACCCCCAGGTCATCATTGCGACTCCGGGACGGTTGATTGATCATATCAATCAGAAAACGGTGATGCTTTTTGACGCAAAAATTCTGGTTCTCGACGAAGCGGATCGGATGCTCGACATGGGCTTTCTGCCTCAGATTGAACAGATTATTAAAATTCTCTCGAAAGAACGGCAGACCATGCTTTTTTCCGCCACGATGCCGCAGGCGATTTCGCAAATCGCGGCGTCTTACATGAGGCTGCCGATTCATGTGGAAATTGCGCCGTCGGGGACGTTAGTCGAGAAACTGACTCAAGAGCTTTTTATCGTGAAAAGAGAAATGAAAGAAGAGCTCCTGCGGAAGATCCTCGATCAGTATCGCGGAAGCGTGCTGGTTTTTACGCGGACGAAGATCGGCGCGCATCGGGTAACCCGCGCGATTCGGGCCATGGGGCATCAGGCTGCGGAAATCCATTCCGATCGGTCCTTGAGGGAGCGCAAAGAAGCTTTGCAGGGATTCAAAACGGGGCGGCATCGTGTGCTGGTTGCGACGGATATTGCCGCGAGGGGGATCGATGTTATGGGAATCGAGCTGGTGATTAATTATGATCTCCCGGAAGAGGCGGAAAACTACGCGCATCGCGTGGGCCGCACCGGCCGCGCGGGACACAAAGGCCATGCGATTTCTTTTGCGACTCCCGACCAGAAATCGGATGTCCGCAGCATTGAGTGCCTGATCCGTATGGCCTTGCCGATTTCGGAGCATCCCGAGATGCCTACCGAGAGTTTCGTGAAACCGATGCGGCAGTCGTTTGCCGCTCCCGGATCCCGCCTTGGGACATCCCGTTCCCGGGGGCGCCGGCTAGGGTCCTTGCCCAGACGGGCCCGATGGTAAAATTCGCTTGGGGGGGGATTTTCCTTAAAAGGTTGACTTTTCGGGAGATTATGGTATCCTTACTCCGTAGTTAATTTTGTAAGGCTTTAAGGTCGAGTCAAATAAAAAGTGCAGTTTGCCGCGGGCTTAGACAGGCCGGCGGTTTTTTATTTTAGATGAGTGCAGTTTCGCAATACATCTTACGGCTTTGCAGGAAAGGAAAATAAAAGTCATGGCAAGTGGTAAAGTGAAGTGGTTCAATGACCAGAAAGGTTTTGGATTCATTACCCCGGACGGCGGCAGCAAGGATGTCTTCGTGCATCATTCCGCGATTCAGGGTACCGGATTTAAGAGCCTGAACGAAGGTGACAACGTTGAGTTCGATATCGTGACCGGCCCCAAAGGGGATCAGGCCGCGAATGTGAGCAAGCGTTAATCTCGTTTGACGGTTGAAAGCCCCGCTTGGATTCAAGCGGGGCTTTTTTTTTTGAGTTTATTTTCCCGCCGGTATTTAACTTTTCCGATACTGCAAAAAACCTCCGGTCTTGCTAAAATATCCCTTATGAATGCCGTTTCGATACTTAAAATCGGAAATCCCGTTTTGCGGAGAAGATGCGGGCTCGTTTCAAAGGCAGAAATCCGTAAGCCCGAATTTAGAAAGATTCTCCGGAGGATGGGGCAGACGATGCGCCGGTTCCGCGGAGTCGGGCTTGCGGCCAACCAAATCGGGGTCAGTAAACGGATCGTGGTGATGGGGGTGCATGAAAAATCCCGTTACCCCGGAAAACAAGGCTTCCCGTTTCAGATTTGCATTAATCCGCGTATTCTGAGACGTTCCCGGAAGATCGAGAGCGATTGGGAAGGGTGCCTGAGCATTCCGGGCTATCGGGGGAAAGTGCCCCGGGCGGCGGCCGTTGTTTTAGAATCGTTGAATGAACGGGGGGAGAGAATCGTGAAATCCGCTAACGGATTTGAGGCCCGGGTGATTCAGCATGAATTGGATCATTTGGACGGAATTCTCTATCCGGACCGTATGACGGATTTGAAATCCTGGATCCATGTGGATGAAATGAACCGGCTTTTAAACGTGAGTGTGCGGGATGAATGATTCGGCTGTCGCCACCTTAGCAAAAGTAAAACCGCTTTGTCCGCTTTTTGAGCAATGCGGAGGATGCCGTTATCAGGATATCCCTTATGAAAAGGAACTGCGGGTTAAAGAAACTTACCTGAAGAAGCTTTTTGCGTATTATCTCCGCGCGGAGCCCTCTCTTTTTGAGCCGATCGTGGCTTCTCCTTTGGAGTACGGTTACCGGAACCGTTTGGATCTTACCCTTCGGCGGATTAAAACCGGCGAGTGTTTCATGGGGTTCATGCCGGAGGGACGGCACAGGATTTTACCCGTCGACTTCTGCGCGATTGCCCGGAAGGAAATCTCCGATTATCTTCCGTTCCTGAGGGAGGAAGCGGTCCGTAAACTGCCTTCGGATTATCGCATCGCCAATCTGGTCGTGCGGACCGGAGATGACGGCCGCCTCTACTGGGGCGGGATCGGGCGGAAGTCCCTTAAGCAGAAAGAAAACGATTATTTGTGGACTGAGCCCCTCGGGAAAAGGATCTTTTATTCGCTGGATACTTTTTTCCAGTCTAATCTTTCCGTTTTGCCTCTGCTGCTTGAGACCATCGAACGGTTTTCCGGACTGGATTCGGAAACGCTTTTTGCCGATTTGTACGCCGGGGTGGGGTTGTTCGGGATTTTTTTCTCGGGGAAGACGGCCAAAACGGTTTTGGTCGAGGAAAGCGAATCTTCCGTTCGGCTTGCGTATTTTAATCTGACCTGGCATTGGGCGAAGAACGCCGAGATTCGTCTCGGGAAAGTCGAAAGCGAATTGGGTTCTCTGACGAATCTGCCGGGTTTCAAAAAAAGGATCGCCATCATTGATCCTCCCCGCTCGGGCCTGAGCGCCGATGTCTGCAATGCGCTAAGCTCCGCGACCGGGTTTTCGACCCTGATGTATCTTTCCTGCAGTCCCAAGACGTTGATCCGGGATCTTCGGACGTTTGTTTTGAAGGGATGGAAAATTCTGCGCGTCATTCCTTTCGATTTTTTCCCCAAAACGAGGCATCTTGAAACGCTGGTGTTTTTGTCGCCCCCTTCTTCCGACGGGCAATGAGCGCCGAGCTTTCCGCGGAGATCAAGCGTTTTGCGAAAGATGCCGGATTCGATTTGGCGGGAATCACTCCGTTCCGTCCCCTCAAAGAAGCGGAAGGCCGCCTGAAGCGGTGGACGGCCAAAGGGTATCACGGGGGAATGCGCTATCTTGAGAATTTTGATTCGCGTTGGGAGCGGTTGCGGGCAAAAATTCCGGACGCCGGAAGCATGATTGTCCTGGGCGTGAATTATTTTTCGGAAACCGGCAGGCCGGAACGGATCAAATCTTCCCTGAGAGGAAAAATAGCGAAATATGCCCGGGGAAGGGATTATCATGAAGTGATACGGGAAAAATTGAAAGGCTTGGAGAAATTTCTTAAAGGAAAAGATTCCCGGGCCCAATGCTTTGTTTGTGTGGACACGGAACCGCTTTTTGAACGGGCCTATGCGGAAGAGGCGGGATTCGGGTTTTGCGGAAAACACACAAACCTTTTGACGAAACGGTTCGGACCGTGGGTTTTTCTCGCGGAAGTGATTACTAATCTTGATTTGTATCCCGACCCGGCCGGGCCGGCGGGGAGTTGCGGCCGTTGCCGGAAATGCCTGGATGCCTGTCCCACAAAAGCCCTGACGGCACCTTATCAAATGGATGCCCGGCGTTGTATTGCCTATTTGACGATCGAACACAAAGGCGTTATTCCCGAAGAATTACGCCCTTTAATAAAAGACCGGGTGTTCGGATGCGATGAGTGTCTCAAGGCCTGTCCTTTTTCGAAATTTGCGAAAGAAACCTCATGGCCGGAATTCGAATCCCAAAAGGGCTCCGGCCCGTTTTTGGATCTTCGTTCTCTTTTTGAGATAAAAAGCAACCGGGCCTACGAGCGGAAATTCCGGGGGACGCCTCTTGTGCGGGCTTCGCGGAAAATGATGCTGAGGAATGCGGCGATTGCGCTGGGGAATTTCGGCTCCGCAGAGACCGTTCCGACTTTGCGTCAGGCCCTTGAGCGGGAGGACGCTTTGGTGAAAATTCACGTCGCCTGGGCGTTAAACCAAATTAAGGCAAGGAACAAAAGGCCTGCCGGGCCCGAGTGAACTTCGCAAATAAAAGACGGAATTCAAACAGGGGGCCGGGAATATTTTAGGCCGGCCGGATTTTGATTTAGAGACTCTTAATCGGTACGGTATGTCAGGGAATGGAAAGGCCCCTCCCAAAGGGTGATTTCCTTGAGTCGAGCGCTTATAGGAAGGGATTCTTCGCTTAGCTTCTCATAAAACCATTTTGCGATGTTTTCGGAAGTGGGGTTTAACCGGTCAAAAGGCGGAATTCGATTGATGAAGCCATAGTCAAGTTTTTGAGCGAGCCCTTCAAGCCGTTTCCGGACCTTCACGTAATCCACACTGATCGCTTCCCGGTCCAATTTCCTCGATTCGATTTTTGCTTCAACCCGCCAGCTGTGTCCGTGCAGCGGTTCGGGTTTTCCGTAATAGCTCCGGAGATGATGAGCCGCTTCGAATCTCGCTTCGACGGTGATGAGGTATCTTTCATTTTTCTTGGCTGAAGGCATGGGGTCATTTTAATGAGTTTCCGCCAAAAAGAAAGCCGGAAATTTAATGATTTACGGGAGCCGAATCCCCAATCTATAATGATTTCGAATGAACATCGAAAGGAGCCTGATGCCCGCGATTTGCCCTTTTTTCCCTTACGCGGAGGAAAAACCGGAGATCCGGTGCGACCGCCTGGCCGGAAAAGAAGAGGGCGCCAAACAGACGTGGGTTGCCGAATTTTGTAAGAAGCGGTTTAAGGATTGCGCCTATTATTTTCATCTGACGAAATGGCTCGAACGGATTGACGGCGCGATGAAAGAGGAGGATGAAGAATGAAGCTGGTGATTCAACGCGTTTCGCGCGCGCAGGTGTCGATTAAAGGCAAAGGTATCGCTCAGATCGGGCGGGGGCTTCTGGTTTATGCCGGGGTCGAAAAAGGCGACACCGAAGAACAGGCTGAAAAATTCGCGAAAAAGCTTCCGGTTTTCAGAATTTTTGAGGACGAAGACGGAAAGATGAACCGTTCCGTACAGGAGATTTGCGGCGAAGTGCTGGTGGTTTCGCAATTTACCTTGGCGGCGGATATCCGGAAGGGGGCGCGGCCCGGATTCGATACGGCGGAGGCACCCGATCGCGCCAGGCAGCTGATCGAAAAATTCGTTCAGTTCCTGGTGGAAGAGGGGGTTTGCGTCAAAGAGGGGGTTTTCGGCGCTCATATGGAAGTCCTGAGCGTCAATGACGGCCCCGTGACTTTTCTCTACTGAATTTATGAATATCCTGATTTTCGGAGCCGGAGCGGTCGGGAGTATTTTCGGAGGGTTTCTTTCCCGGACGGAGCATCGAATCACTCTTTACGGCCGCCCTTGGCATCTCCGGCGGGTGAAAAAACAGGGGCTCCGGATCGAAGGGATTTGGGGGCGGCACGTTTTCCGGAAATTCGGGACCGTCACCGATTTCTCGGCGCTAAAAAAAAATGCCTCGCGTTTTGATCTGATCCTTCTCACGGTCAAGTCGCCGGACACCGAAAAAGCCTGCCGAGAGCTCGGACAAATCGTTTCGCCCGGAACATTGATCCTTTCCCTTCAGAACGGGATCGGGAACGTCGAATGTCTTCACCGTTATTTCCCTTCGCGGAATGTTCTGGCGGGCCGCGTGATTTTCGGCGCGGTGATCGATCCCGGAAAGGTTCGGGTTACCGTTTCCGCGGATGCCGTAAGGATCGGAGAAACCGCCGTCCGGAAAATCACGCCGAGAGTCAAAAAACTCACGGCCCTTCTGACCCGGGCGGGCATCCAAAGCGGCGCCGTGGCGGATATCCGTCAATTTATCTGGGGAAAGGCATTGTACAATTGCGCCTTGAATCCTCTGGCGTCTCTTCTGGACGTCCATTACGGCGCCTTGCTTGAAAACCTTCATACGCGGCTGCTGATGAAGGAGATTGTCGCTGAAATTTACCGCGTGGCGCGAAAGCGTCGGATCAGGCTTTTACAGCGGACGGATGCGGATTACGTCAGATTGCTTTTCGGGAGATTAATCCCCGCGACGTACGCGCATCATCCTTCCATGCTGCAGGATCTTAGGCGCGGCCGGCGGACCGAAATCGACGCGTTGAACGGTGCGATCTGCCGTTTGGGGAGGGAATCGGGAGTCCGGACGCCGGTGAATGAAGTCTTGACCGGCCTGGTCAAAGCCAGGGAATGCTGTTCCGCAAAAGAAGGAAAAGGACTGAAATGATGAAGAAATTTTCTAAAGCTCAGCTCAGGAATTTCAAGGAGAAGTTTTTTAAAAACATCGGAAAAATCAAACAGCCGCTGTTTTATCGGCTTCTTTTTGCCATTTTGATCAATTCGCCGGCTTTGATGTTTCACTTGGCCGCGAGCTGGATCAAAATGCGACGCTGGCGAAAAATCGGCACTTGCCTTAAGTTTATCAAACGGAACAATCTGGCGTTTGAGAATATCGATGTGACGACCTTGTCGGTGGAATCGGTTTCCGGCGGCGTCAGCAATGCGAACCAGATCTGGAAATTCCGGAACCGATTTGGCGGCGAAACGGCTTATTTCGTGAAAGTTTTTACCCCCATCGGGAGTTTTTGGGCGAAGCACCTGCCGCTTGTGACTCCGTTCCCGTTTATCTATGGCCGGCACACCCATCAACGGTTTACCGTCGATATGTTGAGCCGGGTTCAACTGGCGGACCAGGGGGTCCCCGTGCCCCGTCTGATCGCGTATGACACGGTTCAGGGAATTATGGTGGCGGAATACTTGAAAGGGGAGACCGTAGACGAAATCCTGACCCGCATTGCCGATTTGGGACGCATTGACGAAAACGAGCGGGAAGTGATTCGCCGTTGCGGGTTCGGATTGGGGAAGGTTCACCGGGCCGGGTTTTCTCTGATCGATACGCAGCCCGTAAATTGCATCTGGATTGAGAGCGAGAAAAAAGTTTATTTTACGGATTTGGAATTCTGCACCCGGGAAGACAAGCGCGGTTGGGACGTGGGGTATTTCCTGTGTTTCCTGGCATTGCGCTTGCCGGAGGATTTGAAGCGGGAAGTGAGCGAAATTTTTCTCGAGAATTACCAGAAGGAAAGGCCCCTGAATCTCGAGGACGTGCAGAAGACCATCGTTCAATTGAAAGAGTTCCTGCCCGTTTTCCAGGCGGTCCTGGATATCCGGCAATTTACTCCCGAAGAATTATTCCGGGAATTCGTTTTGGGGTAACCCCTTCTTGCCTTGAAGGCGATTCTTCCGGATAATAGGGCCCGTTTTTCAGTCGGACAAAAGAAGGGTTTTCTGTCTGAGGAGAAGGCCGATGAAACAGATCGACAATCGCCAGAAGCAACAGATCCATATTCGCGCCGAGAAAATCCGCATCAATAAAAACGTGTTGGCGCCCAAGGGAGGCGATAAAGGCCGCGAGCCGCTTCCTTTTCAGGGAGACGTTTCAAATCTTGGGAAAAGCGGGGGCGGGACCGAACCCGGAACGCCTTATCGCGCGGAGCATCAGGCGGGGCGGAACGATCCCTGCCCCTGCGGAAGCGGGAAAAAATACAAAAAGTGTTGCCTGCTGAATCCGCCGGCGGGGCAATAACTTTGTCAGTGTTCGGAGTGCGGCCCGAGAAAGAAAAAGAACTGCTGGACCGAATGCGGGCGTTGGGAATCGGGCCCGGCGATTTGGAAGAGAAGTTTGTCCGTTCCGGAGGCCCCGGCGGGCAGAATCTCAACAAGACCGCGACCTGCGTCTATCTGAGGCATATTTCGACCGGACTGGAAGTCAAGATGCAGGAAAGCCGCTCGCAGGGATTGAATCGCTTTTTGGCTCGGCGGGCCCTCACCGAAAAAATCGAATCACGAATCCTCGGGCGGGATACCGGCCGGGTGAAACGGGCGGAGAAGATCCGGCGTCAGAAAAGCCGGAGGGCCCGGAAAAGCCGGAAGAAATACGGAAGTTAAACGGATCGTTCCGCGATTACAGAAAAATTCCCGCCAGCCCCGCCGTCATGAATTTTGCCAGGGTCCCCGAAATCAACGATTTGACTCCGAGTTCGATCACTTCTTTTTTCCGTTCCGGGGCGATAGCGCCGATCCCTCCGATCAGGATGGCAAGGCTTCCGAAATTCGCGAAGCCGCAGAGGGCGTAGGTGGAAATGATCACAGATCTCGGGCTGAGCAGGCCGCCCCGGATCATTTCATTCATTTTCATATAGCCCAGAAATTCATTAAACACCGTTTTAATCCCCATCAATTCTCCGACCGGAGCGGTTTCGCTCAGGGGGATTCCCATCAGAAAAACAATCGGCCGGAAGATAATGCCGAGCAGGGATTCCAGGGAAGTGTGCAAATACTGGAGCGGGGCGTTGAAAAGGGCAAGGACGGAAAGGAAGGCAATCAGCATCGCGCCGATGGTTGCGGCCAGTTTCAAGCCGTCAATCGCGCCTTCCGCAAGGGCTTCCAGAGGATTGGAATACGGAGCTCCCATCGGGATATTGCCCTGACCGGAGGTTTCCGGCACGTGGGTCTCCGGAACCATGATTTTCGACAGAAGAACGGCCGCGGGGGCGCTCATCACGGACGCGGCAAGCAGATGCCCGGCCTGCGCGCCGAAATGCGTGTAAATCGCCATGACGCTTCCCGCAATGGTCGCCATGAACCCCGTCATGACGGTGAATAGTTCCGAGCGGGTCATTCGCCGGAGATACGCTTTCAGGGCGGTGATGGCTTCGATGCCCATGAAGACGAACAAGGCGGTTGAAAGGGATTCGGCGCCGGAAATTCTCATGGTGCGCCGCATCAGGGCGGCGAGCAGACGAACGGCGGCCGGGATCATTTTCAGGTAATAGAGCAATGCCATCAGCGAAGCGGTGAAAATAATCACCGGGAGCATTTTGAACCCGATTTCGGCCTGAAAAGACGGATCCGTCGCGAGTTTTCCGAAGACAAATTTGGCTCCGACCTCGGTAAAACTCAACACTTTGCTCATGAGCAGATTGGCCCCTTCAAAGATCCATTGCCCGGGTTTTGTTTTCCAGATCAGAAGCCCGAAGAAGATCTGAAGGCCGATTCCCCATCCGGCGAGTTTCCACGGGATTTTCTTCCGGTTTTCCGAGAGAAGCGCCGCGATCAAAACGAAAACGGCTATTCCCATAATACCGATTAAACGGTTCATCACTATGATCTCTTCGTCTTTTGTTTTCCAAAAAATGATTATCGGTGCATCAGTATACTGCGCGGCTTTTGGAATGAAAGCAGAAAATCAAAGCTTGCCTGATATTTTCGGGATAACATGAAATTCCCCAAGTAGTTTGCTTCGCTACGTTAGCGGTGAAGTGAAGGGGAAGGGTTTCCATTAAACTTAAAGCAACAGATCCAAGCCTCTCCCAGTTTATCGGAAAATATTTTTAAAAGTTTTTTGTATTTTAAAATTTCAGTGGGTATACTTTGTTTAGCAACTACTAACAGAGGAAAACAACAATGATAATCAAGGCATTAATTGCAATGGCAGGGGTTACACCGGGAGTCGTTGTGTCTGTGCTTACGACGTGGGTTTGGCAATGGGGATTCAAAAACACAATGTTTACTCTCTGCTTGGTCTATACGACTTTGTATTTCCTTTATTGGTTTTGTACTGAATTCTGGGATAACGCATAGCCGTTTTCTGTAAACCATTCAATGGCAATGATTTGCAGTTTTGCTTCCTATTAAATTTCTGCTTTCGAAGAAAATTACCTCCGCTTTTCAATTCAATTCAAAAGCCGAAAAATCCTTCGAATCCGAGGTTTTGTGTTGAAGTTTTTTTGAAGATTCATATAATACGCACGGTAACTCTTTTAAAAGAAAAGGGTTACAAGTTTGATTTTTAAAAATTTTCGGGCCTAGCTAAAAAATTCCCGAAGCGATTAATCCAGAGGAAGAGAACCATGAATCAGATTTTGAAGAAAATTACTAAATTAATTGATTCCGAAGAAGATGAAATCAAATGTGCGGCAATTCGGGTTTTAGGAGCATTGGGAATTGCCGACCGTACGGTCGTTAAATTATTGGGGGAAAGAATCGCTAAGGACCCGGAACCGATTAAATTGGCGATTTTGGATACGTTTATCCGCAATCCTCAGCCGCAGGCGTTGAATTATCTGCTACCGCTTTTGAAGGTTGACGGCGCGCTCCGGCGGAAGGCGATTCACGCGATCGGTGCCATCGGGCCCAAAGCGATTGCCTTCCTGGAAAAAGAGTTTAAGGCCGCATCGCTTCAGGAAAAAAAGTTGTTTGTGGATATTTTTAGCGCGATTCATTCACGGGCGACGGTGGACTTTCTGGTCGATTCCCTTGTGGGTGCCGACATCGAGCTTTTGAAGTACGTCTGCTTCGCCTTAAGGACGCAAATCGAAAAGATGTCGAGACTCGACAAACTCTACCTCCTGAAAAAAATTGTCCGTTATCTGAACCTGGAAACGGTCAAAAAGAACGATGAAATGACGACTTCCGGGCTTTTGCTTCTGGGGTTTATCGGCGAGATTCAGGCTAAAAACGTTATTTTGAAGTATCTGGACCGGAAGAAATCCTTTTATATCAGGAAAAATGCGCTTTACGCGTTGAGCCGTCTGAATTTGCGGGGTTCGGGCCATGAAGCGGTCGTGGAGAGGATTTTCCCTCTTCTGAACGATACCGATTACGCGAATGTCGTGCGAAACGCCCTTTCGATTCTTGAGGTGGTTTCGCTGCCGCGTCGGTTTTACAAGGATATCCCCAAGCTATTGGAGACCACGAATCATCCTCCCGTAAAACGGTTTGCCCTCAAGGCGCTTGCGGACGCCGGGACGAAACAGACCGTCAAGCTCCTGATCGCGCATTTGGACGCGAATGATCCGATGGTCCGGGACGCGGCGGCCGAGTCGCTTGGGAAATTCCGCATGGCCGTTCCGGAGCTGCTGGCCAAGATTGAGAATCTCGAAGATCTGGAGCGCGTGGAGAAAATCTCATTTATCTTGAAAAATCACAAGGACTTTTTCAAGAAGGAAAAGTGCAGGGGCCTTTACCGGAAATTCGAAAAAACGATTCTGAACAACGAAAGAAAGGCCCGGGCCTATTCGATTTTGCTGAAGCAGGTCAATCCGGACTTCTTTTATGCCGAAGTCCTGAAGAACGCAAAACAGCTTAAAAAACGGAAAAAATGGGAACCCGCGCGGAAATTACTGGATCATCTGACTTCCGGGGCTTTTTATACGGATGAAGTCCGTTACGAGATGGCGAGCATTCTTCTCAGCCTTTCCCGGAAGGATTTGAATCCCCAAATCCGCAATCAGGACCCCGCGCTGCAGCTTTTCGCGGTTCTCGCGCGCGTGAATTTCGGGACGGTCCTGAAATCCCTCAAAACGGATCGCACGCTGAGTCCGGAAGATCTTTATTACCTGGGGTTCCATTTTTCGGAAAAACTTTTTGAACAGAAGGCTTTCGGGACGGAAGTCCTGAAATACATCGTCAAGAAATTTCCCCGGTCCAAGATGAAAGCGGCGGCCAAAAAGAAAATCGCGCTGTCCGGCGCTCCGGCTCAGGCTTCTGCCGCTAAACCGGTTACGGTTTGATCGGGGTTCCCTTCGCCGTTTTCTCGGCGGGAGGGGAATGACCAAAGCCATAACGCGAGGGCGGCTCCGATCAGCGAAAATCCTCCCGAAAAAACGAAAAGGACCCTTGCCCCGAGCGAATCGTAAAAAATTCCCGAAAAAACCGCCCCGATCGTCCCTCCCAACCCGTAGGAAAGAGAGCTCAGGAGACCGATGGCGCTGGTCCGGAAATTTGCCGGGACATGCCGGTTGAGGTACGTGAGGCTTGCGATATGAAACGCGCCGTAAGTAAACGCGTGGAGGCACTGAGCGAACAGGAAAAGCATGAGGGAATCCGCTTTTGCCGTGAGCCACCAGCGGAAGGCCGCGATCAGGAAACAGAGCGCAAGCCAGGTCTGCGGCCGGTTTTTCCCGAACCATTTCTGATAGCGGAACATGACCGCGATTTCGCAGAGCACGGCGAAAGTCCAGCAGATGCCGACGGTGCTTTTCGTGAAACCGATACTCTCCATGAAAATAGCGAAGAACCCGTAATACGTTCCGTGGGTGATCTGCATGATGACGCAGAGGAGAAAAAAGATTCCGATTTCGGGCCGATTCAGAACCGAAAGATCCGCGGAATCGGGTTCCCCCTCGGGTTTGCGATGATCCGTCTCGGGGATGCGCGCCGTCGGGACGAGGAGCAGGAACGAAAAAACGCCGGTCAAATAAAGCGCGATAGGCGTGGAAAGAAGATCGATCAGATAACCGCAGCCCAGCGAGGCAAAAATAAATCCCAGAGAGCCCCACAGCCGGATTTTACCGTATTCTCCTCCCCGGAGTTCGACGGTCTCCAGCGCGGCGGCTTCGATCAGCGGAAGGATTCCCATGAAGAAAAAAGAATAGAAGAAAATCGCGATGAGCATCGGAAGAAAATCTTGTATCCAGATGCAGGGAAGAAAAGCCGCCGCGCTTCCGAACGTCGTGATGAAAAGAATCTTTTTTCTGGATTTCTTTTGATCGGCCTTCCAGCTCCACAAAAACGGACTGATCATTTTCATGGCCGTCAATGTGCCTGAAAGGAGGCCGATTTCGAGAGGGGAAAATTTCAGGTGGTAGCAGTGCAGGTTGAAATAGGGGACAAAAATCCCGAGAATAGTGAAAAATAGAAAATACGAACCCGACAAGAATTGACGGTATTTTGAATCGGTGGCACGCGCATTTTTCATCGGCACAACCTTTTAATCGACTTTTAACACGGAATGTTTATTTATATTAATAGTGCCCTTGTATTTTGTTATTCTATCAGCTATATTTGATTTCAGGTAAACCTATCGAAAGATGGGGGCACAAAACTATAGAGCCTAAGTCTCGCTCTTTGTTAGGGATATGGCAGTCAGTTACCGCATTTACCGCTTCCCTCCCTGCCTTTGCTCCGCGGTAGATGTGAAAAGACTGAAGGTACGCGTTACGGGAAATAATGCGCATACCTCCAGTGGTCATCATACATTGAGCCCATGCGATTGCATGGGCTTTTTTATTTTCAGGCGCGCTTCTCTCGTAGCGCGGGATATGAATTGGGGTATAATGCCATCCGGAAAGAGGGAGGACTCGGGACCGATGCGTGAAGGCGAAATAACCGAACTGGACATCTCATCGCTTGCCTACGGAGGGGAGGGGATCGCGCGAAAAGACGGGATGGTTGTTTTTGTCGAGAAGGCGTTGAGAGGGGAACGGATCAAGGCGAGAATCGAATCGATCCGGAAGAAGTTTGCCCGGGCCAAAACTTTGGAAATTCTCAAGCCCTCTCCGGATCGCTGCGAACCGCTGTGCCCCCGGTTCGGGCTGTGCGGCGGGTGCGTCTTTCAGCATTTGGCGTATGAAAAACAGATCGAAGAAAAACGGCATATGCTGGAGGATAATCTCCGGCATCTCGGCGGGTTTCGGAATATTGCGGCCGAGCCGACGATCCCTTCGCCCAAAATATGGAATTACCGGAATCATCTGACTTTCAATACGGTTTCCCGGAAGAATGATTTCCGGTTCGGATTCATCGCGAAAGACAATCACACGCTGGTTGAAGTGGAGCACTGTCCCATTGCCGACACGCGAATCAACCAATTGTTTCCGTTCCTGAGGGAGCGCGTCGGGAAATTGCCCCCGTCCGAGAAAGACCGGCTGAAGAAAATCGTCGTGCGGGTGGGTTCCGAAGGGAAGGCCAAATACGGGATGGAGGAGGCGGGATTCCGGGGGCTTATCCCCGAAAGGGATTTTATGTCCTGGATTGACGGGGCCTCTTTTCACTTTTCGATGGAATCTTTTTTTCAAACGAATTATTTCATCCTGTCGCGGATGATCCGGTTGATCCGCGAGATGCTGGCCCCGAAGGGGAACGAAATGCTTCTGGATCTTTATTCCGGCGTGGGTTTTTTCAGCGTTCTTTTCGCCAAAGCGTATCGCGAAGTCATCGCCGTGGAGGAAGGGAGGAAAGCGGTTTGCGACGCCCGGATCAATCTCGAAGCGAATAAGATCGGCAATGTCCGGATTTTCCCGGGCCGAGTGGAGCAGACCCTCAAAAGCGTTCGCGCGCGGCTTTCGCCTCCTCTGCACGTTATTTTGGATCCTCCCCGGGTCGGTGCGACGCTCGGCGTGATCGATTTTCTCCGGTACGCCCCGGTGGAGAAACTGGTCTATGTTTCCTGCGAACCCAGTATTCTCGCCAGGGATTTGCGCCAGCTTTCGCGCTCATACGGAATCAAAAGGCTTGCGCCGCTCGATATGTTTCCTCATACGAAACATTTGGAAACCGTCGTGCTTTTGGAGCGGCGCTAGAAGCCCGGGCCGTCATCCCGGCCGGGGGGGCGGATTTTTTAAAGGCGGATTCAAAGAAGCCGTATTTATGCATGAGTGGGAAATGATTTCGGTCCGGCATTTTTAAAAATCAATTCGGAAGGAGCGCTCAGATGCGTGAACGCAGACAATTCGTCAGAGTGCGGTGCAATCAACCCTTGCGCTACCGGGAGCTAGGCGGTAATCCGGGAGGGTTTCGCGAAACATTTGTTTTGGATATTTCCGAGGGCGGCATGAGGTTTCGCACGGATCGTTTTATTCCCGTGGACGGGAAACTTCTGTTGGAGATGAATCTGCCGCCTTCTCAGCAGACGGTCAAAGCCGTCGCGAAACCGGCGTGGAACAAAACTTTGACGGGATTCCACGAATGCGAACTGGGGGTCTCGTTTCTTGAGATCGCGGAACAAGACAAAACCCTCGTTCGGGATTTTGTCAGTACCCGGGCTTTTCAGGACGCGTATCGGGCCTGATCCTATTCCCCGATAATCTTGACCAGCACGCGTTTTTTTCTCCGCCCGTCGAACTCCGCGTAAAAGATCTGTTCCCAGGGCCCGAAGTCCAACTTTCCGTCGGTGATCGCGATGACCGTTTCCCGCCCGAAGAGTTGACGCTTTAAATGCGCGTCACCGTTGTCTTCGCCGGTCCGGTTGTGACGGTATTTTTCCGCGTGGTAAGGAGCGAGTTTTTCGAGGAATTCGTCGAAATCCTGAATTAATCCCGGCTCGTTATCGTTAATGAAAACGCTGGCCGTGATGTGCATGGCATTGACCAGGCAGAGGCCTTCGCGGATTCCGCTTTGTTTGAGGATTTTCTCCACGAGCGGAGTGATGTTGAGATAATCCCGTCTTTTTTTTGTTTCAAACCAAAGGTATTCCCGGTGTGATTTCATGGTTGCCTCGCGAAATTTATTGTCGATATTCTATCTCAAAAAGCGTTGTTTTTTCCAGTCGGATTGGGAAAAATCGTAACCGGACGGCCATTGCCTGGGGAAAGGAAAAAAGGTATAACATACTCCCTTATGAAACAAAATCGCTTTGATTTTCTTATATTTGATCTCGACGGGACCTTGATTGATTCAAAGAGAGATATTGCGCTTTCCGTGAATCATGCGTTGGAGGCCTGCGGACTGGAAGCGCTCAGCCTGGAGACGGTTTCGGGTTTTGTGGGGCACGGGGCTTCCAATTTGATCCGCTCCTGTTTGGGGGAGAAGCATCAGGAGGTTTTCGAAAAAGCCTTGAAATATTTCCGCCGCTATTACCTTGAACATCTTCTTGATTTTACGGGCCTTTATCCCGGAGTCCGGGAAATTCTGGAATTCACCGGAGATATCCCGAAAGCGGTGGTGACGAATAAACCGCTTGAACATTCCCTGAGGATTCTTGAGGGCCTTGGGATCCGGAAGTTTTTCTGCGATATCCTCGGCGGGGATTCCCCGAGGGCCAAGAAACCCGCTCCCGATGCACTGCTTCATCTTGTCGAAAAACACGCGGTCCCTTGTCCCCGGACATTAATGGTCGGGGACAGCCTGATTGATCTTCAGGCGGGTAAGAGCGCCGGGATACGGACCTGTGCGGTGACGTATGGATTCGTGAAAAAGGAAGACTTGATTCGGGCGGAGCCGGACTATATTATTGACACAGTTTTGGAGCTTAGAGCGATCTTGATCTGAAGGGTGTTTGAATCCGAACCGGAAGGAGGTTGGAATGTTTTGGTTTTGGAAGAAGAAAGACGAGTTCCCGAAGGAAATCGGACGGAACGATCCCTGCCCCTGCGGAAGCGGGAAAAAATACAAGAAATGCTGCATGACGAAGATTGAGAAGAAGCGAATGCCGAAGTCGCCCAATCCGACACCGGGAGGGTATTGATTCCCCGGCTTGCTGAAAAAGTCGTTTTATTGCCCGGTCGGTTTGAAACGGGAGGCACATGTTTTTGTCCGGAAGATTCCTTTTAGCGAAGAATGCGGGGACTGTCTTTCCGGCGGGAGAACGGAAAATGAGGGAAGGATCGGATTCAGATGACGGAAACGGAAAATCGTTCTGAGGGGCCGGCGGCGTTTCGCTCGGGGTTTATTTCGATTGTCGGGAAACCCAATGTGGGTAAATCCACCCTGCTGAATCATCTGCTGGGAGAGAAAATCGCGCCGGTTTCCAAAAAGCCCCAGACGACGCGGGAAGTGATTCACGGAATACGGACGGACGAAACTTCGCAAATCATTTTTATCGATACCCCCGGGATGCACAAGCCGAAGGACGCTCTCGGGGAGCTGATGGTGCAGGAAATCAAACGGACCTTGGGCGAAGCCGACATTATTTATTTCGTCGTCGAACCCCAGCCCAAGGACGAAGAAAGCGAGCGGTTTTTGGGCCTGCTCAAGGATTTCCGGGGCTCCGTTTTTCTCCTGATCAATAAAGTCGACGAATTGGAAGATAAAAGCCGGATGCTTCCCGTCATTGACCATTATCAGCGGTTATTCGAATTCAAGGAATTTGTTCCGATCTCCGCCCTCCGAAAAATTGCCTTGGATACCCTTCTGGAAGTGACTCGGAAATACCTGCCGGTTCACCCGCCTTATTTCCCGGCCGACATGATATCGGACCGTCCGATCCGGGATATCGTCAAGGAATTGATCCGGGAGAAAGTCGTGCGGTTTACGGGCGAAGAAATCCCCTATGTGACGGCGGTATCCGTGGAAGAAATGAGCGAACGGGACGACGGTCTGATCGAAATTCACGCGAATATTTTCGTCGATAAGGAATCTCAAAAGGGGATTTTGATCGGCAAGGGAGGGACGAAGATCAAACAAATCGGGCAGGCGGCCCGGCAGGATTTGGAGCGCTTTCTCGGAGGGCATGTGTATCTGGACTTGAGAGTCAAAGTGCTTCCGGGCTGGAAAAACGATCCGTCCCGCCTGAAAGACTTCGGGTATTCTTCCTGAGGGTCTCTTTGTGCTATAATCCTTTCCCTTTTAGACACTAAAATGAAAGCAAACGACAATCAAGCGCTGGCTTTGAGTTTTATCGTTCTGATCGGCGTGGGGGCCTTTCTCCTGTGGCTTCCTTTTTCTTATTCCGCGGGAAAGCTCTCCTTTATCGATGCTCTGTTTACCGCGACTTCCGCAGTCTGCGTGACCGGGCTCACGACGGTCAATATAAGCGACTTTACTCCTTGGGGGCAGGCCGTTATCGCCGTTTTGATCCAATTAGGGGGGATCGGGATTCTGACCTTTTCCACGTTTTTTATTTTCTCCATGGGGCGTCGGATTTCCTTTTCGAACCGGTCGTTTATTCAGGACAGCATTCGCGGTTATGTGGCCAGAGACCTGTTTCATGTGTTTAAAGCGATTCTGTTTTTCACTTTTTCCGTCGAAATCCTCGGGGCGGGGATTCTTTTCATCCGTTTTTCCAAGCTCTATCCTTTGCACGAATCGGTTTTTTGCTCTATCTTTCACTCTGTTTCCGCTTTCTGCAACGCGGGGCTCAGTTTGTTTCCGACGAGCATGACTGCGTTTCGCGGGGATGGTCTCGTCAATCTGACGCTGATGGGGCTGATTATTGCCGGAGGATTGGGGTTTTTGGTGCTGGACGATTTGGTTCAGGCCGTCCGCGCTTTTTTCGGAAGAAGGGAATACCGGATTAGTTTCCATACCCGGGTGATGCTGTGGTCGACGCTTTTTCTGATTATCAGCGGAGCGGTTGCTTTTTTCGGTCTCGAACGGGAGAATATCCTTAAAACCCTTTCCGGAAAAGAACAGGTGCTGGTCTCCTTTTTTCAGTCGATTACCGCCCGGACCTGCGGTTTTAATACCGTGGATATCGGAAAATTAACCGAACCGACTTCTTTTGTTCTGATCTCCCTGATGTTCATCGGGGCCGGTGCCAACTCGACGGGAGGCGGCATCAAGGTTTCGACGTTTGCGATTTTATTCGCGCTATTTTTGTGCCGTCTGCAGGGGAGGCGGAGCACTTCCATTTCCCGAAGGAAAATTCCCGATGATATCGTCGGCCGGAGCCTGACCGTTGCCACGGCGGCACTGCTCTTGATTTTTGTCACTGTGATTATCCTTGAGGTTCTTGAGCATTACGGGGAAGCCCACATGATGGGGCAGGGCTCTTTTCTGGAGATCTTATTTGAAACCGTCTCTGCGTTCGGGACGGTTGGCCTTTCCATGGGGATCACCCCGTTTCTGACGTCGGCTTCGAAGTGGGTGCTGATTTTGACGATGTTTGCCGGACGAATCGGGCCTTTGACGCTTGCGTTTGCGATCGGGATGAAGGAAAGCCAGCTTGACAGATACGAATATCCCGAAGAAGATGTTATGGTCGGGTGACGGCAAGTCCGGCGCGTATGAGACGAATCATTAACACGCATAAGGAAAGCTCATGAAAAAAGTCGTTTTAATCGGAGTGGGTAAATTCGGCGCGATCCTCGCCAGGGCTTTGTCGGAGAAGGAATGCGACGTCCTGGTTCTCGATTCCGACAAGGAAAAGATCGATGAACTGAAAGACAAGGTGTCCCAGGCGGTGGTGGCGGACGCGATGGATAAGGACGTTTTGGTCAAGCTGGGCGTTCCGGAAGCGGATTTTGTGGTGGTCAGCCTGGGCGACCGGATCGACGCCAGCGTCCTGCTGACTTTGTATCTGCACGAATTGGAGGTGAAGCGGATTATCGTGAAGGCGCAGAATGAGGACCATGCCAAGGTCCTGAAGGTGGTGGGGGCCCATGAGGTTTTGATCCCCGAGAAAGACGAAGCCCTCCGGCTCGCCAATTCGATTCTGACGCCGAATATTCTCGAATCTCTCCAGCTTTCCGACGAATACGGAATCATTGAAGTGGTGGCTCCCGAGGACTATTTTTTCAAAACCCTCCGGGAACTTGAAATTCGTAAAAAATACGGAGTCCATGTGCTGGGGATTCATAAACCTCTCGAAGGCGCTTTGAATGTGGTCCCTCCTCCGGATTACGAAATCCGGCCCGACGATATCCTGATCGTCATCGGAGACAACAAGAACCTGGAAAAATTCAAAAAGAAGACCCAGGGGTAACGGATCATTAAAGCCGGATCGATTGTCGAATTGAGAGCCGGAACCTCGAAAACATGAAAATCATTTTAAAATTTCTTGCGGGCACGGGTTTTTTCATCGCGTTTCTTTTTGTCTCATGCGGGACGGGCTCCGCGCTGGACGCCTTGGATTTGTTTAAATTTGATTACCAAACCCGTGTCGAACTGCAGTCGAACCGTTCGGTGTATGATCCGGCGAAGCCCTACGGGGTGATCAGCCCTCTGACGGATTACATCTGCCGCGTGACGGCCCGGATCCTCGGGCAAAACCGTCTTCCGGATGCGTGGCGCGCAAAACTGGACGGATTGTCTCCGGGGGGCGTTTTGCTGGATTTTGTATCGCCTCAGGAAATCGCCGAGATCCCGGATGAAGTTTTGAAGCGGAATTACACGGGCGCCCAGTTTTTTTTCAAAACGTCCGTGCCTTTCGATACGATCCTCGAACGGTTCCGGGACCGCGCAAATTATTACCGGGCGGTTCCGGGCATGGCGGAATCCAAGTTGATCGAAGCGCGGGGGAATCGCTTCGATGTCCGGACGGTCCGGGAGACGAGCGCTTCGGTTTTCGGCATGAGGGAATCCGTTTATTCCACGGCGGATATCGAAGCCGCGCTTGACGGGGGGCGGAAGGAAGTGGTGAAGGTCCAGCTCCTGAAAGATCCGGAAGGATCGTCCGGGTCGCTGTTGTTTTACGACAGCCTTTGGTATTTCGAAAGCATTCCGGAGGGAACGGCCGGATTTTATCTCACATTTTCCTGCCTCCCCTGGGACTGCGCCAAGACCCCGAAATTTTTCCCCTTGCTTTCCAATGAGGTCCGGCGGCAGGTGGTCCGCCACTTCCTCGACGGCGTCGCGGAAACCGTTCTGGCTTTTTTGGCGACGACCGAAGACCCCCGGCTTCGGGAAAAAAACTTCTCCGATTTTACCGCCGAGGATAAAAAACTCGCCGAAAAAATCATTAACACCCGGAAAAAAGAAATGCACGCCGCAAGAAGCGGCCATCGGAAATTTCCGTGGAACGGGCTTTTAGGGAAACTAAAATAATCCGGGTCATTTCTTCGGGCGGAGTCGTTTACAAAAGACGCAACGGAAAAATCCGCGTCTGCCTCATCAACCGGAGAAGAAAGGTGTGGTGTCTTCCGAAAGGGCATGTCGAAAAAGGGGAGACGCTTGCCAAAACCGCGGAGCGGGAGATCCGGGAAGAAACGGGCCTTTCCGCTTCTCCGATCCGGAAATTAGGGGCCATCCGCTACCAGTTTTTCGAAAACGGGCTTCGACATCGAAAAAAAGTTCACTTCTTCCTCTGCCGTTATCTGAAGGGAAAGGCGCATGCCGCGGACCGTGAAGTCAGGCAGGCCCGATGGTTCCCGATCGATCACGCGTCGGAAGTGCTGACGTTTGCCGGCGAAAAAATCATTTTGGGAAAAGCAAAACGGATTCTTTCGGATTGCGGGAGCCGCCAATGACCGGGACGAATTTTTCGGTTCCGAACATGGTTTTTGCGGATGAGCGGGGAGAAATTTTCAATCATCCGTCGCTTGAGATGATGGGACAGGAGGCCCTTTCTCATTTCCGGATGGAAAGCGGGGATTGGATTCCTCTGCCGGAGGGGACGAAATTTTTTACCATGCCCGGACATTTTCCGGCGGGATGGGATGCCTCGACCGGCGGGAAGATTGTGCTTCGGGAAGCCGAATGGGAAGGGAAGGTCCGGGGCATTCAGGCGGTCAGCGCGTTCATGTCTCCCGGGTTCACAAGAACTTTTCTCCCGGCCGTCGAGCGGAGAGATGATGCGCCGGTTTTGCCTCTCTGGGCCTATGCGGCGGTAGGGTGGAAAGACGGGCGTTTTTGGACGGCGGGGATTCGCGTGGACCCGAAGGAGAACTGGGATGCGAGACAGTATGACGACCGTGTTTTACTGCCGCGGGTGAAGAAACGGCTCGCCGGTTCGCCGGACAATCGTCTGCTCCGGCATCTCGAGCGCTGCGCGCTCCGGTATCACTGCCTGGCGGCCAAAAATCTTTTCCTCGGACGATGGGAATGTCCCTTGCCGGTTTCGCCGGCCTGCAATGCGGACTGCCTGGGATGCCTTTCCCTTCAACCGGAAGACCGTTTTCACGCTTCGCATGAAAGACTCGATTTTGTTCCCAGACCGGATGAAATTCTCGGGATTGCCGTTCCGCACCTGGAGCGGGCTTCCGAAGCGGTGGTCAGTTTCGGGCAGGGATGCGAGGGTGAACCTTTGCTGCAGGCGGAATTGATTGCGGAGGCCATCCGCGGAATCCGCCGTGCGACCCGGAAAGGTGTGATCCACCTCAACACCAACGGCTATTCGCCCTCGCGGATCGCGCTCTTGGCCGAAGCGGGCCTGGACAGTGTCCGGATCAGCCTGAATTCGGCCCGCCCCGAGCATTATCGGCGCTACGGGAATCCCCGGGGGTTTGATTTTCCGGATGTCAGGGAATCGATCAGAATCGCGGGCGAAAACGGTGTTTTTACCTCGATCAACTACCTGACTTTTCCCGGCCTGACCGACACCGAAGAAGAAATCGAAAGTTTTTCGGCGCTGATTCGCGAGACGAAGCCGGACATGATTCAGTGGAAGAACCTGAATATCGATCCTTTTCAATATGTGTCGCGGATGGGGTTCGATGCCGGCACCCCCAAAGGGATGCGCCGGGCAATCGGCGAAATCAGGAAGCGGTTTCCTAAAATTCACTTCGGCTATTTTAACTGTTCCCGCGAAATCATCACCGCGCTTCGCGGCGCGGCGTGTTCCTGACGATCAAGACGCCCCTTTCGTTTTCTCTCCGAAGGCCCTGAAAAGTGGCGTCCGTTTCCGGATTCTGTGATATGATTTCCGATCATGATATCCATGCGCCGTTTTTTTGGAAATATCGTCGCCAGTTTGTTTCTTGTGGCCGTAGCGGGCTGTCTTCGCGTGCATCTCCCGAAAGCGGAAATTAAATCTCCCGGCGAAAAGGAAGTTTTTTCCTGGGGGAAAGCCGTCGAGGGATCTCTGCGGAATCACCCCGATCTTTTACAGGCCCGCGCGCAGATCGAGTCCGCGGCGCGTGACCGCGATTCCGCCGCCGGGGATTATCTGCCGAGCGTTGACGGGGGGATGGACCGCAGCCGTTCGCGCGGCACCGGGACGGCCGCCATGAAAGACAGCCTGAGTTTCGATATTACCGCGTCCCAAAATCTCTTTGACGGATTGAACACGACGGGGAATTTTCTGGCGGCCCGCAAGCGGCTTGAATCCTCGAAACTGGCGTACCGGGACACGAGCGCTTCGGTCCGGCTTCGTCTCCGGACGGCGTTTGTTCAGGTGCTCGAATACAACAAACTCCTTGATGTCAATCGCCGGATTGCCTCCCGTCGGCATGACAATGCCGAAATGATCCGCCTGCGCTATGAAGCGGGGAGGGAAAATTTGGGGTCCGCGCTTCGGGCCGGGGCGATCGCGTCCCAGGCGGATTTCGACGTCCGGCAGACGGAGCGGCAGATCGACAGCAAATCGATTCTTCTGGGCCGCGAAATCGGCGGGGACTTTTATCTGCCGGTTCAGATTGAAGGGGATCTGGAGACATTGGTTTTGGGCCTGAACGGAATCAAACCGGATTTTGTCGGGCTTGCGGAACAGACCCCTCAGGTCCGGAAATTCATCCGGATCGCGGAGGCGTTCAAAGCCGCGGTGATTTCCGCGCAATCGGGTGTTTGGCCGAAAGTCGACGGCGCGTATAATTACGGATACACGGGAGCCAAGGAATCCCAGCTTCGCGATAACATGCTGCTCGGATTGACCGTGACGGTCCCTTTTTTCAACGGCGGGAAAAATATCGCCGCGATCCGGAAAGCGCGGGCGGATTACGAGGCGGCCTTGCAGGCGGCGCGGAGTGTCCGGGACGCGAGGGTTGCCGAACTGGCGGACGGATGGGCGCTGTTTCGGGACGCCGCCGAGTCCGTCGAAGTTCAGAGGGAATTCCTGAAGGCGAACCGCGAGCGGGCGGATATCGTTCGCGCGGAATACACGTCGGGTCTTGCCAATTTTCAGGATTTTGATATTTCCGAACAGGAGATCACCGATACGGAAAAGAATTTCGTGCGAAGCATGGCGTTGGCGCTGATTCAGAAAGCGAACTGGGAATATTTGAAGGGCGAAACTTTGGAGGATGCGAAAGATGCAAATTAAAGCGGTCCCTCGGGTTTTAAAATATGCTTTTGCGGTTTTGGGGATCATTCTGATTGTCAAGGCGGGGTGCCATTGGCTTGAGCCCGGTGGGAAAGTTCCGCTGCGGATCCTTCGGTCGGTAAACGTGAAGCGGGGAGATTTGATGCTCAAGATCAATGCGACGGGGACCGTGAAGCCCCAGAATCGCGTGGAGATCAAGCCGCCTATCGCGGGCCGGATTGAGGAAGTCCTGGTTTCGGAAGGGGAGCAGGTGAAGGCGGGACAAATCCTTGCCCAGATGAGCTCGACGGAACGCGCCGCGCTGTTGGATGCGGCCCGGGCGCAGGGAGGAAAAGTCCTGGAACGATGGGAGAACGCGTATAAACCCGCTCCGCTTCTCGCGCCGTTGGACGGGACGGTGATCGTTCGCGCGGTTGAGCCCGGGCAGACGGTGACGACGAGTGATCCCGTGGTCGTTCTTTCGGACCGGTTGATTGTCGAAGCGCAGGTCGACGAGACGGACCTGGCCGAAGTGAAACTCGGGCAGGACGTTGAGGTCCGCTTGGACGCCTATCCGGACAAAATGATTCCCGCGAAAGTCGTTCATATCAGCTATGAAAGCACGTTGGTGAACAATGTGAACGTTTACGCGATCGATATTTATTCCGACAGCGTACCCGAAATGTTCCGGAGCGGGATGACGGCCGATGTGACGTTTATTGTCGCCAATCTCAAAAATGTTTTACTGATTCCCGCCGAAGCCGTTAATGAATGGCCGTCGTATGCGAAAAAACCGGAAGGGATACGGTTCGCGGCTTATACCCGATCGTTCACGGGGAATCCCGTCCCCGTCCCGGTGAAAATCGGCGCTTCCGACGGCCGGATGACCGAAATTTTAAGCGGCCTCAAGGAAGGGGAGACGATTCTGGTGGTCCGCCGCAAAGAAGCGGCCGTTCAGGGAAGCCCTTTTTCACCTTTCGGCGGGTCCCGAAAAAGGGCTTGAGCCGGATGATCGAGACCTTCGAGCTTCGAAAAACCTACCGGATCGGCGACGTCGATATTCACGCCTTGCGGGGTGTTTCGCTTCGCATCGAGCAGGGCGAGTTTGTTTCGATTATGGGCGCTTCAGGGTCCGGAAAATCCACTCTGATGCATCTCTTGGGATTTTTGGATACGCCGGATGAAGGATCCATCCGTTTGTTCGGGCAGGATGTGACGGGACTGAAGGAAGACGAACGGGCTTTTATCCGGAACAAAGTCATCGGCTTTGTGTTTCAGCAATTCAATTTATTGAACCGCTCGACCGCGATCGAAAATGTGGCTCTCCCTCTTTTGTATTCGAAACGGGACACTTCCGAAGTAAGGGGGAAAGCCGTTCAGCTGCTGGAAAAAGTCGGGCTTTCCGAAAGGCTCCGTCACCGGCCGAATCAGCTTTCGGGAGGCCAGCAGCAGCGGGTGGCGATTGCGAGGGCCCTTGTGAACGATCCTCTGGTGATTCTCGCGGATGAACCGACCGGGAATTTGGATTCTGCCGCGGGAGAGGAAATCCTTTCCATTTTCAAAAAACTTCATCAGGACGGAATGACGGTGATTCTCGTGACGCATGACGAGGAAATCGGCCGCTCCGCGGAGCGGATCATCCGGGTTCATGACGGGAAGATTGTCGGCGATACACCCGCGAAGAAAACGGTTTTGCGTTCAAAAAGCCCTTTCGATTCTTCCGCCCTTTTTTCGCCTCTCGCCCAAAAAAAATCTTATACGGTAAAAGAATTCCGGGAACATCTCAATCAGGCGTTTCGGATGATCCGGTCCAATAAAATGCGCTCGATTCTTTCCATGCTGGGAGTTTTAATCGGCGTAGCTTGCGTGATCACCATGCTGGCCCTCGGTCGCGGCGCGCAGGCGTCCGTGACGGCGCAGCTTGCCCGTCTGGGATCCAATCTGCTTTCAATCCGTCCGGGATCCGTCAAAGTTCACGGTGCTTTTCAAGATGCTGCTGCGGCAACGCGTTTGACCATCGAAGACATGCGCGCGATACAGGAGACCGTTCCGGGAGTCAAGAGAAGCGTTTCGCAGGTGACGGGGCAGGCACAGGCGGTTTACGGGAACCGGAATTGGAATACGGCGGTGGTCGGTGCCACCAAGGATTATCCGAATGTCCGGAACGCGGTGCCGGTCCTCGGCCGGTTCTTTACCGAAGAAGAGGACCAAACCCGGAAAAGAGTTGCGCTGATCGGACAGACGGTGGCGCGGGAACTTTTCGGGGACAAGAATTTTCTGGGGGAAACATTCAAAATCAACCGGATCAATTTTCAGGTGATCGGTTTGTTGCCTTCCCAGGGGTCCAATCCGTTTCACGACCAGGACGACATCGTGGTGATTCCGCTTCAGACCGCGATGAAGCGGGTGTTTGGGAAGGACTATCTGGATCAGATTGATGTCGAAATGGAGGACGAAAATGAGATCGCCGCCGCGATTCCGGAAATCGAAAAGATGATCATCCGCCGGCATAAGTTGAGGCCGGATCAGTACGAGACTTTCAACATCCGCAACAACGCGACGGTTCAGGAGGCGCTGTCAAACAGCACCCGCGTGTTTTCGATTCTGCTGGGCTCGGTTGCGGCCATTTCATTGGTTGTGGGAGGCATCGGGATCATGAACATCATGCTGGTTTCCGTGACCGAACGGACGCGGGAGATCGGCCTGAGAAAAGCGATCGGCGCGGCACCGCGCGACATCATGGCGCAATTTCTCGTGGAGTCCGTGGCGATCACGTTTATCGGAGGGACTGCCGGCGTGATTTTAGGGGCCTCGCTTTCGGGGTTGATTTCGCTTCTGGCCGATTGGAAAACCATTATCGAATTGAAATCAATCCTTCTCGCCTTTCTTTTTTCCGTCGGCGTCGGGATCGGTTTCGGCCTTTGGCCCGCCCGAAAAGCAGCCCGGATGGATCCGATTACTTCTCTGCGGTATGAATAGTCCCGGGAAGGGGGGCAACCTGTTGACAGTGTTTTAGCCTTCCCCTATAATAAACCCTTCTTTTTAAAGGAGATAGAGCCGAATCACGCAAGGAGCAAACTCGTCGACGGATCCGTTTTTTTTCAAAAAGGAAATTTTTGAAGTATCCGGAAGATGGGAAAACCGTTTTTAACCTCCTGAATTCTTAGAAACCACCGGGAAAGGCATATTCACTGATGATACGCTGTTCAATAGTCGGAGCCACGGGATACACGGGAATCGAGCTGGCGAGGATTTTATTGCGTCATCCCCGCGTTCGGATTACCCATCTGACCAGCCGGCAGGAAGAGCCGCCGGAATTGGGAAAACTCTTGCCGGAGCTTTCTAAAAAGTCACCGCTCAAGATTGAAAAATTCGATATTCGGAAAGTTTTAGAAGGAAGCGACGTTGTTTTTAGTTGTCTTCCCCATACGGAATCGGCGGAATTCGTCCTGGCTCTTGCGTCGAAGAATAAGATCGTGATTGATCTTTCGGCCGATTTCCGGCTGAAGGACCCGAAACTATATAAAACCTGGTATGGATGGAAACATCCCCGGCAGGCGCTTCTGAAAAGCGCCGCGTACGGTCTTCCGGAAATTTACCGGGAGGAGATTCAAGGCGCGTCTTTGATCGCGAATCCCGGGTGTTATCCGACGGCGACGATTTTGGGGCTCGCGCCTTTGCTGGCAGAAGGATTGATTGAGACGGATTCGATTGCGGTGGATGCGAAATCCGGCTTCAGCGGCGCCGGAAAGAAATTGAAGGCGGAGCTGCTGACCGGCGAGGTGAACGAGAATTTCAAGGCATATAAAATTAATCAGCACCAGCATATGCCTGAAATCCAGATGGTCTTGAGCGATGTCGCCAAGGCAAAAATCCAGTTTGCGTTTGTTCCGCATCTTCTGCCCCTGGAGCGGGGCATTCTCGCGACGATTTATGCCCGGAAAAAAGCGGGCGTGAAGGCGAAAAAAATCCGGGCCGCGTTTTTGGCGGCTTATGAAAAGGAGCCGTTCGTGCGGGTGCGGAAGGAGGGGGATTTCCCGAGCCTTCACGCGGTTCAGAATACGAATTTCTGCGACATCGGGGTCTGGGCGGAGGATAAGAACTCCCGGGTGGTCGTGGTGTCGGCGATTGATAATCTGGTAAAAGGCGCAAGCGGTCAGGCGGTTCAAAACATGAATATCCGGCTCGGATTTCCCGAACAGGCCGGGTTTGAGAGGCTAGAATGAAGAAAACAATTATTCCGCAAGGAACGGTGACGTCCCCGAAAGGATTTGTGGCTTCCGGTTTTCACGCGGGGATTAAAAAGAACAAACTCGACACGGCATTAATCCTTTCGACTTCGCCGGCGGTGGCCGGCGCGACTTTCACGCGAAACACCGCGAAGGCCTGGCCGGTGCTGTGGTCGAAAAAAGCGGTGCAGCATCGGACGCATCGCGCGATTTTCGGGACCAGCGGCAACGCCAATTGCTTCAACGGGGACGGCGGGCGCGAGGCAGTCCGCCGGTGCGTGAAATTTTTGAGCGCGAAACTCGGAATCGCCGAGGACGAAGTGCTGATCGCCCAGACCGGGATTATCGGGCGGGCGTTTCCGACGGCCAAGGTGCTGAAGGGAATTCCTCCGCTGATTGAAACCCTCGCCCCGGACGGCGGGCACCGCGCGGCTCAGGGGATTTTGACCACGGACCGTCAGACGAAAGAAATCGCCGTCTCTTTCACGATCGAAGGGAAAGAGGTCCGCATCGGGGGCTGCGCGAAAGGCGCGGGAATGCTGAACCCGAACATGGCGACCATGCTCTGCTTTATCACGACGGATGCCGCGATCGGGAAGGCCGTTCTGAGGCAGGCGCTGAAGGAAGCGGTGGATGACACGTTCAACCAGATCTGCATCGACAACGACATGAGTACGAACGACACGGTTTTTATTTTGGCAAACGGCCAGGCCGGCAATCCGAAAATCCTGACGAAAGGGAGCGGGTATAAAATTTTTGTTTCGCAGCTCAAGCGGGTGTGCCGCACCATTGCGAAGGGATTAGTGAAGGACGGGGAAGGCGTTAATCGCGTGGCGGAAATTAAAGTGACCGGCGCGCGGAATTCCCGGGAAGCGAAAATCATCGCGCGGCAGATCGGTCAGTCCATGCTGTTCAAGACCATGCTGGCCGGCGGCGATCCCAACTGGGGGCGCGTGGTTGCGGCGGTGGGGTCGACGAAATTCCCGTTTGATCCCAAAAGACTCGACGTCAGTTTCGAGGGCGTCAAAGTGTTGAATCACGGGCGGGTGCATCAGGAACAGGTCCCCGCTCTCCGGAAAAAATTGCAACGCAAACAAGTGGATGTGGCGGTTAACCTGAATCTCGGCCGGGGCGAAGCCAGATTTCTGACCTGCGATTTGACCCAGGCCTACGTGAGGATAAATGCATGGCTTACGACGTGACGGAATCGGATCAGTTTATGGAAAGGCTCGTCGAAAAGGCGAGTATTTTGATTGAGGCGCTTCCCTATATCAAGAAATTCCGCGGGAAGGAAGTGCTGATTAAATACGGCGGAGCCGCGATGGGAAACGAAGACATCCGCATGAACGTGCTCCACGACCTTGTTTTTATGAGTTACGTCGGGATCAAGCCGATTTTGATACACGGCGGCGGTCCGAATATCACCGAGCGCCTGAAAAAAGAGGGGATTGCCTCGAAGTTCGTGGACGGCCTCCGGGTGACGGACAAGAAAACGATCAGCCTGGTTTCGGACACGCTCGCGGACCTGAATAAAAGCATCGTGCACGACATCAATCAGCTCGGCGCCCGCGCGATCGGGTTGAGTGGGTTTGACAATGAAATCCTGAACGTGAAAAAGGTGGAGGCCAAAGAGGACATCGGATACGTCGGAGAAGTCGTGGCGGTGAATCTGCTGCCGCTCAAGGAATTGACGGAGTTCAACATCATCCCCGTCGTGTATCCTCTCGGCATCGACGAGAAAGGCGAGATGTACAACGTGAACGCGGACGAAGCGGCGGCGAAAATCGCGGCGGCGATGCAGGTGCAGAAGCTGATGATTCTTTCGAATGTCCGCGGGATCCTGAGGGACCCGGAAGATCCGAAATCGCTGATCTCATCGCTTCATGTGGACGAGGTCGAGACGCTGATCAAGAACAAAGTGATCAGCGGCGGAATGATCCCCAAAATCAGGGCCTGTATCGCGGCCCTGCAGGGGGACGTGAAAAAAGCGCACATCATCGACGGACGGATCAAGCATTCGCTGCTTCTTGAAATCTTTACGGACCAAGGAATCGGTACCGAAATCATTTTGTAACCCGGGCTGTTTCTATGAGAAATCAGGACATCAAACAACTATACGAGACTTTTGTCCTTCCGACTTACCGCCAGCTTCCGGTCTGTCTGGCAAAGGGGAAGGGCGGCCGCGTCTGGGACCTGGAGGGGAAGGAGTATCTGGACTTCTTTCCGGGATGGGGCGTTTCCGGCCTCGGGCATTCGCATCCCGCGGTGGTGAGCGCGATTAAGGATCAGGCGAGGAAACTGATTCATGTTTCGAATAATTTTCTGAATCCCAAGCAGGCGAGGCTTGCCGAGGCCATTTCCGAAGCGTCGTTTCCCGCGAGGGTCTTTTTCGGGAACAGCGGGGCGGAGGCCAACGAAGGGGCCATCAAATTCGCGCGGAGATACGGTTCGGCGACGGGACGCTACGAAATCATCACCATGGAGAATTCGTTTCACGGCCGGACGCTTGCCACGATCACGGCGACGGGGCAGACCAAGTATCAGGAGGGATTCGCTCCCCTGCCGGAGGGATTCGGATACGTCCCGTTCAACGACCTGGAGGCGCTCAAAAAACGGATCGGCCCCAAAACCGTCGCGGTGATGCTGGAACTGATTCAGGGCGAGGGTGGAATTAACGTGGCCTCTCCGGAGTATGTCCGGGAAATCCGGCGGATCTGCGACGAAAAAGACCTGCTGCTGATTGCCGATGAAGTGCAGACCGGGATGGGGCGGACGGGAAAATTTTTCGCGTATCAGCATTACGGGATCGAACCGGACTTGATGACGTTGGCCAAGGCGCTGGGGGGCGGGGTCCCGATCGGCGCGCTGGTCGTGAACCGGAGAATCAAGGGGGAAATTCTCACGCCCGGGACGCATGCCTCGACATTCGGCGGGAACCCTTTGGCCTGCGCGGCGGCGCTCGGGGTGTTCAAGGCGATCCGGAAAGAGAAGCTCCTCCGGAACACCGAAATCATGGGCGCTTATCTCCGGGAAAAATTGGAAGAACTGAAGACGAAATATTCCTTCATCAGGGAAATCCGCGGGATGGGGCTCATGCTGGGGATGGACCTCAGCATCCCGGGCGCGAAGATCGCGGAAGAATGTCTCAATGCGGGGCTGTTGATCAATTGCACGCACGAGACGGTTTTGAGAATTATGCCGGCGATGATCGTCTCCAAGACATTCCTCAACCGCGGGCTGTTTATTCTGGATAAAGTTTTGGCGAACGTTCGGAAGTAGGGTGCGAATGAAAAATTTAATCACGATCAAAGATCTGGGTCTGGAAGAGATCCGGTTTCTGCTGGATTTTACGGAGCGGATCAAGAAGCATCCGTCCGTCTATTCCCAGAAACTGCGCGGGAAGACACTGGGACTTATTTTCGAGAAAGCCTCCACGCGGACCTGGGCGTCCTTCCATGTCGGCATGGTGCAGATGGGGGGCAACACCCTCTATCTCGGGCCTCAGGACATTGAGATGGGAAAGCGGGAAGAGGTGCGGGACATCGCGCGGGTGCTTTCGAGCTACA
>JAKQXH010000082.1 GCA_029561555.1 Candidatus Omnitrophota bacterium
GTTTGTGATCAAGCCGGGGCCCGGAAATTTTTCGCTGACGCTTTCCATGGGAAGATGCAGAAGGATCTCGGCCCCCTGGCGTTTTGCCGTCTCGTCAAACACATCGGAATACGGCAGCAACGGCATAATGGAATACGTGACCCTCCTGCCGAGTTTTTGCAGAAGCGGCTGATTCTCCAGAGTGTATCCGATATCATCGATAATGAAAGTGAGTTTCGGCTTCTCGCGGAAAACCCCTTTGAAAATTCCGGGAATTATTTCCTTCCCCGATCCGGCGACCGAAGATTTCGAAACAGGCACCGGCCTCGATTCTCCCGCAACCCGCGACAACGCGGCCCCCCGGCCGATAAATCCTTCGGGATCTTCCGCAAAAGACTTAATCCCTTCGATCAACCCGGCCCCTCCCATGGAGGGAATCGCATAAAGAAAGAACGAGACTCCGAGTACGCCGGCCGCCATGCCGATCTGCGAGAGCAGTTTCTTCCGTTTCCGGGTCAGCTTCAGAAGGGCTTTCAACCCCTTACGCTTCCGCCTCCCCGTTTTTCGTTTTTTTCGCCGCCGCCGTTTTGCCATCTCAATTCCCCGCCTCAGGAATTTTCCGAAAAAAGCGCTTCGACCGCGGCCTCAATCTGCGCTTTCCGAAACCCGAACGCCGTCACGCAGGCCGCTTCCGGCTTGACAAATTCGTCATCATAAGGATCCCGCAAAAGCACGATCACGCAGCGCTCCATCGTGGATTGAATCTCATCCAGGAGTTTTTTCGTTTGAGGATAAAGGTGCGCGTCATAACAGAAGAAAACGACCAAATCACTTGCCTGAACCTTCTCGCTCGTTTCCTTAATTTCCCCGTCCGAAGGATCGAACGGAATGATCTCGATTGCTTTCGGCACGACACCGGCCGAAGAAAAAGTTTTCCGGATAAAACTTCTTTCATCCAGACATTCCTCTTCAATTAACACCTGCCGGCTCAAAGAGGAAAGCTTCGGAAAAATCACGCTCAAGGTTCGGCCTCCCGAACGATAAATCCGGAGCGGAAGCATTTTGTGATTCTTGAAAACCTTCACAGCCTTTCTCGCGATTTCCGAGGCAAGGCCGCTCCCCGCGGATTCCGGGCAAAGCGTTCCGCCCGAGAACCTTTCCGGCCTTTTTTTCGCGAAAGCTTGGATCCGCGCAACGCTTTCTTCAAGCTCGACCGAATTCAACCGCTTGGACCGGTAAGCGTCCAATAGCGCATGATACGCTTCCCTCTGCGCTTCGGCTTTGTGGCAAACCAAAATAAAATCATGCCCGGCTTCGGCAGCCCGGCAAGCGGATTCCCCGATCGATGCGATTTCGCTCAGGGCTCCCATCTCAAGATCGTCGCTGAGTATCAGGCCGCGGAACCCCAATTCTTCACGCAAATATTCCCGGACCAATTTCCTCGAGAAAGTCGCCGGCGTCCGCGGCGAGGGATCCAGATTGGGATAAACGGGATGCGAAGACATCACCGTGTCCACCCCGGCCCGAATAGCTTCGACAAACGGCTTGATGTGCACCCTTTTCATTTCATCCCAGGTCGTCGGCAAAACGGGCAGTTTTAAATGCGCATCGAGAGGAGACTGGCCCTGCCCCGGAAAATGTTTCGCGCACGCCGAAAGTCCTCCGGCCTGCATGGCCTTGATCCTTGCCGCGCCGAGCTTTGAGACCCAGTCCGGATTCCCTCCGTAGGAACGGATCCCGATATTCGGGCTGAAATTCTCGGTCAGGACATCCAGGGTCGGCGCAAGATTCAGATCGATTCCCAAACGCCGGAGTTCTAAAGCCTCGATAGCCCCCTGCCGTTCGGCAAAAGACTCGTCCCGGGTTTTCCCGAGCGCAAGATTATCCGGAAACACCGTAACCCCTTCGGTCAGATGAATCACGCGCCCTCCCTCATGATCCACCGCCACGATCAATTTCCGGCCCAGAGTGCTTTCCAAATCCGCGATCAGCTTTTTAAACCCCTTGGCATCGGAAAAATTGGGGCGGAAGAAAATAACCCCTCCGGCATGCGTCTCCCGGAAAATCTCCGCCATTCCGTCCGTCATTTCGGCCCCGGAAACTCCGATCATGAGTTTTTGCCCGACCATCTCTTTCAATCGCATTGCTTCCCCTTTCACTCGCTCCGATATTTTGGTACAGAGACACCCCTTCATTAGATTTTCGGCTATTTTCGCCAAAAATTCTGTTCACGATTCTTAAATCTGAATTCGCTCAACCTCTCAAAGCAACACAAACGGACCGGATCATTTCACGAAAAGACTTTTCAGAAATCCTTTCTCATCAAACTCCGACCGAAAAAAATTTGTTTGCCAAAGCGTATTATTTTAAAAATTGTTTTTGGGGCACATTTTTTAAAATACCAGCGAGAATGAAGGCTGTGAGCTTTGGCTGTCAACCAAGCATCCTTCACCGAAGCGTAGCGGCGGCAGGCAAACCTTTGGCAACCCCCAACCTTCTTGCCAGATTTTTTCCGGCGTGTTATTCTCCTTTTGAAAAAATGAAAAAAATCAATTACGGAAAACTTCCGACGGAACAAACCAATCCCCGCTCGAAGGATATTGATCGCCTTCCTACCGGAAAAATTCTCGACATCATTAACCGGGAAGACCGGACCGTCCCTCAAGCCGTCGGGAAAATCAAAAACAAGATCGAACGGGGGATTGTTCTGATCGTCTCTTCCCTGAAAAAAGGCGGAAAGCTCTTTTTCGCCGGCGCCGGAACCAGCGGCAGATTAGGCGTTATCGAAGCGGCAGAATGCCCTCCCACGTTCAATACGCTGCCCCGGCTCGTGCAGGCCGTTATGGCCGGCGGGTCACAGGCCGTTTTCCATTCCCGGGAAGGCGCCGAAGACCGGAAAAACGAAGCGGTAAGGATATTCCGGAAAAAGTTACGGAAAAACGACATCTTAGTCGGGATCGCGGCTAGCGGCGTGACGCCCTTTGTCGAGGGAGCCCTTCAAGCCGCAAAGAAAACGGGTGCCCGCACGATTTTAATCGCGTGTAACGCGGCTTCCCCCATGAAAGGGAAGGTCGATTGCCTCATCGCGCCGAAAATCGGCCCGGAAGTCATCACGGGATCCACCCGCCTCAAGGCGGGGACAGCGACAAAACTGATCCTCAATATGCTGACCGTCGGCTCCATGATCCGGATGGGAAAGATCTATCAAAACTGGATGGTCGACCTTCAGCCGAAATCCCAAAAACTCAAAGCCCGTGCCGTCCGGATCATTCAAAGACTCGCGCAAGTTCCAGAGAAAGAAGCGGAGGCCTATTTCCTCAAATCCGGTGGGAATGCGAAAACCGCGATCTTGATGGCAAAGAAGGGCTTAGGGCACAAAGAAGCCGTACAAAAACTTAAAGAGAATTCCGGATTTTTGCGAAGGGCTCTTAACCAATTATGAAAAGATTAAGAAAAACTGTTTCCTCCGCTACACTGCGCGTGAAGGATGCTTGGCCATCAGCCAAAACTCGCATCCTTCTTGCTCGTTAGTAATTTTTCTCGGACGCGACCCGAAAGCGTTCTCAAAAAATTAATACGCTCCGGAAAGCAGTTTTTCTTAACCAAAAGGATGCGCCTTAATGGCAAAATTAGCAATTGGATTGATGTCGGGGACTTCCGGTGACGGCGCATCGCTCGCCCTCTGCCGTTTTCAGAAAAAAAACTTCAACATCCTGAAATACCGGACTTATCCCTTCCCCAAATCTCTGTCGAATAAGATCATTTCCGGCCCTTCGCTTAATGCCGGTGAAATCTCAAGATTAAATATCGTCCTCGGAGAATTTTTCGGAAACGCCGCGGTAAAATTCCTGAAAGCATCAAAAATTTCATTCCGAAAAACCTCAGTCATCGGTTCGCACGGGCAAACAATTTATCACGGCCCCTATGAACGGCCGCGAAACACCTTGCAAATCGGAGAGCCTTCCGTCATCGCCGAAAAGACGGGAATCCCAGTCGTGGCGGATTTCCGGATGCGGGATATCGCGGCCGGCGGCCAGGGCGCTCCGCTCATCCCTTTTTTTGACGAATATTTCTTCGGAGCCGGAAAGGCCCGGGCGCTCCAGAATATCGGAGGCATTTCGAATGTAACCGTTACGGGCAAATCGGTCCGCACCGTTGCTTTTGATACCGGCCCCGGAAATTGCCTAATCGACTGGGCCGTTCAAAAAACAACAAATGGCCGCCTGAGTTTTGATTCCGACGGAAAAATCGCCACTTCCGGCGCGGTAGACATAAACGCCGTTCGTGAAATGGCAAATCATCCTTATTTCAGAAAAGCCCCGCCGAAATCGACAGGCCGAGAACTTTTTAACGAACATTTCATCCCCCACCGTCTCAAAAACGGTTGCCCAAAAATTCTGATCGCGACTTTAACTTATTTCACGGCGCATACGATTCATCTATCTTACAAACGGTTCATTACTTCTCCGGTCTCCGAAATCATCGTGAGCGGAGGAGGCGCGTTGAATAAAACCCTGATGTCATTTTTGAAAATACTCTCTTCTCCCATCCCGGTTCGCTCAATCGAAGATTACGGAATTCCCGCTCAGGCAAAAGAACCCGCCGCATTCGCTTTCTTCGCGCTCAGGGCACTCGAAGGAAAGATAAATCATCTGCCCGCGACAACCGGAGCAACCCGGCCCGCGATACTCGGGAAAATCATCCCCGGAAAGGCGCGCGATGCAGGCCATTGATTGGTGGGTCGTCGCCGCCTATTGTCTGGCCAGCCTTTTCATCGGAATCGTCCTGACCCGGAAAGCCTCTGAAGGCATTGAATCCTACTTCGTCTCAAACCGGAAACTCGGCTGGTGCCTTGCCGGAACGTCCATGGCCGCAACGGCCTTTTCTTCCGATACCCCCCTGCTTGTGACCGGAATCATCCGCCGAAAAGGCATCTGGGGAAGCTGGGAAATCTGGGCGCTCGCGCTCAGCACCATGCTCGCCGTTTTCTTTTTCTCAAAGCTCTGGAAGCGGGCCGGCGTTATGACGGAGGTGGAATTCGTCGAAACCCGCTACAGCGGGAAACCCGCGGCTTTTTTGCGCGGATTCAAAGCCCTCTATTGGGGAATTTTTTACAACGCCTTCGTGATGGGCGCCTGGCCGGTAACGGGCCTCGCCAAAGTCATGCAGGAAACCACTCATTGGAACAAAGCCGAAGCGATTATTTTCTGTATCGCGCTCACCGCCGTTTACGCGACGCTGTCCGGTTACTGGGGCGTCATTTTCACGGACCTCTTTCAATTCATCATCGCCGTGGGAGGCGCGTTCCTTCTTGCCTTCTTCGCCGTGAGGGCCTGCGGCGGCGTGGACGCGATTCTGAGCGGGCTGAGTTCGACGGACAAACTCAGTTTCATCCCTCCCACGAACGGAGCCGAAACGCCTCTCGGAATTTTAAACTCCCCTTTCGGATGGTTTCTGGGCTTGATTCTGATTCAATGGTGGGCGTGGAAGAACACGGACGGCGGCGGCATTATCGTCCAGCGCATCGCTTCCTGCAAAAACGAAAAACAGGCCACTCTCGCCACATTGTGGTTCAATATCGCGCAATACGCCCTCCGTTCATGGCCTTGGATCGTGACCGCACTCGCTTCCCTCATTCTTCTCCCGGGTCTCACGGATCACGAACGCGCTTATCCCCGGTTGATAACCCTTTTGTTACCGCCGGGCTTAAAAGGACTGATGATCGCTTCCTTTTTTGCCGCGTTCATGTCCACCATGAGCACTCATCTGAATTGGGGATCTTCCTATTTCGTGAATGATTTCTATAAGCGCTTTCTCAAACCTTCGGCTCCCGATTCGCATTATGTGAAAATCGCGCGTCTGACTTCGGCGGGGCTAGCCGTTCTTGCCACCGTCGTCGCCTTCTACACGGAGAGCATCGGGCAGGTTTTTACTTTTATTCTGAACCTCACAGCCGCTATCGGCCCCGTTTATTTCCTTCGATGGTTCTGGTGGCGCATCAATCCCTGGAGCGAAATCGTCGCGATGGCCGTAAGCCTTCCCGTTATTCTCTTAAGACCGTTCTGCCTTGAAGCGCTCGGTCTTCCCGCCAGTCCCCTGGTTGAACTCTTGTTCATGGTCCTCGCAAGCGCCCTGTTCTGGCTGCCCGCGACTCTGTTCACCCGGCCGGTCCCGCGGGAAACGCTCGAAAACTTCTGCAGAAAAGTCAGCCCGCCGGGATTCTGGCCTTTTAAGGATAAAAACGCGCCTTCATGGCTCCCGAGCCTGAAAATCTGGGGGATCGCAACCGCGGCATTGGGCGCGACCACGATGGGGCCGCTGAAATGGTTTCTTCGGCAGTATGCCGAAGGAGCCCTGCTGATCGCCGCCGCGGTTTTTCTGTGGCTTCACGTCGTGAAAGAATTAGCGGCGGAAAAGGAAACGGAAAACTAAACCGCGACCAACCGTGTTATGCGGCCGCGGCAACCTTCTCGGCCGCTTTGATGGCCTCCGTCAGAGCATTGACTTTTATCGTCAACACACCGTTCTCAAGCGAAAACAAATCCGAAAATTCCTGCGGAAAATATTTCCCGAGAAACGCCTTCAGGGATTCTTCGCTCTGAAGGATCTCTTTGGGTTCCTTCAGAAGAGCCACGGCGACGACAACCGCGGCGGCAGACCAAAGATAAGCCTTTTTCAGGTTCTGGGCAACCGCTTCAGGATCCGCGGCAACCACGGGGAGCCCTTTCCCGTAGGAATCAGCCGGGAACACGTCCCGATTGGCGGTCAGCACACCGAGATTCTGTCCCGCGATATCCTGAATCCCCGAAAGAACGGCCTCCGGGCTATTTCGTTTGTCCTTCATATTGACAAGCCTCGTAACCACCGTCCCAAGTCCCCTCCAATCCGGCATCCGGACATGCTGGCTCCGTCCATGGAACAGAAACAGCATCCCGATCAATCCCTGAATCTGAGAAAGGACATCCCGGATATCTTCTTCATCGCCGTCACGAAACGAAAGCGCCAAATTCACCTGGGTCCGTCCATAATCCCGGAGCATGGCATCCATTCCCTGCTGAATCCGCGCTAAATAATGCGCGACCGCTTCCGGACTGATATCCGGATTTCCTTCCAATCCCGCCGCAAGAGCCTTAACCGAAGCCGTCCCGCCAAATACGGCAAGCCGCACATTCAAAACCAGTCTCGAAAAATCCTCCTCAGAATAAGCGGCCCCGGTCTCTTCGCTCCATTGATCCGCTAAACGGCCGAGAGCTTCCTCAAACGCATCCGAAAAAACCGCCGTCAGCAATTCTTCCGCTTCGGGATATCGCCCGTCCAAAACCCTCCCGAATTTCTTAACATCCGCGATCATACTTTCCCGGATATTCTCAAATCTTGCCCTGACCGTCCCAAGCAGAAACTCATGGATTTCATCCACGGATTCCATCGCCTGAATCTTCTCACTCAACTCCCCGGCCGGAATTCCGGTCAACTGCGTCAGGAAATTATCTTCCCCAACCGATCGAATCACTCCTGAAACAGACTCGCCCAAGGAAAGCCCTTCAGCAGCAACAATGACTTCTCTCGTGTCAAAATACTGATCGAAATTCCTCTCCATTTCTTCAAAATAGCTCATGTCATTCAAATCCACACTCCAATCCATCGTAGATTTAGGGATATAGAATCGCACAATCCATTTATTGCTTTCCAAAGTTTCAATGATCACATGTGCAAGCCGGCGGTCCGCATGAGCGCAATCCGCGACGGCGGCGCGAATATCACCCGCATGCATTCCCTTTTGTCCCTCAACGGGCGCCACGCCCTGAGTGAGGGGGTGAGAATGCCCTTTGGCAAAGAGCCCCTTCCCCCCACCGCCCAACCATCGACTCACCGTATCGCCGAAGCCGAAGGCAAGATCCTCTCGCAGCTCCTTCGTTAATAATCCTACGGCTTTATTCCAAATAATTCCCGAATCGGTTATCGAGGCTTCAAATCTTCTCCGCCCTATTTCCAGAGGTACGAACATCGCTTCCCCGCCTTTTGCTTCAAATCTGAACTGGGTTTCGGCTACAAAATACTCTCGCCCGAGATCCTCCTCCGTAATACCGTAAGGCAGCCATCCCTGACGGGAACAGTACGCAATCAAATTTTGGTCACCTTCTTCCGTTTTGATTTTGATATTTTCCAAAGTCGCAGTTAAAGGATCAAAATCATTGCCGAGAGGAAATTCACCTATTAGCGCACCGCTCTCACCCGAAATCTCGCACTTTTTCTGATGCGGCAATATCCTGATTTGGAACGCTTGACGGGCGGGTTCTCCTTCCGTCAAGCCACGCTCGTCAAACACATCAAAAGTAAATTCGTCGGCATCAAAAAATAACCCCTCCTCCGCCAGCATAATCCGCCGCAGAAAAGACAGGATTTCCTCTCCGCTCATTGAAATATCAGCTCCCAGAATTTCCTTTCCGGTTTCCCGGAAAGCCCGGCCCAGTTCCTCTTTGGAGCGGTCCGAGATATTTACATTCAAAAACTTCTCCTTTCCAAGCCAAGCCCCCAACAGTTCCTTGCTCTGCATTCTCTGACCGGCTTCAAAAGCTCTTTCCCGCGCACGACTTTCCAAAGCAAGCCGCATAGTGGGAGAAAAATCACCCGGCTTGCGAATCAAACCGGGATCTCGAAATCCTGCCTCAAAAACCGTGTCTCTGACGGTAGGTTTCAAAAGCAGAGTAGGCAAAGAAAGCGGTTCAAACACATATTCTTTAAATTCGTCCGAAATCCCGGGTTTTGCCGGCTCAGGCGTAACATCCTCATCTCCCAGGGAAGCCCTTTCTACGGTCACTCCCGTCACTTTGCCAAGCGACTGGGCAGATACGCCATCCCCTGAAACTGACGGACCCCATTCGATCAAACGAAGAAAAGGATTTTCGCCCGAAGCGTCCAACGCCTTGGAAACCTCCGATAGTTCCCGGTATCCAATTCCAACCTCATCTAATATTGCGGATTTTTTCCTGCCTTTGAAATCACCTTTCTTGAGCAAATCGTACTTTTTCTGAAAATCATGGTACAAATCATCCCGCCCCGTTAAATAAGCGACCTCCATCATTTTTTTAACGTGATCAAGTATCAGAGGTTCAATAAAAACTTCCTGGCTCGCGACCATGCTTAGCGGCATCATCAACTGGCTCCCCGGCATCGTCCTTCTTACAATGAATCCCTCTCGGGCATCCGCGAGACGGTTTTTACAATAACGAATCCCCTCCCGGATAATATTTTCAGCTCCTATTTCCGATAAAACACGATTCAATTCGGCTGTCGTTCCGTAAAAAACATCTCCCAGCCGGTACCCGACCGGCACATGGCTCTGCCGGTATGAAAGCTCGGAATATTCGCCGGTGAAAACATGCAGTTCATATTTCCGGACCGGCGTCACGACCCAATTCCCGCCGCCCCCTTCTTTCCCGAGCTTTTCAGCCAGCAGCATCGAAAATCGACGGGCAATTTGACTCCCATCAACCGCCTTGGTGCCAGAATAAATACAAAAGTCAAAATCCCCGATCCTTTCCCAATCCAAAGTTCCGTCCTCTTTAAAAAGATAAGTAAGAGAGCCCGTCACCGCGACCAGGGGTTTTTCTCCAAGGACTTCCTCCGCGGCCTCCTTCATCAGACGGACCAAATTCAGCCCTTCGGCCTTCTCACCGAACATCCGGACCGGAAGATCATAATTTTCTATCGGAACGTGATTCCGGTACCGGATTTTTCCCGATTCCCGATCAACCAAAATTGGGCCGACTCCCGGATCTTCGCCCAATGACGAGCCCTCAACTTCAGGAGTCCTAAGATAAATGCGGGTTTCAGTGCTCGGAGGGATTCCGACCCGAAAAGCCTCCGATCGAATAGCTGCTTGTGCTTTAAACACTTTGTACGTCTCCATAAACTGATTGAGACGCACGGTTTCTTCAGATAATCTGGCTTCTTCCGCATCAGGATCAATTTCCCCGAACTCCGCTCGAAGCGAATCCAATGTCTTCAGAGCATATGGATCCATTCTCTCACGCCCTGATTGTTTTTCCCTCGCCAGAAGAACCTTATACCTCTCAAGATCTCCCCGTATTTGATAAAGATGATCCAATTCCTTCTGAACCTCTCCGGCTTTTTGTGCAAAAAGCTTCGAAATCAGCAAATAAGATTCCCCGTACGGTAAAGACCGAATCTCCTCAGGAGCGAAACCGATGTACCGGGCCAATGCTTCAAAATCAAGATCCGTTTTCTTTTCTGCCGAACGGGCAAGATTTTCAGGTGAAAAATAATATTGTTCCAAATCTTCATTGGTCATCTCGCCATTTTCCCTGAGATACGCCTCGGCATCTTCCGGCGTTTCAATCAGCCGAATAGAGATGGACGGATACAAATTTCTTAATTCCTCCGCGCTCGCCCTATCAAACGCAAGAATTTCCTCCAAATAATCGCTCGTAAGAGGGATCTCAACGGTTCCTCCCTGAGAATCAAAAATCATTACCTCATTGACCAATCCAAACTGCCAACCGGAACCCGTTCGGAAATCTCTGTCTACCGCTTCTTTATTAAATCTTAAAACCGCTCCCTTTCCCGCCCTTCCGTGCCATTCAGCTAAACCGGGATCCTGCGATGCCCAGAGATAATTCTTCCCTTTGTCTGTCTTAAGTCCACCGTCCGATTTACCGCCTGTCAACACCCCTCCGCTCATCGCGACATCTCTTAAAATTGGTATTTTCTTTCCCGAATAATAGGCTTTTTCGCGTCCTGCCGGAATCGGATAGGCACTTCCCTCGCCTTGAAGATAACGTCTAAAACGGAGCTTTCGCATGCTTTCCTCTATTGAATCCGCCCTTAAGGGGGCTGAGAAGGCGCCGGTATTACTTATAGATTCCAATGCAACTGCCAAAAGACGGCTCAGGTCAGTTTGAAACCCTTCGCTCAGCACGCTGTATTTCGGAAGGCCTATCTCCAAAGCTGAGCCATCCTGTGATTTATCAACGTAATAATAATCACCGACAGAAATACGGACATGCCCGCTTTTAATCCCATAGCGGTTAGCCAATACTCTTAACGCGTCGATCGGGCGAATCAGAAAATAAACGGCACCGGGACGGGATTTTTCCAAACCGATTTCCGTCAGCATGGCCTCCGCCCTTTCTTTGTAAAATGCCGGAACATCCACAACCACCCCTTCCATCTCAATCGATTCCAGCGGCCCCAATTGCGAAAGCCGATCTTCTCCTAAAGACCCCGCGCTGGGCGGAATCCGTCCTCGCGACACCAGTTCGCCGTAAGCATCGTCAAGAATTTTGTCAAATGCCTCAATCCCCTTCACCTTATCCAAAGCCTCAAAAACGGCCCCTTTCTTCACCAACTCCGGGAACACATTTTGAATCGGATCATTTCCCGCACTCCAGATGACTGTCAAAGGCCGCACGTCTTCCGGTATTTCCTGAAGCATTTCCACAATCCAGGCCCCCGCCCCTCCTCTACCTGTTTCTTCAATCAACGTTCCAAAATCGGCAAGAACAAGATCAAATATCTCATCCGCGTCTCCGCTCGCAATCCTGCTGTTGATTTCATCAAGCGCCTCTTTCCCATAATGAGCAACCGTTACCTCTGCTTCACCTCCTCTTGTTCTTGCCCATGCCCGAGCTCTGATTTCATAAAGCCGCTTGAGGCTCATTTCATCTTCCAGGATCATAACCCGAAGCAACGGCCTGTTCGTTCCATCCCCAAGCGATTGAGCCCTTCCCCTTTTTGATTCCGCAATCAACGCATCAAAATCAATTTCGACAACGCGGCGGCTGATAACTTTTACGGGAATCGTATCCCGCGGCTTGGACAATATCCTAAGCGCGCGAATCAATTGAACGAGGAATTTTTTAACGCTGCGATTAATGACTCGAAAATCCGCCCTTATAATTTTCTTCTCGGCGGAATGCCTTTCAATATGATGGGAAAACCCCCCTATTACCGATAAAATATTTACCAGACGGTCCTCCATCATGTGATGAAGAATAAACCAAGGGACATTGACCGAAGCATTATTGAGATCCGTCCCCGGCTGAGCGCTCCAATTCAGAGACAGATAGTCCTCCAACCGTTCGCTTTCCGCAATTGCCTGAGCAATCGCTTCGGCCCTTTCAAAAATTCGTCGGGCCGAATCTTCCGAAAGAGAAGGACTTTGATCTTTTGCAAATTCAGTTCGCATGTCTTCGCGGAAATGTTCAACGTGAGGGTGCAATAAGCCGACAATCTCGGTCAGCATCTTGCAAAGTGCCTTGGCCTCAGCAGAAAACCAGGATCCAACCGGCAGAGAGATATCCTTTTGCATTGATTCTTCCAAACTCTCACCGGCAGGGACCTCAATCCCTGCAAGCTTTAAAAGCTCGTCATACGGTTTAAGCGCCAATTCCTGGGCAAGGTTTTGAGAAGAACCCGTCTCTCCTAGATCACCCAAAGACGCCCCTGTTGGACCCGGAAGGCCGGATAAAACAATCCGAGCGTGTTTACGCGCCTGATCCGCCCATTCGGTTAATTTTTGCGGAATCAGAGACTCACCCGTTTTCATTCTTTGCGCATGGCTTCCCTGACTCGCAACGATAATCCTTCCGCCTTCGACAATCTTGGTTCCGCCGTATGCCATATGCCCAACCGTAATCGTCGACACACCCATATCATCTGCAAAGCCATCCGGATCCCTTACACGATCTTCCCATTGCCTTACCCAAAGCGGAGACCAATTTGGATTCATCAGCCACTTAAAAACCTCGGCATCGGGATCTCCCCGGCGGAAAGCCTCCGTCAGGTCTTCTTCCAATTTTGCCAACGCGGCCAGCCCCCGGAAGCCTTTGTAAGCCAAAAGAGAATTCCCTTCTTCATCCACCGGAACACCGGCATGCACATAAAATCTTCCCAGCTGATCCAGGTGATAAAGCCTGAGATTTGCTTTCATCCAGTCGGCCATTTCCCTGAGGCGTTCATTCCGGCGGACCGCGGAAAATAAATCAGCCGCCATCTTCTGGAAAGCACGGTCATGTTTGTAAGCGTAGAAGATCTGATGATAAAAATCCTTTTCACGATTCTTGACGGCTTCCGTCTGAAACTGCGTAGCCGGATCGCGCAGACTGATGCTACCTTCTTTTAAAACATTGATCCCGCCGTTTCCGAGCCATTGCAAAAATTCATGCCCGTCTCCCATCATTGCCATGAGAAACATCAAATCGTGATTTCCCATAAGAGGGACAACGGTTCTTGCGATCCCCTCAACTTCTTTTCCCCTCCCTTCATACTCCCTCAGAAGGCGATAGACATAGAAACTCAGATTTCCGCGGTCCATGTAATCGCCCAAAGCGACCGCTTCCGTAATTCCCCTGGCCCATAATTCTTTCAGCATTTGATCAAACTCGAAAAAGTCCCCGTGAACATCGGCCACCACGTCATCTGCGGGAATCAAATCCGTATCGTTATCCGTAAAACTCTTCAGCAATCCATAAAGCCTGGAGAACCCGTATAAACGACTCCCCTCGGCCCCCAAAGATTTTCCTTCTTTGACTTCGCCGGCAAACCCGTCTTTACTGTTTTCCGTTTCAACCATCAATTCAAAAACAGCATTGAGAAATGCTGCTTTCCCGATTCTCCAACTTTGCACGGTCTGCCGCGCATCTTCGCCCCCTTGAGTTCTAAAACCGGCACCGATAAGAAACGTGTTATTCTGACCGCTCCGTTTACCCTCCAGATAAGCTTCCACATCCGATCTTGGATATCCGAATAAAATCCCGGCAAGCGCATCGCGATGAGTCCGGGAATTGGTAAAAAGTCCCGAAACCAATTCATTCAATTCGCTTCTTAAGCTCTCAATAGAATCTTCTCCGCCCTCCAATTTTCGCCATTTTTCAAGAAACGAATTCATTTGCCCGATTAGATTGTCATCTTGAATGTATTGCCGAAGAAATTCGGCATGCGCCGCAATCGTCTCCGCCATTTTGGGCAGATGATAAACAAATACTTCGCCCCCATCCCAGAAATAACCATCGCCAATCATCTGCTGAGGGTCCTGCGCCTGAGAAACGAACCATTCCACATGAAGGACCTCTTTAAGCCTTCGGTTCATCAACCGTCCCTGTGTGTCGAGCGTCAAAGAAGGGAAAAACCCTCCGGGAGTCGAGGGAAAATCCCTTGCTTCTCCTTCCGGTGTCAGCATGAAATTCTTTCCGAACTCCAAGGCAGGTTTCGATCCGCTCAAAGTGGAAAGCAGAAAATTAAGATGCGCATTATTTAATTCAAAGCCTTCGAGTTTCTGTCCGTTTGCCGTCATCTCGTAAGCCCGCTCATAAAATCCGGGCGAGAAATCATCCAACTCGTCCGAAAAAACCATTCCCAAATCCCCGAAAAGGTTTTTCAGATCTCTCCCGTAAACTGCGCGCAGGCGGGAAATAATTTCTTGCTTCCGGGCATCGATTTCGGCATAGACGGCCTCATCCCCCAAAGAAGACGCTTTTTCCGTAACCTCAAAAAACCTTGACAGGTCCCTCCGGAGGGTTTTTTCATCCGTTTTCAGCCGGGAAATAGCCTGGCGGCAAACCCGATCCGCTTCCAGCTCATCAAATTGTGTCCGGTTGTACACATCTAAAAGTTCCCGGAAATCGCTTTCAACTCCTCTCAGGGCGGCGATTTCATATAACCGTTTAACCATCTCAAGTTTCCGATTTTTCAAGCCGGTATACCCTTCGGATTCCGTCGCCAACGCGTCAGCTAATTTACTCCGATAATAAGGAATCGCATTGACGAGCAGCCCGTTGGGATCCCCGCTGCGCATTTTAACTTCAGCCGAAGAAATCCTATTCAAGTTGGAAATGTCTCCATAAAAAATTTGCCCCGGCCGGAACCGGTCCCATTCATTCCCCGCCCCGAACAACGAATTCCTTTCGGCAAAAAACAGGCTCACGGGATATCCATGACCGGTTGTCCGGTCATAAATCGTGTTTAATTCCTCCGCGGTCCCTTCCGCCCTGTTCCCCAGCGCTGCCTGCAATTTCGTCAAGAAACCGTCCAGAATTTCTTTCTGAATTGAAGCATTTAGCATTTCTTTCGTGTGCAAACGCAGATCGATATCATCAATCCTGCCCCAGTCAGGAAGGCCCGTTTCGTCTAAAAGATAAGTGGTGGAACCTATCGCGGAAACCAGCGGAGTTTCGCTTATCCCATGCCGTCCGAACACTTCTCCGGCCGTTTCAAATAACAACCGGAGAGGATTCACCGCTCTGCCGTCAGCACTCCCGAATTTTTCCGCAGGCAGATTCAAAATATTGACAGCGCGTGGATTCCGGTAAGTCACATCACCTCTCTCATCAATCAGTATTTTCCCAATTTCCGGTTCAAACTCCGTTCCCAACGACCGGGCCTCAGATTGCATTTTCTCCAGAAAAGCATTCCTCGTAATCAAAGATGTCAGATAAGCCCGAATCTGATCTTCCGCCGACAATGCCGCAGGGATCAAATCCGTTCCGGTTTCAAATTGTTCCCACCTGACACCCGCACTTTGAAATATTTCCACCAAATGAGTCAGCGAAAACGGAACGGTATCGCCCTCCAACGTCGGCCCATGAGGGACATCTCCCCATTCGTCTTCCCATCGTCCCGACAAAAGAACAATCCGGACGGATTTATTCTTCGCCTGCAAATCTCTCACCATTTCCCGTTGAGATTCCGTCAACTCATTGAAACGAGGGTCTGTTTCCCGCAATTGTTTTAAATATTCCAAAGTACCGTATAGAAGCCAAGGCTGGGACGCCGTCACGCCCACATCGGGAATAACGATCCGGTCATTTTCTCTCAGATTGGAATCATAAAAACCTTCGAACAATGCCACCGCCCGTAGAAAAAAACGGTTCCCCAGGATTTCCTCCCGCAAAACAGCGTCCAATTCCGGGTTTGGATTGCCAAAGAGATTGAGATGCTCTCTTTCCAGCCGCTCATTCTGAATAGACCTCTCTTCAAATTCTTTTCTTAAAAGCCCGGCAAAAACCGCTTCAAAACTCTCGCCTGTTTCCATTGCAATCTTTTGTGCCTTTTTAACAATTTGAAACATGACCGAATTTAAAAGAGAATTATCCGAAAACTGAAACTGACGTCTCGTCTGAGTTTCTTCATTCACAATTTTCGTGTATTCTCCGGGACCGATTACGGCTTCACGGGTCGCATAAAGCACTCTCGCTTCTTCCGGCGACATCATTTTAGTCCGGCTCAGATAGAAATAACCCGCTTCGCGGCCGGGATGCAACAAATCAAACGCCAGTTTTAATTTCTCGGCATCCATGCCAATCATGACGGCCTTTTCATCATCCCGGACGGCTATTCGGGACAGGACACCATAAAGCGCGGCGGCCTGCCCGTGGAAATAATCGTAAAGCCCATTAAAACCAAAACGGCCAAAACCCAACTCACGGCTGAATCTCTCCAAAAATTCCGTCAGCATTCTTTCTTCCGCTCCGAATATTCTCAGCTTCCGGGCCAGCGCTTCAATGATTCCCTCGCGGGAAAGAATCTTTCTTGAAGCCCTCAATTCAGCCGATTGGAAATACATAAAACCGGAAATCCCCCGCTCACCATAATTCCGGTTTAGAATGTTGGTACTGATGGGCGCGATGAGGGAATCCTCCACTACAGGATTTCCCACGATACCCATCCTTTTAAGCCTTGCATAGGCCTTCGAAAAATAAATTCGGAGAAAAACGCGCGAAAATTCCATCGGATGACGGGCCATATAATTCACCTGTCCCCACACGCGTCGTCGCGTTTCAGAAATCCGGTCCCAAAAGCCCGCTCCAAACCTCTTGGCGGCCGAAAACGTTCGTTCCAGCAGACTTTTGCCTTCCCTCGAATTTCCCAGCGATGAAGCCGAAACGGCTGCAGCCCGATCGGGTCCGAAAGGCCCGGAAATCTTCTCGAGTCCCTCGGACAATTCGGAAGATAGAGCACCCTCGCGAACAGGCTCCGCTCCCTCAGATCTTATGCCCGGCAATCGCACTCCGCCCCATTCCGCGACCGCCCCCAGCAAGCCGAACCCTGCCGGAGGACTAGCCCTGACCTGAACCCGGGCCGGGTTTCCAACCGCCAGCAATTCATCTTGCGTAAGATCGACTCTGGGAACCGTAAGATCCCGAATCTCATAAGTTCTGGCACCGACCGTCTGATCGCCAAGATCATGATAAAAAACCTGCACACCTTGTTCCGTCTGCATTTTCTGCAGAGCAGAAACGTCCACCTTATCTAATGAGCGCCCGGTCGCAAGAGACAACGCAACCGCATTGCCGGCCGCCTGGCCGAGCATCGCTTTCGCGGGCTCCATTCGCGCAATCGCATACATGTCACGATCCGTCGAAACAGCCTCCGTAACCAGCAAATCGGGAATCCCAGAGGGAGACAACGCGTCATAGGGCATTTCGATGATGGGCGTCCCCCTGCGATCTTTTCCGGGAGTCGCATGCCAAAACCCGCCTCTCATATTTCCGCCCCGGTCCACATAGGCATGATGAGCGTCTGCCATATAGCTGAAAGTCATCACGGAATGTTCTTCGGGGACCTCCAAAACACGTTTCATTTCCCTAAAAGACATTGCCCCGGCAATGGGCTGGCTGGATTGATAAGTCGTATTGCCTTTGATTCGGACCCCCTCTCGCAAATAAACCGTCCGAGAATCCGAATCCCCCTGTTGATGAACTTCGCCGAGTCCGATAGGGTCCCCCATAACCTCCTGATGATATCTCAGCCAATTCAACGAATTCGAAAACGCTCTTTGCGTAATCTCGGGTCTTTTCTCGGGATAGTAAATGTAGTCATGAACATCCTGCGGATTCAAATAATCCGTACCGACAAAAACTTTCGCACCGTTCGGCAGCGTCACGATATCCTGATTTTCATTCAACTCATAATAGCCGCCTCCGAGAACACCGCTCTGGTATGCCCACGTCGATCTCCAGGACGGGAATTTTCCCCTCGCCCTTAACTGATCCGCCGCTGCTTTAAAATTTTGCCATTGGGCGGCAGCTCCGGAAGATTCATAATACGGATGATTCACGGCTCTCGCCGCCTGAGGAATCTCTCCTTGATATTCTCTGAGTGTTAGAAGCGGAGACAAAGCCTGCGTTGCGGTGCGATAGTGATTTTCTTCCGTCGGCGCAGGAGGGATACCGGTTTGATCAGAATAGTAAGCGGAATCATCCCCCAAACGGTATTGAACGCCGCATTTCCGGGCAAGATCCGCCGAAGGGGTCGCATCCACGAAAGTCCGCCCGGAAATTCTCATCGGTACCTTCCCGCCAAGAACAATTACCCGGGGAGCATTTTCCGATTGGATCACCGACTCCACATAACTGCCCCGGATCAAAATGATGGGAGGCCCGCCGAGCCCATTCGCGCGGCTCAAAAGCTCTTTGTTCGCATACCGCGCGGCATCCGGAGCGTATTTGGCACAACGGGAAGGCGGGTTAGACGGGTCATAATTCGCCCACGCTTTCAATGTTCTCAGGACGCCGGGTTCCTTCGGATAGTGATATTTCAGCATGTACTGCGCGGCGAGCTGATTAAATTCTGCCGATAATCCGGTCCGTAATTCGCTCACACGCATCGCATCCTCATTCCCAAGACCATTTACCCGCATATCTTCGAAACTGTCTCCGGTGGCGCTTGTAACAATGGCAATCCGAAGATTGGGATTCGCCCTCTTTGCCGCAATGGCCGAAGAAATCCCCGAAGAAGTGGAACCGACAACCACCAAATCGTAATCCCCATCGTTAACGGTATCGATAGTGCGAGGTAATGCGCTTCCTCCGGATCTTTGCAAAGGACCCGTGGGTTGCGTCTCGGTTTCCCGGCCAATCGGACCCGTCGCCAAATTTGACACTCGGGCAGCGGCAACACCAAAAACCGAACACAAAGCAATTAGAATCAAAGCAACCAATCGCAATTTACGTTCTACAGCAGTATTCGCGGCGATTCGCTGTCTCGGTCTGATTTTCTGAGCATTTTGAGGGCTTGCAGCCGCCGGGATATTTCCCGCTTCGGCGCTCACCCGCTCGGAAAAATGTGCCGCACGGTCCGAAATTTCGCTGAATTGCGACACACAGCTTGGATTTCCAAAACAGACACTTGCCTTCCCGAGAAGCTCTCCTGCCTCAGAATAAAATCTTTTTGCCGTCTTGGAATCTCCGACCGCAACCGCCCTCTGCGCAATTCTCCATGCCAGCACTCCTGAACGCCAATACCATTCCCCGGCTCTGACGGGACCGCCGGATTCGGAATCCTGAGCTATCTGCCGGATTTCACGACACAAATCCTGGGCCTCATGTGAATTCCATTGGTTTTCTATATCAAAGGCTTCAACTTCGGTCCTTAGCCGGAAATCACGCATTTCAGAAGTCATTGCATCCGCTAAAAGTTTCTCTTCAACCTCTTTCGTGATTTTTTCGCCGCGAACGGCTTGTCCCAGCGCAATATTCACGCCGAGCAGATGGCCTTGCAAATCACTTCCAAATAAATGCTCTGACTTTTCCAATCCCACCACCAAATAAGGATCCTTGATTCCGTCAGTCCCCGCTTTTTCCTCCCGACCCTCCAATTGCTCCCGTATACCGTCGGAATGATTCAAAAGATCAAAATACTCCTGAGGTGTCATTCCCAAACGATTGAGCAGATTCTTCCGGACCACAATCAACCGGCCGTAAACCAAGCCTGCCCGGAAATCCGCACTATGAGACTCTCCTTGGTGCTCAAACCTGGCGATTACCCGGACAACGTCTCCGCGATTTAATTTAGCTTGCGATCGTGGCGAAAGTTTCCCGACGGCCTCCGCGGCAGAGCGCCGCAGCAATCCCGCCAGAGCATCGTCCATCGCCAAGGGCTTTTTTCCCATCATAACCGCGTTTTCGCTTCTGAAAGAAGTTCCGTCCAGGAATTCTTTTTCGAATGCTTCCATTTCCTCCCCTATGGAAGAAAGAGGCAACACACCGATCTCTCCGCCCAAAGACGACGCCTTTGCATGTGTATCAGATGCCGGTAATTCGCTCACCGCCTGCTCGGCTGCAGATTGAACGGGAAGCACATCGATAAGCCTATCGACTGGCTGCTCCTCATCTCCATTTGGCAGCGACGGGGTTCCATCTTTTTTATCACCGTCCGGCAATGGAATAACCGCTTGAACCGTTTGATCCGGCAATAATTTCCTTTCCTCGTCCGTCGGTTGAATTCTATCCAAGATCGCCTTGGCAACTTGGGGCCTGGCAATCTGACGGAGACTGGCATCCGGAATCCTCTGCGTCACGGAATCCACGACATTGTTGACAAGCGTTTCCGTCAATTGTTGCGTCACCCGGGGAGTATCGGCTTGCGGCAATTCACCGGTTTTCCGGACCAAAACATCCAACGCATCCGCGCCCCTCACAACCTCATCCATCCGGGCAATTTCAGGGGTGATTTGTTCCGTTTGTTTCGCGACCTTTTGAAGTGCCGAGCGGACATCCTCCCGGGCAATTTTGGTAAATCCCGAAGCCCTCAAGATCTCCGGTGCTAACTTGACTTCCAAATCCCCGAGGCTTAATTCCCCCAACACAAAGTCTCTCAACCAATCGCACGGAAGGTCCGGAATCAACGCCCCCAAAGATGCGCCCAGTGCGGACGGGTCGGAGTTCTCTTCAAAAACAGATCTCACCTGCTTCTCGGTAATTTTATTCCCGTCCGCCAGCGCCCGGAGCTTACCCGTAAAATCTTCGACTCCGGCCCGGACTTCCGCCCATGCTTTCCCAAAAAAACTCTCCTGAAAATGCGTCAGCTCATCTTCAACGGCCCGGAGAATCTCATCCCTGTTCTTTTTCTCCAAATTTTCCGTCCCGAATTTCTCGACGTAGACTTTCATCAGCAAATCCACGTATTTCGTGTATCGTCCCGCCTCCGCCAGCCGTCCTTCGTCCGCAAGCCGCCGGATCACTCCATCCCGCCACCCTTTGATCACTTTCCGAAAATCGGGCTCGTTCAATCCGGAAACCAGTTTCATACCCGAAGCCCTCATGAACGCGTCATAAAACGTCGTCTTGAGGTAGTTTTTGTATGACAACTCGCCTTCCATCACCGCATCGTAATTCTCGGCGCCCGCCAAAGAATTAATTCTCGGCGTAATGGTGCAAAACGAGTACCCCTCCTCTCTCAGCCGCTTCTCAAACCCGCCCCGGTGAAATCCCCCCAAGATCACGATCACCGCATTCTTCCGTTCGCGGGCGACTAATTTCTCCAGGTTTTTCTGCAAAACTTCGTCTCGGGCAAGCGCGCACCGGTAAAAATCAAGATGCGATTTCAGAAGCGCGGGGTCCGGGATCAGAGCAAAATACTTCCCGGGATCCGCCTGAATACGCTCAAACTTTTCCCGGTTCAATTCCAATTTAGCCAAATCCCGGAGAAGGATTATTTTCCCGTAGCGTTCCGAAAGCGCTTTTTCCTTCGCGCTTTCCCAGAAACTTTCCTCCGCCCCGGCAATTAGATTCTCCAACTCGTCAAAAACCCTCGTACCCTTGATATTGGCAAAACTCTCTTCATGGCCGAGCAGGCGCTTCATCTGCAGGCTAAACTTCATTTTCACTCCGAAACGCTTGGAACAACCGGCCAAATATTTCAGAAAACCCGCCGGATTCGACCGGCCCGTCGCAAATTCCTGATATTTTTCGTTAAAATCCATCAGTTGGCGCTTTGAAAATTTCCTGGAGCAGTTTTTCCGCAGCTCGTCCGCCGTCTGGCGAATCTCCGCGTCTAGCATCGCGTAATCGAGCCCTGCGTCCTCCCCGATCGAATCCATTAAAAGTCTGAGGTGGGGATAATTTTCACCGGACATCAACTCCAAAACCGTCGTCTGAGAGCGAAGATACTTCAGGAAATCCAGCAAAGAAAGGCGCTCACCCCGGAAAGCTTTTACTTTTTCATGAAATTCGTTATGTCCGGTCGAATAAACCTCCGCCCGCTCGGCGTCCAGCTCTTTTTCCTTGCCATCCAGCGCCTCAAGCACCGCTTGCTCATTTTTTGCCGCTTTCAAATACGCGAGATAATGAGCCTCATACAACGGCCAGTCTTCGATCCCGAAATAAGAAGCGTCTTCCGGATTCAACGCCGCGGCCAGCTGAGCGCCGGACAGTTCGCCCCGTTCGAGATAATCCGCCAGGACTTTTTTCTTCAACCCCTCATCGGGAAAAGTCCGAAGGAGCAAAGAATCCAGACGCCCCGCTCCCCCCTCGAGGGCAACCAATCCCATCCCGTAATTCTGGGCAAAATACCGGATCAATTCCCGGATATTGGATTGCGCATCAACAACCGCATGTGCGTCCTGGATAAAAACAACAAACGGTTTACCGGTCTTGCTGCGATAATCTTCCTGAACGGAACCCATCTCCCGGGGAATTAAAATCTTTTCGGGAACGGAAAATTCTCCTTCCTGAATTCTCGAAGTAAGACTCAGACTCATGGGGACTTGCTGCGCACCTAATACATTGGTGCAAACAAAGAATATAAGAACCCCCATCGAGATTTGCTTTAAAAATCCCCGCATACGGTTCCTCTCTATAAATCTCTCACTATCTCAATACACATATAGCCTGCCCTTTTTACTCTTTTAAGCGTCTCTATATGCTCCAATTAAAAGATACCTTTACGAAACTTGAAATTCAAGTTTTGAAGTTGAATAATATTGATTAAACTTGATATATCCAAAAATGAAAATTTTACGCTTCAGAAGTACTACGCTTTTATTGTGATAAGCAAGGTAGGAATTTACCGGAGTAGGAAATTATTCAATCTCTTCAATGACCCGTAATGCGGCGCCTTTCACATCTTTTGCGCCCGTAATCGGACGGCCGATCACAATGTAATCAGTGCCCAACGCAAAAGCGTCTCGAGGAGTGACGATTCGCTTCTGATCCTGACTGGCAGACCAAGCCGGTCGGATACCGGGCGTTACCACTTTGAATCCGCCCCCTAATATTTTTTTCACATGCTTCACTTCCCGGGCCGAAGCCACCACGCCGTCAAGACCGGATTGTTTCGCAAGCTTGGCAAGATGAATCACTTGTCTTTCAAGCGGCATCGCAATTTTCAATTCATCAGAGAGCTCGTTTTCGCCCATGCTCGTCAAAACCGTCACGCCGAGCACCCATGGCATCGGGGAAATGTCTTTCACCGCCTGCTTCGCAGCCCGCATCATCTGAACTCCGCCCAAAGCATGGACGTTAAACATCTTCACGCCGAGTCCGGCCGCGGCTTTCGCGGAAGCCTCCACCGTCGCGGGAATATCATGAAACTTTAAATCAAGAAACACCTCCGCCCCCTGATCGCGGACGTACTTCACCGCCTTCTTCCCGCAGGCCGTAAATAGTTCGCTCCCCACTTTAAAAAAACTGATAAGCCCTTTGAGCGACTTCACCCAACGTTTCATTTCGGAGAAATCCTGCGTATCCAGAGCCACAATAATCCGATCTTGCCGTCCGCTTTTTTTGACAGCATCACCGCCACGGTTAAGAATCTGTACTTGAAACCGTTTCCGTTCTCGGTTAACACTAGTTGTCATCTTGCAAATGTCTCCTTTATCAACAATCCACTTTCACCGTTCCCCGGACTTCATCGATCGATTCAAGTCTTCTTTCTCCGAGATACTTTTCGATTCCGCTTAATATTTCCATCGTGGCACGGGGTTCGACGAAATTCGCGGTTCCCACCGCGACCATATGGGCTCCGGCAATAATAAATTCAAGCGCGTCATTCGTACAGCAAATTCCCCCCGCCGCAATCACGGGGACATCAAATCTCCGTTTAATTTCATACACATAACGCAGCGCCACCGGTCGAATCGCCGGGCCGCTCAAGCCTCCGAATACATTGGCAAGCCGGGGACGTCTCGCCTCCACGTCAATCGCCATTCCCCGGATCGTGTTGATCGCCGTGAACGCGTCCGTTCCGGCCTTAACGCAGGCCTCCACCACTCCCAGGAAATCATGCGCCTCCGGCGAGACTTTTGTAATTAATAATTTGGGCGTCACACTCCGAACCTCGCTTACCACTTCATAAGCCAGGCCGGGCTGAGCGCAAAACTCGAGGCCTTTTTTCACGTTCGGACAGGAAATATTCAGTTCAACGCCGCTGACTTCTTTTAGATGAGAAAGTTTTTCCGCAAGGCAAACATAATCTTCGACAGATTCTCCGGCAATATTGACAATCAAAGGAGTCCGGATTTTCGAAAAAAAAGGAATCTTCTTTTCGATAAACTCTTCAATCCCCTTGTTCTGAAGCCCGATGGCATTCAACATTCCCGCCGGAGTCTCGTAAATTCGCGGCATCGGATTTCCTTCTCTAGGCTTCCGCGTCACCGTCTTCGTGACAATCGCCCCCAGTTTTTCATAATCCACCCAGCCCTGATATTCCCCTTCGGAGCCGAAAGTCCCGGAAGCTACTGTCACCGGATTCCTGAATGTGATATCTTTAATTTTAACCGACAAATCAGGCTTCATCTGCCCTTATCCCTTCCCATTTCCCTTATTTTAAAGACCTTTTGCCTTACTATTTTCCGTAGTAGCTTGTTTTGGTTCCGGAGGCAAATTCATTCGCTTTTTTTAGCGAATTTCTGAGACGAAGGAACCAACCAACCTAATCAACCAAGAGATCTTTAAAATTAAAAACCGTTCCGTCTTTGCAACTCGTCTTGTACCCGTCCCGCGTTTTCACCATGCAGCCGAGACAGGCCCCGATGCCGCAGGCCATCCGCTCGTCCATCGACGCTTCCCCCTCGATCCCGAACCGCTCCGCCATTTCCATTACCGCTTCCAGCATTTTCTTCGGCCCGCAGACAAAAAGATACAGTTTTCCCGCATCCCCAACTTCCCGAATTACTTTTTCGAGAGCGGCCGTCACGAATCCTTTCATCCCGCAAGATCCGTCTTCCGTCGCGAAAATCTTCTTCCCGGTCAGCCCCCGAAATTCGGCATTCGGCAAAAGCCCCTCCTTGGAGCGCGCGCCCATCAAAAAATAATGCACGGGCATTCTCTGCCCGAGAAAAATAAAAGGCGCAATCCCGACGCCTCCCCCGACCGCCACATGGATCCGCTTTTTAAGGCTCATGGTGAAGGTGTTTCCGAGCGGGCCCATAATCTTGAGCCGTTCCCCCTTCTTTTTCTCCGATAAAAGCCGGCTCCCCTTCCCGACCACTTCATACAAAATTTCGATCGTGTTTCGCTTCACCCGATAAACCGTAAAAGGTCTTCTCAAGAAAGGATCGCGTGCGTCTTCGATAGCCATCTGCAAGAATTGTCCGGGCCGTGCGATTTTGGCGAGTTTGGGAAAATCGAATGAAACTTTAAGAAGTCTCGGTGTCAGGCGGATATTCTCCCTGATCGTCACCCATTCGTCGACCGGCTTTATCTTCCGCATCTCAAACGGATTTCACCTTTCTCGAACCGTTTTTTTCCATCTTGTGATATTCCTGAAGCGATTTCACCGCGTACCCCTCTTTTTTAAAAGCTTGAATCGCCTGAAGAGCCGCCCGCGCACCGTCTAACGTGGTGATGCAAGAAATACCGTGAAGAACCGCCAAAGACCGGATTTTGGCTTCGTCCAGCTTCGGCCCTTTGCCGCTCGGCGTGTTGATGACCAATTTGACGTCCCGGTTCATGATGCAGTCGCTGATATTGGGTCGCCCTTCCGCCAGTTTCATGACTTTTTCGACGGGAATCTGGCGGGCCGAAAGGAAATCATAGGTGCCCCGCGTCGCAATCAATTTATAGCCCAACACCGCGAGGTCCCGGGCAATCGGCGCCATCTCTTCCTTGTCATCGTTCTTAACGCTGACAAAAATCGTCCCTTCCAAGGGGAGCCTCGAATAGGCCGCGTCCTGCGATTTAAAAAAAGCCATCCCAAAATCCTGGTCAATCCCCATGACCTCGCCGGTAGAACGCATTTCCGGGGAAAGGATAATATCCACTCCCGGAAATTTGATAAACGGCAGCACCGATTCTTTGACCGCCGTAAACGGCGGCGGTACTTCTTTCACGAATCCGAGTTCGCGAAGACTCCTCCCTGCCATGACTTTAGCGGCCAATCTCGCGAGAGGGACTCCGATAGCCTTGCTCACGAAAGGCACCGTCCGGGAAGCGCGGGGATTCACCTCCAGGCAATAAACCTTCCCGTTATGAACCGCATATTGAACATTCATCAGCCCTTTAACCTTAAGGCACTGAGCCAGTTTTTTCGTTTTGCTCATGATTTCGTCGATCAGTTTCTTATCCAGCGAAAAAGGAGGTATCGCCATTGCGCTATCGCCCGAATGAATACCGGCCTCCTCGATATGCTCCAAAAGTCCCCCCACGACCTGATGCTTTCCGTCCGCGATCAAATCGACGTCCACCTCGCCGGCATTCTCGAGAAATTTGTCGATCAGCACGGGAGAATTATCCGATACTTCAACCGCGACGCGGATAAATTCCTTCAGCTGAATTTCATCATAGGCGATCTCCATGGCGCGCCCCCCCAACACATAGGAAGGCCGGACCAGCACGGGATAACCGATCTCCTTCGCGATCCGGATCGCTTCCTTCTCCGTATTGGCCATTCCGTTCGGGGGCTGGGCCAATTTCACCTTGGCCAGAAGTTTTCTGAATTCGTCCCGGTCTTCGGCTTCATGGATAGAACGCGACGAAGTCCCCAGAATCTTAACCCCGGCCTTTTCAAGCAGTCTCGAAAGATTGAGCGGCGTCTGTCCGCCAAGCTGGACAACCACCCCGACCGGTTTTTCCCCCTCATAGATATTCATCACGTCCTCGAAAGTCAACGGCTCAAAGAAAAGCTTGTCGGAAGTGTCGTAATCCGTGCTGACCGTCTCGGGATTGGAATTCACCATGATTGTCTCGAAGCCGAGTTCCTTAAGCGCGAACGCCGCCTGCACGCAGCAATAGTCAAACTCAATCCCCTGTCCGATCCGGTTCGGTCCGCCTCCCAAAATCATCACTTTGGGTTTTTTCGTCCGGATACTTTCATCTTCCGTCTCGTACGTAGAATAAAAATACGGCGTGTAGGCCTTGAATTCCGCGGCACAGGTGTCCACCAACTTAAATGTCGGAAGAATTCCGAGCCGCTTCCGGTGCCGGCGGATTTTCTCTTCGGTCGTCCCCTGATAAAAAGCAAGCTGCTGGTCCGAAAACCCGTATCGCTTCGCTTTCAGCAAAAGTTCCCGTGAATACGGTTTTTTCCTTTCCTCCAGCAGATTCCCTTCCAAAGAAAGGATCTCCCTCAGCTGGCTCAAAAACCAAGGATCGATCCCCGTTACGTCATAAATATCCCTGACGGTTGCTCCCGTTTGGAGCGCGTAGCGGATGTAAAAAAGACGGTCCTGCTTGGGTTTGGCGATATAGGCGAAAATCTTGTCCCGCAGTTCGAGATTGTTCCTGGCTTTCGAAAGCCATCTGCCGAGAGCCTCGGCCGTTTTGATCTTTTCCCCAAAGACCTCGTCCCTCCCGTCTCCTCCGAATCCGAAACGCTTAGTCTCGAGGGACCGAATGCCCTTCTGAAGCGCCTCTTTGAAAGTCCTGCCGATCGCCATGACTTCCCCCACGGATTTCATCTGTGAAGTCAGGGTATCGTCGACGCCCGGGAATTTTTCGAAAGCGAAACGCGGAATTTTCACGACGCAGTAATCAATGGTCGGTTCAAAACAGGCCGGCGTGTACTGGGTGATGTCATTTGAGATTTCATCCAGTGTGTATCCCACCGCCAATTTCGCCGCCATCTTTGCGATTGGAAATCCCGTCGCCTTGGAAGCCAACGCCGAAGAGCGGGACACCCTCGGATTCATTTCAATCACAACCATGCGCCCCGTCTTCGGACAAAGTCCGAACTGGATATTCGAGCCGCCGGTTTCCACTCCGATTTCCCGGATACATTTGACCGCGGCGTCCCGCATCTTCTGATATTCCTTGTCCGTCAGCGTCTGAGCGGGGGCAACGGTAATCGAATCCCCGGTATGAACGCCCATCGGATCGAAATTTTCGATCGAGCAGATAATGACGACATTGTCTTTGATGTCCCGCATCACTTCGAGTTCGTATTCCTTCCATCCCAGGACCGATTCCTCGATCAGGACCTCGTGAATCATGCTGTATTCAAGCCCCAGAGAAGCAATCCTCTCGAGTTCCGCGCGGTTGAAGCAGACTCCGCTTCCGAACCCTCCCAGCGTGAAGCTCGGGCGGACAATCACCGGATAGCCGATTTCGGTCGCATGCTTCAGCGCCTCATCAACGGAGTAGGCAAAAGCGCTCCGAGGAAGATCGAGCCCGATCTTCTGCATAGCTTTTTTGAATTCGGCGCGGTCTTCCGCCTTGCGAATCGCTTCGTATTTGGCCCCGATCAATTCCACGCCGTATTTCTCGAAAATCCCCCGCTGAGCCGCCTCCATCGCGACATTCAGTCCGGTCTGTCCTCCCATGGTAGGCAGGCACGCGTCCGGCCGTTCCCGTTCGATGATTTTCTCAAGCACTTCCGCGGAAATCGGTTCGATATAAGTCCGGTCCGCCATTTCGGGGTCGGTCATAATTGTCGCGGGATTTGAATTCACCAGAACCACCTGAAATCCGTCCTGCTTCAGTGCCTTGCAGGCCTGCGCTCCCGAATAATCAAATTCGCAGGCCTGGCCGATAATGATCGGGCCGGAACCGATGATGAGAATTTTGCGAAGATCCTTGCGCCTCGGCATCACCAGACTCCCTTGTCGATCATTTGATAAAACCGGGAAAAAAGATAGTCGCTGTCATGCGGGCCGGCCGAACTTTCCGGATGATATTGGACCGAAAAAACCGGATATTTCCGGTGGCGAATGCCTTCCAGCGTTTTGTCGTTCAAATTGATGTGCGTCTGCTCGACCTCGTTTCCCAGCGATTTGGAATCCACGCAAAAACCGTGATTCTGAGTCGTGATCTCGACCTTCCCCGTTTTGAGATCCATCACCGGATGATTCGCGCCGCGATGTCCGAATTTCAGCTTGAAAGTTTTCCCGCCCAACGCAAGCCCCAGCATCTGATGTCCGAGGCAAATCCCGAAAACCGGGACTTTCCCGATCAATTTCTGCATATTCCCCCAAAGATACTGCACGGGCTCGGGATCCCCCGGACCGTTCGAATAGAACACGCCGTCCGGTTTCCACTGCAGGATCTGCTCCCAGGTCGAGGACGCGGGGACCACTTTGACCCGGAATCCGTGCTGGCGCAATTTCCTGAGAATATTGAATTTGATCCCGCCGTCCACGCAGACAGCAAAATATTCCTTTTTCGGTCTTGGAAATTCTTCGGGCCATCCGAAAGACGGAGGAAGATCTTTCTCGAAATCATAAGCCTCCCGGCACGTGACTTCTTTGACGAGATCCTGCCCCACAATACTCGGGACATTCCGCGCCCGCTTGACCAACCGCTTTCCGTCCAAATCCACCGTCGAAATAATCCCCCGTTTCGCCCCGAAATCCCTCAAATGTTTCGTCAGCATCCGCGTGTCCACGCCTTCAATCCCGACAATCCGGTTTCTCCGGAGGTATTCGTCCAAACTTTCCTCGGAACGCCAATTGCTCGTGATCCCGCTCAGTTCCCGGATGACGAAACCTTCCACGTGCGGCCTGAACGATTCGACATCTTCGGAATTAATCCCGTAATTCCCGATATGCGGATACGTCATCGTGACAATCTGCCCCTTATAGGAAGGATCCGTCAGGATCTCCTGATACCCCATCATGGAGGTATTGAAAACCACCTCCCCCTGAGTTTCGCCCTCGAGGCCGAAACTTTCTCCTTCCAAGATCAAACCGTCTTCCAGAGCCAGAATCGCTTTCATCTCATCCTCAGATAAACGAGTAGACTTTTCCGTTGCAAATGGTATGCAAAACTTTCCCTTTCAGTTTTTTCCCGACAAAACAGGAATTCACGGACTTGGAATGGAAATCCTCCTTCCGGACTTCCCATTCCCGGTTCAAATCGACAATCGATACATTCGCGAGAAACCCTTCCCGGATCTCGTTAAACCGTTTAACGCCGATCAGCTCGCAGGGCCGGACGGACATTTTCATGATCACGTCCTGAAGACTCATCCCTCGCTTATGATAAAGTTCCGTCAGCACCACGCCGAATGCCGTCTCAAGCCCCGTATTGCCGAACGGCGCGTCCGCAAATTCCAGTTCCTTTTCCTCCGGCGCGTGCGGCGCGTGATCCGTCCCGATGCAATCGACCGTCCCGTCTTTGAGGCCGGCCACAATCTCTTCGATATCTTCCGGTGTGCGAAGCGGCGGATTCATTTTAAAATTGGTATCGTAATTCCCGATCGCCTCATCCGTGAGCGCAAGATGATGAGGCGTCACTTCGCAAGTCACGGGAAGGCCTTCTCTTTTGGCCTCCCGAACAAGCTTTACCACTTCACGGGTCGAAACATGCGCCAGATGAAGCCGGGCCTTGGTCAATTTGGAAAGCGCGATATCCCGCCAGGCGGCAATCGCCTCGGCCGCATTCGGACTTCCCTTCAACCCAAGAAGCGTTGACATCCGCCCTTCGTTCATCACTCCGACCTGAGAAAGGTCCGTATCGATGGCGTGGCTGATCACCAGAAGATCCCACATGGAAGCGTATTCCATGGCATGACGCATCAAAAGGGAGTTTGAGACATAGCTCCCGTCATCGCTCACCGCCACACAGCCGGCCCGCTTAAGCTCGGCCATCTCCGAAATTTCCTTCCCCTCCCGGCGTTTGCTGATCGTCCCGCAGGGGAAAAGATTGAAATTCAATTCCTTGGCCCGCCTCAAAATATGCGCCACCACACTTTGCGTGTCACAGGGCGGATTCGTGTTGGGCATCGTCACGCATCCCACATAGCCGCCGTGCAAAGCCGCGTGTATCCCCGTTTCGATGGTTTCCTTGTGTTCGTATCCCGGTTCCCGAAAATGAACGTGAGGATCGACAAATCCGGGGACCAGGCAGAGCCCGTCGCCTTTAATCACGTTATCGAAACTGCCCTGAAGATTTTTCCCGATCACCAGAAACTTTCCGTCTTCAATAAGAATATCCCCGACTTGATCGAGACGATTCCCCGGATCAACCGCGCGAATTCCCTGTATCAGTAGTCCCATGTTATCCCCTCACTTGGCTGAGCAAATAGAGTACAGCCATTCTTACCGCAATTCCGTTCGTAACCTGATCCAGAATCACCGAGTAAGGACCGTTCACCACATCATCCGCGATTTCCACTCCGCGGTTGATCGGCCCCGGATGCATGATGATCACGTCTTTTTTGGCCATTTTTAAGCGCTCGCGGGTAATCCCAAACGTGCTCGCGTATTCCCGGACGCTCGGGAAGAAAGGTTCTTTCTGACGCTCCAGTTGTATTCTCAGCAGCGTAATCGCATCCGCTCCTTCAATGGCCTCTTCCACTTTCGTCGTCACACGTACTCCTAATTTATCCACTTCGATCGGCAGCAATGTTTTCGGGCCGCAAACCGTCACGCGAGCCCCGAGTTTCATCAATCCCCATATATTCGACCGGGCCACCCGGCTGTGAAGGATATCTCCGATATAGACCACATGAAGCCCTTCGATGCGCCCTTTCTTCTCTTTCATGGTAAACATATCCAGTAAAGCCTGAGTGGGATGCTCGTTCGTGCCGTCTCCGGCATTGATAATCCCGGCCGAAATGGACTGGCTCAGTCGATGAGGGGCGCCCGAAGCCGAATGCCGCATCACAATCAAATCCGCCTTCAATGCCTCGATGTTTTTCGCGGTATCGAGCAGCGTCTCGCCTTTTTCCATACTCGAACCGGAACTCGAAAAACTGATCGTATCGGCACTCAACCGTCTTTCCGCGATCTCAAACGAAGCCCGCGTTCGGGTGCTGGGTTCGAAAAAGAAATTCACGACGGTACGCCCCCGGAGCGTGGGAACTTTTTTAATCGGACGGGTCGAAACTTCCTTGAAAGATTCCGCCGTCTTCAAAATTAATTCAATCTCTTCGCGGCGAAGATCGCGAAGTCCGAGAAGGTCTTTCCGGGTCCACGATTTGCTCATCGCTTTCACCCCCTGAATTGGCGCCTAATTACTCGTTGATTGCTTGCAAAACAAAATTCCTTCATGTTCAAAAATCGCCCTTTGGTTTCACCATCACGGCGTCCGTCCCGTCCGTCTCCGTCAGGCTGACGATTACTTCTTCATCCGCCGCCGTGGGAATATTCTTCCCGACATAATCCGCCTTGATCGGAAGTTCCCGGTGGCCGCGATCCACCAGAACCGCAAGCTGAATGCAAGCCGGCCGGCCGTAATCCACCAACGCATCCAAAGCACACCGGACCGTTCTGCCGGTGAAAAGCACGTCATCCACAAGAACGATTTTCTTCTGATTGATGTCAAACGGGATTTCAGTGCCTTTGACCAACGGCTGAGGACCGATCTCCGTCAAATCATCCCGGTAGAGGGTAATGTCCAACGCACCGACCGGGATATCCTGCCGTTCGATTTCCCTGATTTTATTCGCGAACCGTTGAGCCAGCACGGCTCCCCGCGTTCTCATACCGATAATCGCAAGGTCCGCCGTCCCGCCGTTTCTCTCTAAAATCTCATGAATAATCCGGATGCTGGCCCGTTCAACCCCTTCACCGTCAAGAATCTTTTTTCCATTCATCGTAAGACTCCCGTTCCGTTAGCGCTGCGGATTTGATCCCGGCGGACAAAAAAAAAGCCCGCCTTTTGGCGAGCTGTCGTTTTAAATTCTATCTTTTCCATCGTCTTTCCTTTTCTGGTCTCACAGGGCCAGTTTAAAAGGTCAATGAGGCCAGAACTTACGGCGTTCCTTTTTTGGGGAACGACGTCAAGTCCACCGGCCGAATTGACTCCAGTAAATCGCGACCTAGCGATTTACGTGGAGTTACCTTGAAATCTTTTCAACATTTTTCGGGCTTATGGCGTTCATATTTCCCAAACGTCATCAAGTTGCCCGTGCGAATTAATCCCAGAAGGCTCCGACCTAGGAGCTGACGTGGGATTTCCTTAGAAATTCTTCTATCAATTTAATGAGCACGCAACTTACGGCAGGAACTTCATCGTTCCGGCACTCCCCTTCGACCTTGATGGTCTCGTTTCGCGACTTCAAGCAAAGGAAGCGTCAAGTTGCTCTCACTTTTCCTACGCATCAAAAAACCAACCTGTGCAGTTTTGCTTCACCTGCAACCGGTAGAATTCTACCTCATAAGCCGAGTTCTGTCATCCCCTAAGTTTTCACTCAGGAAACGGATCATCATCTCTCTGGCATTCGCATTGCTGCAAACGTCTAACGGCTTACCTTCCCCATCGGCCGGACCAGCCGGGGATGTTTAGCCTTTCTTCAGGTGGGGTTTTCCCGCGCATCGGCGTTACCGCAAATGCCGGTGGTCTCTTACACCGCCTTTTCACCCTTACCCTAACAACCCCGCAACACTCGGTAATTAGGGCGGTATGGTCTCTGTGGCACTTTCCGTCTTCGCCATCTTACGAAAGCGAAGCCTGGCCGTT
>JAKQXH010000089.1 GCA_029561555.1 Candidatus Omnitrophota bacterium
TTGGATCCGATCCTTCACGCGCGGAATTGGGAGAGCCAATACCGCGGATTGATCCGCCGGTTGCAGGAAGCAGTTCCCGAAGAAGAAGTGATGTGGATCAGCCTGGGAAGTTTCCGTTTTCCTCCGGCGCTCAAGAAATCGCTTCACCGCCGATTTCCCCGAACGGCAATTGCTTCGGGGGAACTCGTTCCGGGGCTGGACGGGAAACAGCGCTATTTTCGCCCCCTGCGAACGGAAATGTACCGAAATATTTACTCGTGGATCCGCGAGAAATGGCGGAATGTGTTCGTGTATTTTTGCATGGAGAATGAAACAGTCTGGAAAGACGTGATGGGATTTTCTCCCCGTTCGAACGGACATCTGGATTATTTTTTTCATGAAAGTATTTTTATCCGGTTTCCGGAACTGGGCTTTTCTAAACCCAACGAGCGTGACTATGAAGATTCGGAAACCCGTTAATCTATTGGGTTGCGCGCTTTTGCTTTTAGCTCTTATTGCCGGATCGGGAGAAGTGGCTTTTGGCGAGAAAGATTCCGAATCGTTGGGGGATAGCTTCCTTTTTAGGGGAGACTTGAACCGCAATCCTTTTTTTGAGCAGGCCCGTCAACAGTATCGTGAACACGGAGATTCTACTCAACTGGAAGAATTGAAAATCCGGTATCTCCTCCACGCGTTAAGAAACTCGGGATTTACATTGATCCGGAACGGTATTCCCTACGATAGCAAGAAAGCCGCCCGGCATCTTGAAAAGAAATATTTGATGCAGAAATGGAAAATTCGGACGGCCCATGAGTTCATTGATTCAGTAGGAAGCAACTCTTGGATTAGCGGGGAGAAGTATCGAATCGAATTTCCAGGGGGAGATCAGGCTTTTCTGGGAGATATTTTGATGAATGAGTTAAATCGTTTTGAAAGTCAGCTATATACAAAATAAGTCGATTTTGGCTATTTGATAACGAAAAACTTGATTTCCACCTATTTTAATGGCACAATATAATCGTTTAATGTGAACAGAGGAACATAAAATGAAGGTTAGTAACAAATTATGCGTTTCGAGGCTTTATATGTATCGGAAAGCCCTTAGCCGCTTCAAGCAGATGGGCTGCATAAAAATCTTTTCGGATAATTTGGCGGACGGAATCGGCGTCACATCCTCTCAGGTTAGGAAAGATTTCTCAATCTTCGGATTGTCGGGCAATAAAAAGGGCGGTTATTTGGTTGAGGATTTAATTCAAAAACTGGATGAAATCCTCGGAAAGAATAAGCCTCAGCGCGTTATTGTGATCGGTGCCGGCAATATCGGAACGGCATTGATGAAATACAAGGCGTTTGTGAAGGAAGGACTTGAGATTGCGGCTGCGTTTGATACGGATTCCGCCAAAGTGGATCGAGCCGATGAAATTCCCGTACTGCCTTTATCGGAACTGGCGGATTTTGTGAGGCAAAACGATATTCGGGTCGGGATTATTGCGGTGCCGGATATTGTTGCGCAGGAGGTCTTGAATGTGATGATCTCAGCCGGCATCCGCGGCGCTTTGAATTTTGCGCCGATCCGGTTGAATGTTCCGGAAGACTTTATTATCAACAACGTGAATGTGGGCGTTGAGCTCGAGACGGTGATTTATATGGTCAACGCTTTGGACCGCAGACCCGGAAACGAGTGAATATTTCTGAAGCGGATCGAAATTTTAATTTAACCTGACTGAAGGAGCTATACAGATGGACGCAGCGCAATTGGAAAAGGATGTCAGTGAGATAGCCGGTGACTGGAAAAATAAAGAAGGGAATTTGATCATGATCCTTCACCGGATCCAGAGTAAATACGGTTATGTCCCCCGCGAGGTTTCCCTGGAAATTTCCAAGCACTTGGATATCCCTTTGGCCCGCATTTACGAGGTGATCACCTTCTATAATTACTTTAAGCTAGAACCGCCCGGAAAATGCACCATTTCGGTGTGCATGGGGACGGCCTGTTATCTGAAAGGGGCTCCGACTCTCTTGAATGAACTGGAGCGGGTCTTGGGAATTACCGAAGGGCAGACGACCAAGGACGGGATGTTCCGGGTTGAAGTGGTAAGGTGCCTGGGATGCTGCGGGCTTGCTCCCGTGCTTACGGTGGATGGAAAAATCTACCAGGGTGTTAAGAAAAATGAGATCGGGGAAATTATTTCTAAATATGCGGCAGAAGAGAACGGCGGGAACGGAGGGCATAAGGAAAAACCATGAATCGATTGAAGAAAGAAGATTTGAACCGGATTAAGGCGGAATGCAGAGGGAAGAAGAAAGATTGGATCAAAGTGGGGTACAGCACCTGCGGGGTTGCGGCAGGTGCGCAGGAGGTTTTTGCGACATTGTGCCGGGAAGTCAAAGAACACCATCTCGATATTGAAGTCAAAAAATGCGGATGCGCCGGAATGTGCTATGCGGAACCTCTGGTCGAAGTGAATGTGGAAGGGATGCCGAGGGTTTTTTACGGGAAGGTCACCCCGGAGACGGCCGATAAAATCATCGAGAAACACGTGCGAGGGAAGATGCTGATGGACGACCATATTTATGATTTGAAAGTGCACGAGGCCGGTGCGGAAGCGGGGTTGTCATGATTAAAAGGATTTTTATACGGGACACAAATTCCAGTTCGGCCGATAAGGCCCGCGATTTTTGCAATGTGCTCCGGAATCAGTTGAGGGAGAAGCAGATGGATGAAAAAGTCCAGCTGATTCGCGCGGCGGACATGGGGGTTTATAACCAGGGGATTGTGATGCGGATTTTGCCGGATGATCTGCTTTACGGGCAGGTGGAGGAAAAAGATATCCCCCGGATTGTGAGTGAGACGATTTGCGGCGGGAAACGCCTCAATGATTTGATGTGCCATCATGCGGCCAGACAATGCCGGATTGTGTTGAGAAACTGCGGGGTCGTCGATCCGGAAAGTATCGAGGATTATATCGCTCAGGACGGGTATCAGGCCCTGGCAAAAGTTCTGGAACAAAACGATCCCGAAAAAGTTTTGGCGGAGCTCAAAACGAGTGGCCTCCGGGGCCGGGGCGGAGCGGGTTATCCCACCTGGTTGAAATGGAACCTGGCCCGCAATGTGAAAGAAAGTCAGAAATATGTGATCTGCAACGGAGACGAGGGGGATCCCGGCGCTTATATGGACCGGAGCGTGCTGGAAGGCGACCCTTATTCGGTGATCGAAGGTCTGACGATAGCCGGTTTTGTGACCGGAGCTTCGAAGGGGTATTTCTACATCCGTGCCGAATATCCGCTTGCGATCGAAAGAATTCAGAAGGCCATTGATCAGGCCTATGCCTGCGGTCTTTTGGGGGAAAATATTTTGGGATCCACGTTCCGGTTTGATGCCGAGGTCCGTCTCGGAGCGGGGGCTTTTGTTTGCGGGGAAGAAACCGCTTTGATCGCATCCATCGAAGGCAAACGCGGATATCCGCGGCCAAGGCCGCCTTATCCGTCCACGCAGGGACTTTGGGGCAAACCGACGGTCATTAACAATGTCGAGACCCTTGCAAATATTTCGCCGATTATCTTGAAAAGCGGAAAATGGTTTGCCGGGATTGGGACCGAAACCTCCAAGGGAACGAAAGTGTTTGCCGTGACCGGAAAAGTGAAAAATTCGGGTCTGGTCGAGGTCCCGATGGGGACTTCCATCCGGGAAATTGTCTTTGATATCGGGGGGGGAGCGGGGAGCGGAAAGAAGGTCAAAGCGGTTCAGACGGGAGGCCCTTCGGGCGGCGTGATCCCGGAGGACTTTTTCAATACGCCGGTCGGGTATGAGAATCTTCAGAAGATCGGTTCCATCATGGGTTCCGGCGGAATGATTGTGATGGACGAATCCGATTGCATGGTCGATATCGCGAAATTTTATCTCCGCTTTTGCGTGGACGAATCCTGCGGGAAATGCGCTCCCTGCCGGATCGGAGGAACTCAGCTTCTGAACCTTCTCGAGAAGATATCGGACGGGAAGGGGGAGGAGGCGCATCTCGCGGCTTTGCGGCGGATTTCCTTCGCGATGCAGAAGGCTTCGCTCTGCGGCCTGGGGCAGACGGCCCCCAATCCGGTGCTTTCGACCCTGAATTATTTTGAAGACGAATACCGGACGCATGTATTGGAGAAACGCTGTCCCGCGCGAAAATGCGGAAGGCTTTTCCGCTATTCAATCATTCAGGAAAAGTGCAAACGGTGCGGATTGTGCGTGCGGAACTGTCCGTCGGATGCGATTTCGGGGAACCGTGAAAAAGGGTACGTGATCGACGAGGCCAAATGCAGCCGGTGCGGCCTCTGCCTTGAGACTTGCAAACCGAACGCGATTTTGAGGGGATAATTCAAAACGAATCATTAGAGACTTTTAGATGGCTTTGGAAGGAGAAGCTTTCATGGTAAAAGGAGTGATCAACGGGATTCCGGTCGAGGTAAAGGCCGGCACGACGATTTTAGAAGCGGCGAAACAGGTGCAGATCAATATTCCGACGCTTTGCAAGCATCCGGATCTGATTTCATCGGCGGCTTGCGGATTGTGCGTGGTGAAGATAAAGAAATTGAACCGCATGCTTCGCGCCTGCACCACTCCGCTGGAGGAGGGGATGGATGTTCAGACTCACGATCCCGAGATCGTGGAAACCCGCCGGACGGTGCTGGAACTGATTTTATCCAACCATCCCAATGACTGTCTGACCTGCGGACGGAATAATAATTGCGAACTGCAGAAACTGGTCGCGGATTTCGGAATCCGGGAAGAGTCATTCGAAAAGTTTGTAAAAGAAATTCCCGCTGACGATTCGACGGGCACGATTGTGCTCGAGCCCCAGAAATGCATCAAATGCGGCCGTTGCGTGGAAGTCTGCCAGGACATTCAAAATGTCTGGGCCCTGTCGTTTCTGGAGCGGGGGGTTCATACGAGAATTTCACCGGCAGGGGACATCAAACTTGCCGAATCTCCCTGCGTACAATGCGGTCAGTGTTCCGCGCATTGCCCGACCGGGGCGATTTTTGAGAAGGACGATACTGCGAAAGTCTGGCGTGCGATTCAGGACCCGGAGAAGTATTGCGTGGTGCAGATTGCGCCTGCGGTCCGCGTAGCGATCGGGGAGGCGTTCGGGTTCCCTCTGGGAACCAACCTGACGAGGAAACTTTACGCCCTGCTGCGCCGGCTCGGTTTCGAGGCTGTGTTTGACACTAATTTCGGTGCGGACGTGACCATCATGGAGGAGGCTTCTGAATTTGTGGAACGTTTTGTGCATAAGAAAGGCACGCTGCCTCTGATCACGACTTGCTGCCCGTCTTGGGTTGATTTTATGGAGAAATTCCATCCGGACATGATCGATCATTTTTCGTCGTGCAAATCTCCTCATGAAATCGTCGGAGCCTTGGCGAAAACCTATTTTGCCAAGGAAAAGAAAATCGATCCCTCAAAAATGGTGATGGTGTCGATTATGCCCTGCACATCGAAGAAGTACGAGATCACGCGGACCGGCGAAATGTTCGCGTCCGGCTTCCAAGACGTGGACATCGCGATCACGACCCGTGAGCTCGCGCGGATGATTAAACAGGCGGGGCTGGATTTTTCGCATCTGCCGGAAGAGAATCCCGACCATTTGCTGGGAGATTACACCGGGGCCGGCGTGATTTTTGGCGCGACCGGCGGCGTGATGGAAGCCGCGATCCGGACGGCGTATTTTCTGATTACCGAGCAGAAACTTCCGAAGGTTGAGTTTGAAAATGTCCGTGGCTTGAAGGGGGTCAAGGAGACTTCCGTGTCGGTTGACGGCCAGGAAGTCCGCATTGCGGTGGCCCACGGACTGGCGAATGTCGAATTCGTCCTGGACAAGATCCGCGAAGCGAAACGGAAAAAAGAACCGGTTCCGTATCATTTCGTCGAAGTTATGGCATGTCCCGGCGGATGCGTCGGAGGGGGCGGACAGCCTTACGGCGTTACGGACGAATTGAGGACCGCGCGCGCCCGGGGTATTTACGGAGATGACGAAGGAAGCGCTCTCCGCTGTTCGCATGAAAATCCTTATGTGCAGAAGTTGTACAATGAATTTTTAGGGAAACCGCTGGGGAAGAAGTCTCATCATCTGCTGCATACCGCGTACAAGTCGCGTCCGATCTATAAACGGTGAACGTTATCGGATTTTGCAAGCATTTGTTGAAATGCGGAAGGGAAATGAATAGAATCATACCTCCTAAGGAGGTGTGCAATGGCAAAAAAAATCCTGGTCGTGGATGATGATTCCGATTTTCGAGAAGCCGTCTCGACACTGCTCGAAGCAAAGGGCTACAAAGTGATCTTTGCCGATGACGGTGAATCCGGATACGCAAAGGCCGAAAAAGAAAAGCCGGATTTGATTTTATTGGACGTAATGATGACGCATCGAACCGAAGGCTTTGACATTGCGAGACGATTGCACACCGATCCCGCGACCAAAGAGATCCCGGTGGTCACCGTGACGGGGATCAGCAAGGAAACGGACGTGGCGTTCAAATATGAACCGGATGAAGTCTGGTTGCCGGTCCGCGCGGTTCTGGAGAAACCGGTTAGGCCGGAAATTCTTCTGAAGACGGTGGAAGATAATTTGAAGCGGTAACCGATAATCAATCGGAGTTTTTGATTTTTTATCCTGAGGGTGAGGGAGTAAAAATCCTGAAGCCGAGGGGGCGATAAAAAACGGACAAATGCTGAAAGCCCAGTTTCGCCTCTTGGCGGGATTGGGCTTTTTATTTCGGGCACCGGTTTTTCAGCGTGAGACTTGAGACGAGACGTTGCCGGGAATGGAGGATGGATGAACAAACGAATGGGGTTTGTCGGGATTATCATTGAAGACCGGAAGAAGGTCGCCGATTCGGTGAACCGTCTCCTTTCCGAGTACGGGGATTCGATCGTGGCGCGCACGGGAGTGCCTTATCGGGAGAAAAAATGCTGTGTGATCACGCTGATTGTGGATGCGACGACGGACGAACTGGGGGCATTGACGGGCCGTTTAGGCGCTTTGGAAGGGGTTTCGGTCAAGTCAGCGCTTGCGAAACAACCCCCGAACGGGAAAGAAGGTTGAAGTATGGAATACCGTCTGGAACATGATTTGTTGGGAAGCAAGGAAGTTCCGGAGTCCGCCTATTGGGGGATTCATACCCAGCGCGCTTTGGAAAACTTCAAAGTGAGCTCCTGCAAAGTCTCTTTTGAACTGATCCGTGCGATTGCGGCCGTCAAGAAAGCGGCATGTCTGGCCAACGGAGAGTTGAACTATTTGTCCCGGGAGAAATTCGATGCGATTCTGAGGGCCTGTGAAGAGGTCATGGACGGAAAGTTCTCGGATCAGTTTCCTCTCGACGCCCTTCAGGGAGGGGCCGGGACTTCGACTCATATGGCCGTCAATGAAGTGATCGCGAACCGGGCATCCGAAATTCTAGGCGGGGCAAAAGGCGATCCGGCGGCGGTTCATCCGATCGAAGAGGTGAATCTTCACCAGTCGACGAATGACGTTTATCCGACGGCTTTGAAAATTGCGGCAATTTTCGCGTTACGGCGGCTCAGCGAAGCGGTCTCCGGATTGCAGGGGGCGTTTCAGGAGAAAGAGAAAGAGTTTACCGGGATTGTGAAAATCGGAAGGACGGAGCTCGTGGAAGCGGTCCCGATGACTTTGGGAGCCGAATTCGGCGGTTTTGCCGAAGCGATCGGGCGGGATCGGTGGCGGACGTTTAAATGCGAAGAGCGCCTGAGAGTCGTGAATCTCGGCGGGACTGCGATCGGAACCGGGCTGGGGGCTCCGCGGCGCTATATTTTTCTCGTCGCGGAAAAATTACGGGACGTTTCGGGACTCGGACTTTCGCGGGCGGAAAATCTCCCGGGCGATACGGCTCATGCCGATCCCTTCGTGGAAGTTTCCGGCATCCTGAAGGCTCACGCCTGCAATCTCGTGAAAATTGCCAATGATCTGAGGCTTTCGTCGCTTCTTGGGGAAATCCGGCTTCCGGAGCTGCAGGCCGGGTCTTCCATCATGCCCGGGAAAATCAACCCGGTGATCCCGGAAGCGGTGATTCAGGCGGGTCTGAAAGTCATGGCGAATGATTTTCTCGTGACGGAAGCGGCCGGCCGGGGGACTTTCCAGATTAACGAATTCATGCCGCTTCTCGCGCACGCATTGCTGGAATCATTGGAAATTCTGATTCGGGTCAATGAAGTGTTTTCAGGCCATGTGCGGGGGATTACCGCGGATTTCAAGCGGTGCGAAGAGATTTCTTCCGGGAGCCGGAGTTTGGTGACGGCTTTTCTCCCGGAACTCGGATACGAGGAAGCGGGAGCTCTTTTGAAGGAGTTTGATGCGGCGGGCGGGAAAGATCTGAGGAAGTTCCTCGAGGGGAAAATGGGGCGTTCCCGGGTGGAAAAGGTTTTCTCTCCTCAGAATTTGAACGCTCTGGGGTATCGCGATGAATAACACGCCGAAATCTTTAAGGCTTCAGATCGGACTTTTCGGCAGGACCAATGTCGGGAAATCCAGCTTTCTGAATTTGATCGCCGGACAGGATGTCTCGATCACGTCTCCGGTGCCGGGGACGACGACGGATGTGGTGGAAAAGGTCATGGAGCTCTTGCCCCTGGGGCCGGTCGTTTTTCTCGATACGGCGGGAGTGAATGACGATTCGGGGCTGGCCGGCGCGAGGCTGAGGAAAACGAAAAATATTTTCAGCCGGGCGGACGTTATCGCTCTGATCGTTGAACCGGAAATTTGGACGGGATACGAAGAAGAAGTCTCCGCCGAGGCCCGGAAGAGGGATCTGCCGCTTGTGATCGTTGTGAACAAAACGGATCTCGGGTTTCCGTCCGAAGCGTTTCTTGAAAGCTTGAAATTAAAGACCGGTAAAATCCTTTTGTGCTCCAGCCTGAATTGGGAAAGACGGGACGAAACGGTTTGCGTGTTCAAGAAAATCTTAATCGAAAGCTGCCCGAATGATTCTCCGGACCGCAGTTCGCTGATCGGAGATTTGCTCCCGCCGGGAGGACTTGCGATTTTAATCATTCCGATCGATCTGGAAGCCCCTAAGGGGCGGCTGATCCTTCCGCAGG
>JAKQXH010000093.1 GCA_029561555.1 Candidatus Omnitrophota bacterium
CATTTCCTGCCTCTGTCCCTTTCTTGTTCTCTTGTCAATTTAAACCGCGGTGGCCTGTTACCCGGTTGCTGCTATTTTGCTGGATTGAGCGCCGAGGCGGAATTATACTACACCCTGTGTGTTTTCCCCGCATGAGACCGCAGAGATTGCGAATTGCTATTTTCATAAAATGTCACAACAGCTTTCGATATTAACAGGAGAGTTTTAAAACCGGCATCGAAGTAATTAATACCCTTCAAACTCAACTCAATCTTCATCCCAAGGAGAACGAATTATGACTACGAATACCGAAATTAAAGTCGATGGAAGTATGGCGGAAAAGCTGGGTCTCACCCGGGAAGAATACGGCATGATACAAAAACTTATCGGCCGCAACCCGAACTTTACGGAGCTCGGACTTTTTTCCGCGATGTGGTCGGAACACTGCAGCTACAAAAACTCCAGGAAACTTTTCAAACTCTTTCCCACCCGGGGGAAGCGGGTGCTGGTCGGCGCCGGCGAGGAAAATACGGGCATTGTGGATATCGGGGACGGAATGGGTGTGGCGTTCAAGATCGAGTCGCACAATCACCCTTCCGCGCTTGAGCCTTTCGAGGCATCGGCTACCGGGATTGGGGGATGCCTGCGTGACATTTTCACCATGGGTGCGAAACCGGTTGCGGTCCTGGGTGCTCTCCGTTTCGGCAGTCTCGAAAATGAACGGGTTAAGTACCTTTTCAAGGAAGTCATTCGCGGGCTTGCGCATTACGCCAACACGGCGGAGGTCAATGCCGTGGGAGGGGAAGCCTATTTTGATGAAAGCTATGAGGGGAACCCGCTCGTGAACGCTTTTGTCGTCGGGATCGTGGAGCAAAAAAAGATCGTGCATGGGACTACGGCCGGCGCGGGCAAAGCGGTCTACTATATCGGCGGGGACACGGGGCGCGACGGCGTGGGGGGCGCGAGTTTCGCGTCGCAGGAGATCACGGAAGAATCCTCGTCGTCCTCAGGTGCGGTTGCGATCGGTAATCCCGAGATTGGAAAACGTCTGCGGGAAGCCTGCCTTGAATTGATCGGGAAAGGGCTTGTGGCCGGGATGCAGGACATGGGCGCCGCGGGGCTTATCTGTTCGACCTGCGAGACGGCCTCGCGGGGAAACTCGGGGATTGAGTTTGATGTTGCGCTCATTCCTCAACGCGAAGCGAAAATGACGCCGTATGAGATCCTGCTTTCCGAATCGCAGGAGCGAATGCTCGCGATCCTGAAGGAAGGAAAAGAAGACGAAGCGATTTCTGTCCTGAAAAAATGGGGCGTTCCGGTCGTTAAAATCGGATCCGTCACAACGGACGGTATGGTCCGCGTCAAAGAGAACGGGAAGGTCGTAGCCGAGGTGCCGGCCAAGGCGCTCACGGAAAACGCGCCGCTTTATGACCGCCCGGCGCAAGAGCCCGCCTATCTGAAAGAGGCCCAGAGTCTCGAAATTGAAAAAATCCCGGAACCCGAAAATTACAACGCCGTCCTGCTGTCGCTCCTTGTTTCGCCGACCATCGCGAGCAAAGAAGCCGCATACCGGAGCTTCACATTTCAGGACAAAGACGTTGTGCTCGTGGGTGCGGGATCGGATGCCGCCATAATATCGGTCAAGGGGACGCGGAAGGCTCTGGCCATCAGCGTGGACTGCAACGGCCGTTACTGTTTTCTAAATCCCTACCAGGGGAGCATGCTTGCCGTGGCCGAGGCGGCGCGAAATATCGTTTGTTCCGGCGGCCAGCCGCTCGCGATTACGGACGGCCTCAACTTTGGAAATCCCATGAAACCCGAAAATTACTGGCAGTTCCGGAAGTGTATCGAAGGGCTTGCCGCGGCCTGCAATGCCCTGGAGACGCCTGTGGTCAGCGGGAACGTGAGTTTTTACAATGAAAATCCAAAAGGCGCCGTGGATCCGACGCCGATGGTCGGCATGGTCGGACTCATTGAGGACGCGGCGAAATGTGTCACGCAGGATTTTAAAAAGGACGGTGACGCGATCGTGCTTCTCGGAAATCCGGCGGGCAGTCTCGCGGGCAGTGAGTATCTTTACCAGATCCACAAACAAAAAAGGGGAAATCCCGGGATCGATATCGAGTTTGAGAAAAAAGTCCAGGCCGCGTGTCTTGAAGCCATACGGGCCGGGCTGGTCCGGAGCGCGCACGATCTGTCGGACGGCGGACTTGCGGTCTGCGCGGCGGAATCCTGCATCAGTAACAAAAAGGGAATGCGCGGTGCCGAGCTCCAGGTCGATGCGTTTTCAGGAAAGGGCCGTCTCGACGAGATTTTATTTGGTGAAGCCCCATCGCGGATCCTGTTGAGCGTGGATCCCAAAGACCTCGCGGGACTTGAGAAAATCGCGGCCAAACATTCCGTCCCGTGTTTCA
>JAKQXH010000024.1 GCA_029561555.1 Candidatus Omnitrophota bacterium
AAGTGAAAGAAATGCTCCGGGATGAGGGACTTGGCATGCTCAAACCCTCCGATGTCCTTCAGGAAAATGGGAAAAATAATCAGAAGGCCGGCCACCAGCATGATCATATTGAAAAAATCCGCCAGCACGTCGGCCCACATCCCGCCGAGATAGGTATAAAGCAAAACCACCGCCGTCGAAATAAACACGGACGGCAGAAGCGGAAGCCCCGTCAGGGAATTCAGAATAATCCCGAAAGCGAGAAACTGCGCGCCGATCCAGCCCAGATAGACGGGGACATACACGAAACTCAACCAGGTCGCGGCGGTCTTCCCGTAGCGCATTTCAAAAAAATCCACGACCGTTTCGATCCCGAGTTTCCGGAAATACTTCGCAAAAAACATCCCGCCGAGGATCAGGCAAAGCCCCGCCCCGAACGGGTCCGTGATCACCCCGAGAACGCCTTTTTTGAAGGCCGTCGCCGAAGACCCCATGCAGGTCTCGGCCCCGAACCAGGTGGCAAAAACCGACCCGAAAGAAAGGAGCCATCCCATCCGGCCTCCCGCGACGATAAAATCTTTCGTGTCCTTCACGCGGGTACCGGCCCAGTAGCCGATCCCCACCATGACCAGCATGTAAAACGTGACTCCGCCGGTAATCCAAAGCTGATTTTCAGTCATCTATTCTTCCTCCCGAGCAAGTAAAGGACCCTTCGCTTCATCCCAAAAAACGGGATTCCGCTCAGGGTGACAAGCCGGGAAGCTTCCCGGCCCGGAACTTATACTACAACTCCGCCTCACTCTTCAACCGCGATATTAAAGATTTACAAAACAGAGTCTCCCCGATATACTTTTGGCGTTTGCTCCCGCCTGTCCCGGGACTTCCGGGAAAGCGCGCGACCTTCGAATCAAAAGAAATAAAAAATACGGACTCTTCCGAAAGGAGAATTTTCATGCTGTCACGGTTTCTCCCCAAAGATTGCAATTTTTTCGATCTCTTCGACAAACAGGCAAAATATGCCGCCGACGCCGCCGCCTACTTTCAAGACCTGGTAACCCAGGGCAAATTGGATGAGATCGCCATTCAGAAGATGAAAGACATCGAACACCAGGGAGACGAAGTCGCGCACGAAATCATCAACCGCCTCAACAAAACCTTCATCACACCCTTCGACCGCGAAGACATCCATTTCCTGGCAAAGGAACTCGACGACATCATCGACATGATCCATACCATCACCAACCGCCTGAAAGTCTACAAACTCGAAAAAGTCGACAAAAACCTCGTGGAATTCGCCGAAGTCATCCGGAAATCCGTCCAGGCCGTCGGCTGCGCGGTCCGCGGGATGCGGAACATGAAACAGACCAAAGACGTCCTGAACGCGTGCGTGGAAGTCAACAGCCTCGAAAATATCGGGGATTTCATGCGCGACAAAATGCTCGCCGAGCTTTTCGAAGCGGCGAAAAACGACCCGATCCTGGTGATCAAATGGAAAGAGATCTATCAGGACGCGGAAACGGTCCTCGACGTCTGCGAAGACGTCGCGCACGTCGTGGAATCCATTCTCGTCAAAAACGCCTGACCCGTCCATGACCCCGGAAATCCTCCTTCTCATCTTTCTGGCGCTGACGTTTGATTTCCTGAACGGATTCCACGATTCGGCCAATTCGATCGCCACCGTCGTCTCCACCCGCGTCCTCTCGCCCCGCCAAGCCGTCGTTTGGGCGGCCTTCTTTAATTTCATCGCGTTCTTTTTTGTGGGCCATCATGTCGCGAACACCATCGGAAAAGGGATTATTCACATCGACGTGGTCGACACCAAAATTATCCTGGGGACTCTCTCGGGGGCCTGCCTCTGGAATATCATCACATGGTACTTCGGCCTGCCCACCAGCTCATCGCATGCCCTGATCGGGGGCATGATCGGAAGCACCCTTGTCAAATCCGGGCCTTCCGCTTTGGTTTGGAGCGGAATCGGGAAAACCGTCGCTTTCATTCTGATCTCCCCCGTCGTCGGCCTCATTCTCGGCCTCGGATTCGGGATCGTCGTTTACCGCATGTTCCAAAAAAGCGTTCCCCTTCACGTCGACCATATTTTCAGAAAAGGACAGCTCGTATCCGCCGCGCTCTACAGCGTCGGACACGGCGGCAACGACGCGCAAAAAACCATGGGAATCATCGCGGGGCTTCTGTTCAGCGCCGGCCTTCTCGGGGAAAAATTCTACATCCCGTACTGGGTCGCGGTTTCCTGCTACGTCGCCATCGCGCTCGGGACGATGTTCGGAGGCTGGAGAATCGTGAAAACCATGGGCCAGAAAGTCGCCAAATTGAAACCGGTCGACGGATTTTGCGCGGAATCCGGCGCCGCGATCACGCTGTTCGTTGCCTCCTCCCTCGGCGTTCCCGTCAGCACCACGCACACCATTACCGGCGCCATCATGGGAGTCGGCTCGATCCGGCGGCTGTCCGCCGTCCGCTGGGGTGTCGCGGGACGGATTGTCTGGGCCTGGATCCTGACCATCCCCTGCGCCGCGGCCATCGCCGCATTGACCTATATCTTAACTCAGTGAGCCCCAATAGAATTCCGGGGCTCATCCGAACGAAGTTCCGCTTTTGGAAATGAAGCGAAAGGATCGCGCTCCCGCTTTTTGAAATTCCCGCGCTTTTATGTTAAATTATTTCCCGCGCTTTTAAACTTCGAAAGGAGAATACCGTGAAAAAACTAATCGCAATCTTCACAATTGCCGGCCTGGCTCTGTCTACGGCGGGGATCGGGACTCTGCGCGCCGAAGACGCGACCGACACGAAAACCACTCTCAAAGAAGATCTCGATCAAAAACTCAGCGCGCTTAAAGAGCAAAAAAGCGCCATGCAGACCCACGCCCGGGAAGCCAAACAGGAAGAAAACGTCCTGCGGGATCAAATCAAAACCGCCGTGCAATCCGGCGACAAAACCACCGCCCAGCAGCTGCGGGAAAGTCTCAAAACCACCCATCAGGAAAACGTTCAGCAGAGAAAAGACGACAAAAGCACCATGAAAACAGCGAGGCAGGATTTGAGAGCGGACCGGAAAATCGCCCGCCAGACCCGCCGCGGCCGGGGAGGCATGAAATAATCATTACCCGTTGAAACCGAAAAACGCGTCGGCTTTTGAGATCAAAGGCCGGCGCGTTTTTTATTTTAAGCGGCGAAAAGAAATTACGCGGAGCGCGCAAGGGCTTGGCGGACTTCCAGGGATTCGGCCAAGCGGTTGAGAAATCCCATGATAGACGCGAACCCTTCGTAATCCAGCCGGGGGAAAGAAGAAAACCGGTCTTCCTCAAGCTGACTGCGCAGATAATCCGCGCCGAGAATCAGTTCGACCACTCTCAAAAATTCTCCCAGTTCAAGCTGAGCCGCGTTCAACAGCGAAGCCTCGGCAATCAACCCCCGTTTTTCCCAATCTTCTCCTTCGGTCCCGGCCTGGAGATTGAAAAGCGTTCCGGGGCTGAAGACCAGAATCGGGTTCTTGAATCCCCGTCCGATCAAATGTCTTTGTTGAAGAACGCGGTTCTTATGATACGGGAACAACACCACTCCCCTCACGGAACGGCCCAGTTGAACCGCGATTTTTTCTGACGGCGTCCCGGTTTTGTAGGCGATCCCCAAAAGGCGGCCTTCCGCGGTCATTTTCCCGGCGAACTCCCGCCGGGCCGCCTCATCCAACCCCTCGAGAAAAACCGCGTCAAGAATATAAGGCGAATCGGACAAGAACGATTCGCCGGCGGGAAAACCCCGATTTTGAATCCACCGCTCAAGGGCAGGGATCAAAATTCCGGGCCGAGCAAGAAGCGCCCGGGCATTTTCAGAAATCGATTGTTCGACAAAACTGGAAGGGATGGATGATCCGGGCAAAAGATCCCGGGAAAAAGCCTCCCCGGCCAAAGCGGCGCCCGTTCCCATCCGGACCCTTCCGGCAAGTTTCGAAAGCGAATACGCATCCATCCCCAGGGGATTCTCCTCGCGAAGGATCTCGTCAAACCCCGGACGGAAAACATCCGTCAAAGATTTCTGGCGATCGACCGCGGCGGACACAAAATCCCGAAGGCTCCGCTCCCAACCGGCGCGCATCCCGCCCAAGACCCCGTTTCCGCTCCGGACCCAGGATTGCCTCGCCGTTTCGAACCCTTTCGTTCGGATGTCCTCAACCGCTTCATCCGGAGTCAAACCGGTCAAAGCAAAGAACGGATTATTTCTCATGCTCGCCCAGTTACGGGCTTGGGCGGGAAGCTCCGCCCCCAAGCTGTTTGCGCTCGCGCTTCCCAAACTCCCCGCGCTCTCGCGGCCGGTTTCTTCGGGTCGTCCCTCCCGTCCGCGGCTCTTTCCATGCCCCCCGGTTTGATTCAAAACGGATCCGCTCAGAAAAAGATAGATCCCTTTAATCACCCGGCCGGCGGCGTTGCCGTAATTGTAATTGAATTTGGCGTTTAAAAGACCGTTCCGCCGTAACGTCTCGTAAACGGGACGTCCCCTGACGCTCAAAAGATGAGAAATGGCTTTCGCGAACGCGACCATCAGGGACGGAGCTTTATCTCTTTCCGGAAAAACAAACCTTCCGGACGCTTCCCACCCCGTCAAAAGTTCGTGGGCGGCTTTCCCCGAGCTTGAGATGACGGGGACTCCGTTCTCCTGGGCCGTAATCGCGTAAGGGCTGATTTCCACATCCTTAGAAGTCGGCAAAATAAACAAATCGGAATCGCGGATGCGCCGCGCGATTTCCTGCGGCGTCAATGAATCGATGTTCGTGAAAGAAATCCCGGGAAACCGCCGTTTAGGCCATTTAGCCGGCAAATTGGTGATAACTTCCAGCTGATACCGGTCATCTTTTCGGGAAAGCTTGATCAAGGCCCCCACCGCGACGACGGCCCGGTCCAGCAAATAATGCCCGACGAAAATAATCTTTTTCCCGGTAGTTTTCTTCGACTTTGAAACGGGGCCGTCCGTGATTCCTCCCGTATAAACGACAATCGTGTTTCTGACCGAATATTTCTCCCGAAGCAGGTTCGCCTGCTCTTCGCTTGCGACAAAAATTGCCTCCGCGCGGCGAAAATACTCCGCCTCCCCTGCCTCAGCCACGAGAGGCCCCGCGTCATCGGCATCGGCCAAAATCAGGTAGGGGACATCCTCATCTCTTTGAACCATTCCCAATCCGATCTGAAGGACCGCACGGGCTTTCTGCCCCGAAAAGGTCCCTTCAAGATACAAATCCAATATATTCCGCGTGTCAGTTCCCGAAATCTCCCAAAAAATCCGATCCGGCATTTGAATGCCGTTTTTCCGCAAGGCTCCGAGCATCAACGGCCTGGAAATCTTCGCGATCTCCGGCGATCCGGTCGCCGCGACCCGGTGCTCAACGTATCCGGACAATCTCAGCGGATCGTCAAACCTGCGCTCGTATCGCGCCTGCCGGGGAACGTCGCTTTCTCTCCGGCTTTTCACATAGGCCATCATGTCATCGATCGCACCCAAAATACTCTCGTCTGAATTCCGCAGGACCTGATCCTCCCCGCGGACGCCCATCAGATTGATCGTGTAATCCCCGACCAATGACGCATTAAACGCCGGATAATGGTACTCACCGTAACGGATCCCGGGAATCCCGGTCGCCAAAGCCAGATCAAGATTCCCCGTATTCATTCCGACCGCAAAAGTCGCCCGGCTTAAAACGGCGGCATCGTATCCGTACGGCAAAGAAGCCGTCGCGAATTTTTTCGTCATGTCGAACACCCCGGTATCATTCGCAAACGCTTCCATGATTTCGGGGGCATGCTCGGCGATCGACTCTCCGAAGAAAAGAATTTTCACTCCCCGGGAACGGAGATATTTCGCGAGACGGATCACCTGCGGCACGTCCGAATTCCGCCGGCGAGCCTCAAGCCCCTTAGGGTCCAGACGCAAAGCGAATGCCGCAATGATTTCCCGTCCCGGGTCCCAGTCGATTCCCCGGTAAAACAAATCCGCCAGCAATTTTCCTTCCGGGGAAACTTCAAATTCGATCTTCACCCCCTCATGCAGGTAATCGTTCAGAAATTCGGTTTCGACGCCGAAAGTCCTGTAATCAAAATCATTCATGGGCTGGAATATTTTTCGGACTCCGGTCCCCTCCCGGTCCAGGTGTTTGACGTACTGACGCACAAGCAGTTCCGCGGACACACGCCGGGGAGACCGCATGAAAGGCCAGTTGACCGACAAACCGTCGGGAGCGAAAACACCGTAAGAGGGAACCGCCGGCGACCGGTCATCCAAAACAAAACCGCCCCAGGCAGGCCGGTCTTCGGTGATCCAGATCACTTCATCCACAACGCCTTTCAGCTGAACCTCCATCAATTCCCGGTTCGCGGGATTGTCAAACGCGAAAATAGAAATATAGCGGTCCGGATGTTCCCTGCGAATTTGCCGCATCGCCGCCATCTGCCGCAGATAGTCCCCTACCCCGTACACAAAATACGGAATCACAAAAATGTCTTCCCTCAACCGCTCATACGAATAGACTTCCCTTCTGACATTTTCAAAAAGAGATTTCCGGCTGAGCAAAAGAAAATCATTCGAATTTTCGGGATTGGAAATTTCGATTTTTTCATCCGAATAGCGGAATTGATAGGTTTTAATCGTCTTTTGAGTCCGGCGGTCATGAAAAGAAATCTGATCAATCCCGGGATCCAGACGGAAATCCACCGCCATACCCGAGCCTTCTCCGGATGTTCCGAGCGACGCGGCCTTAAAAAGTTCTCCGCCGGAAACGGGGGAAACCCCTCCCGACTTAAAAAAGCCCATGATCCCGCCGGAAACTCTTAGTCCCGGAGTCATGGCCGGCCGCGCGACAATTTGGACCATATTGGAATTGCCCGCGGGATTCCTTTGTCCTTCCGGAATTTTATCGCCCGGGACGGGATTGTTTTCTTCTTTGAAATCTTCGATCCGGCGGTTGAATCCCCGCCAGACCCCGTTGAAATAATCCGCTGCAAACTCATCCGATTCTTTTCCGATCGCCTCTCTCACCCGTTCCCGCATCGAAGGGCCGTCGCTCATTTCGAATTTCTCGAAATACAGCGGCACCAAAGAATCCACATACCGCGTGTATTCGCGGGCGGTATTAACATCTTCCCGCCCCCGCAGACGATTCAGAATATTATCCCGCCACAGTCTGAGCATCCCGGGGAATTCCTCCTGGGCCAGCTCGTCCGCGAATTGCCGCGAGACTTTTCTCGCGAACCCGTCATAAAAAGTCGTCCGGAGCTCGTCCCGGTATGAAAGCTCGCCGCCCATCACCCGCTCATAAACCCCGTCTCCCTTCATGGACAACACGGACGGCGTAATCATCGCGTAGGAAACGTTCTTTTCCTTCAGCTTGGCTTCAAGCCCGCGGCTGTGCAAACCGCCGATCACCACAAGAGAGATTTTTTGATTTTCCCTCCGGATCAGACGCTCCAGGTTCCCGCAAATCGCTTCTTCCCGTTCGGAGGCAATCCGGTAAAAATCGAGCGCGGGATCCAAATCCCCCGGGTTCCCGAAAAATTCCCGGTACCGATCCGGCGTTTCATGATAAGCGTCCAACTGTTTCGCGTCCGCTTTCAGGCAAACCAGGTCCGATAAGAGATTGAGCCGTCCGTACCGTTCGAACAAATTCCGTTCGGCATCGGATGACGCCAGCATTCGGCCGCCGTCCGCGATCAATTCGCCGAGTTGATCGAAAAGCTTCGACCCCTTCATGGAATGAAGCGCATTGGCATAGGAGAGAAAATCATCCAGCTCCGGCGGCAGTCGCATGTCCGCTCCCGCTTCGCAGGCAAATTCGGTCATAAACCGGAGAAAGGCGGTGCCGTCCATTCCGCCCGTCTGAAACGCCTGATATTTTCCGTTAAATTCGATCACCCGGTCTTTCGGCATCCGCCTCAGCCCGTTCTGCCGGAACGCTTCCGCCGCCTCCCGGATTTTCCCCTCGATCGCCGCCCCGTCCAGCAAAGCTTCCGTTTCAATCGCGCGGGCAAGTTTGGCCACTTCGGAGCGGGAAGCGATCCCCCCCCGGAGATCGGGAATTCCCCTCAGGTAATTCACGAAATCGATCAGGCTTGTCTGATTCCCCCTGAAACGTTCCGCTTCGTTCAGGAAAGCGCCGAATTCCGGCGACGCCGATTCTTCTTTTTCGCGGTTCAAACCTTCCCGAGCTTTCTTGAGCTCATTCAAAAGACTCCCGGTTTTTTCCGCCGCTTTACGGTAGGCGTCAAAATCGGCTTCATACAAGGCCCAATCTTCCAGCCCGGTGTAAACCAAATTCTCCGGATTGAACACGGCCGACATCTCGACGCCGGTGATTTCCCCGCGTTCAAGATATTCGCTCAACACGCGCCTCTTGATCCGCTCGTCCGGGAATGAACGGAAAAGCGTCGGATCCAAATCCCCTTTTCCGCCTTCGACGCCTACCCGGCGAACCCCGTACGTTTCCCCGAAATAGCGGATGAGTTTTTCGATCTTATCCTGCGCGTCCGCCAAACCGTGCGCGTCGCGGATCACCAGCACCAACGGCTTTTCGGAATCGATCCGGTAGAACGTCTCAACCGTTCCGAGATCCTTCGGGACCTCGATGGTCTCGGGGATCCCGATCGATGAAAGCGGCAAAGCCTCCGAAGCGGCGAAACCATCCGCAATCCCGTTCGAAAACAGCAAATTCGCGGTAAAAAGAACCGCAGTCAAAGCCGCCCCCGTTCGAATCCTTAAAGTTGTCTTGATTCCGTAACCGGTTTTATTCATGAGTACAGACAAAACCCCTCTTCTCTTAGATTTCTCTAAGTTATTGAATTTAAAAATCTTAACCCAATATAATCTCTCATTATTTTGGGTATTGTATTAAGTATACCTTACTTTTGGACAATTGCAAATTTGCGACAATAACACCCGCCGGCCTAATGTGCTCATGAACAAATCACTTCCTCGATTCATTCTCTCGAAACTAATGAAGCCAAAGCTTTGCTTGCCGGAGCAGTCTTTCGCAATCCCCCAAAACCCCCGACCTCCCAATGCGTTCAAGAGTGAATCGCGCTCTCTTCTCATCAGAAAATTTTCGATTAACCAAAAACAATCAAAGGGAATTCGCCCAAACAAGGTAAAATCTTGCTTGCCGGAGCAGTCTTTCGCAATCCCCCCAAACCCCCGACCTCCCAATGCGTTCAAGAGTGAATCGCTGAAGGCATTGTGCAAAACTCGGCCGGAGAAGGCGGAGGAAACCGAAGACCCGAAGCGTAGCGAAGGGGACAGCGGAGGTACTCCTCGCCTTCTCAGGACACTAGTCTTTGCCAATGCCGTAAGCATTGAACGAGTGAACGCATTGGGAAAATTCCCTTCCATATTTTATGCCGCCCTTTCAACGGCCTGTTCCGCCGCAAACGATTGCACGAAGTCGCCGGCCAGCAATTCAAGCGACCCCCCGTTCGCGCCGAACCGCCCTTTCAAAAACCCCAGCCCCGCATCCTCGAGATAAGCGTTCAAAACTTCGGTCCGTTCCGTCACCCGGCCGCGTTCCTTCGGAGTCAGCCGCGACAATTTAAACAGTAAAAGCAATGTTGCCGCGAGCGCGAGATCCTTCATTTCCTTCGAACCGATTTTCCCCACTTCCGTAAAAATGGAATTAATTTCCCTCCTGAATTCCGGAGAAATCCCCGAAGAGGTGAAAAGGAACCCCAGTCCTTTCTCCGATGCCTCCCGTGCCAAAATGCGTTTCAAAACTTCTTCGGGTTTCCGACGGTTCATTCTCTGCGTGATCATCCCGGGAAAAGCCCACCGGTTCCGGTTAATCGACTGCCCCCTCTGAAGAACCAGCTCGAGCCGTCCGACACGGCCCGGGAATTTCGACAACGCTTCCAGAAGCGCCTCCTCATCCTCTTCGCGGTCCGGAAGGTCCGTCACCAGGACCATTCCCCCGGCGGCCTCCCGGCTCAAGCCGTCAATCGCCTCATTCAAACGGACGGAGAATTCTTCGACCTTGGCCCGGTCAACATCGGCTGCACCCTGAGTCAAAATAGAATCCGTCATTTCTTCCGGAACATCGGCGGCCCGCATAGCGGCAGTCCTGATCTCCCGGCGCAGACCCGCGACAACCGCATCGGACTCCCTCAAAGCGATCCCGTTATCCGCCAGCGTATCCCTGATCGAATTCAACCCCTCGTCAAAGGCCTCCGAAAAAACCCGCTCCTCCGGCGCCGCATCCGGCCGATCCCCCGTTATTTCCTCCACCTCCGCCAAGCCCCGCTCAACATCCGCCCGAATCTCACGCATCCTCTCCGTCATTGCCGGAATCAAAATCTGATCCAGCAATAAATTCCCGTCTCCCCCGTTCGCCGCAAGAAATTTTCCGGCCGTAGCAGGATCAAAATCCTCCCCGAACAGGATCCGGCAGGTCTCAAGTTCCGAAACACTCAACGCGGCGGATTCCATCCCCCCGGAAACCGGCAACGCTTCCGCGGCCCGGCCTAAAGAATCCGCGGTCGCCACTGTCCCCGGTCCGGCCCTTTCCGCCAGCGCCGTGATCAAAAGCTCTCTCCTGCGCCCCGGATCTTCTTCCCTCTTAAAACTCCTTCCTAAAAATCTCCCCAACTGGTCCTGGGGGATATCAAAAAAAGCGCTCCAAAGCTCCGGCCTTGCCGCCAATTCCGAAAAAAACCGGTCGATCTCGTCAAAATCATCTTTCAGGTTCCGGACAATCATATTCAAATGGGCCTTATAGAGATCCGAACCGTAACCTCCGACGGAAAACGGCTCAATTTCATCGACAGAACGCCCTCCCCAGGCTTTTTCTATAATTCTTTGCAATCTGCGGAATTTTTCTCTTTCAGCCGCGTTGTTCAATACATTTTGGGCAATTCTGTGCAAATGACCCAAAAACCCTTCCTGCATACTTTTACCTTTTTTGACACCTTTAAACATTTCGTCCCAGAATCGGTAATCGGTTCCCGCGGGAAGAGAATCTCCTTCATCCGGGAAAAACTTCAGCATCTTCTGCCTCCCGACCTTATCCATAAGGAAAGCATATTGCTGCCTGGAGAAAACCACGACAATGGCGTATTCGCTCAAAGCGCCCAATTCGTCCGCTCCCCACTGAGAAACGTCAAATGAAGGATCCAGCAAAAACACGTTTACCGGAGAAATTTCCTCAGGCCCTCTTCGCAGGCTGGGGATTTTGCTCCCTCCGTAAACCATGTTGAATTCGATAATTTGGTCCGCTTTCCGGCAAATCACCGGGATTCTGATTAAGGGACTTTCCGGAGGCCCGCGGCAAGTCCATGCCGACAGGAAACCGGTAAGCCCGTTCCTCGAAAAAGCATTGAGAAAGGAATTCAAAGCGGGATGCTCCGTCTCAAGGTCCGGACCGGGGCTTCCGTCCAGATTCCAGGACTCCGCCATTTTCTCCGTATTCACTTCGAACATATCGCTCCCCTGAACCCTGTAGGAAGCGCGCTCCCGTTCGCCCGTCATCAAAAACTCCATCACATGACGGATCGCTTCCATAACGCTTTTGTCCGAAGAGGAACGGAAGGGCCGGACTGCTTCGTCGCCGGCAAAAAGCTTCTGCCACGTGCTCTCATCCGGGTCTTTCCCGATAACACTGATAGTCGGCCCGTCTCCGGACGCGTGAAGAAAACGGTTAAAATCAATCTGATCATGAAATTCACCGATTCGCACGCCGGGACACCCAACCGCCAAAGCCATATCAAGCCCGCCCGAATTCACTCCGATCGCCAGGTCGATTCCGGACAAAATAGCCGCCTGTTCCGGGACCGAATATGCGCGGTCCAAGTCCCGGTTTTTATCCGGATCCCAGGCATTCGTGAAATCGACGACCCGGAACGCTCCTTCTTCATCCCGCGCTTCATCGATTAAATTCTGCAATTCGCCGAAAAGGCGAAGCCTCGTCCGGAGTTCCCTGACCGCCTCTTTCAAAAATTGGATCCGGTCTTCCGCATTCTTCAAATGCCGGCTGTCTTCGCTTATTTTCTCGTTTGATTTTTTATTCCCGTCATCGATTTCTTTAATTCTTTTCACTAATTCGTTCCATTCATCTTCGGGGATCTCTCCTTCGGCTTTTTTCCTTCGTTCGATCTCCGCTTCCAAACGCGCCCTTTCGCCCAGCCGTTCTTCAATCAAAGCCCTTTCCGTTTCAATCGTTTCGCGAATTCGTTTTGCGGAATACTGTTCCCGCCGGATCCGGCGCCTCAATTCTCCGATTCTTGTTTCCACCTGAGTCCGGTAAGGTTCGATCCCGTTCGCGAATAGCAAAACAACAAGCCTCTTCCCGGTACGTTCCGTGCCGTAATGCTCTCTCAGATACTTAATCACTTCCAGCGTCTGCCGGATATCCGTATCGCGGAATGATTCAAACCCGTTCAGATTCAGACGCATCGATATCCCGACAATAAGATCTTCCCCCGGGTTAATCCCCCGCGCCCGATAAAACCGCTCGGCGGCCGCCTCCGTATCGGGATTGTTTTCCCAGCGGAAAACTTCGTCGGTTTGCTCGGTCTCGTGAAAAATAAAAGGGCCAAACCGCTCCTCAACCCCCTCCCGGGTCTTCAAGCGAGGCAGCGCGGTATCGAAGCCATAAACTTCCGAAAAAGCCGGATCGCGTTCCACCAAATCTCTGACCAATAATTCCCAGGCGACGCGATGAACATTTCTTCCCCAGTAAGCGTCACCCGAAACCCTTGTTTGCCCCTGCGGAACAAGCGGAAATTGAGGTTTCACGAAAATAAATTCATCGGCGGTATCATTCAGGATATTTTCGGCGACATAGCGGTTTTCAGGCGTGTCGAAAAGGACTACGGAAATATAACGCTCGCCCCCCCATTTCTTTCTCCATTCCTGAATCGAAAACAGCCAACGAAAACTGTCCCCGAGCCCCACGGTAAAGTACGGAAAAAGCGCGGCATTCGCCCGCTCGGGTTGGGCTCCGCCGCTGCGGGGATTGGCGACTACGCGAACATTCTGCCCGTCACGGAAAAGGGCGGGATCAAAAGTGAGCGCCTGCCCCGCATGCGCCGCGCCCGGAGTGACATCCGTGATCGTAACCAAATTTCCATTCGTCTCAATATCAAAAACTCCCCGTCCTCTGGCGGAGGCTTCGCCGTGCCGGCCCCCAAACTCAAACGTCTCTCCCAAGGATGCCGCCTTCTCCTGCCCGGAAACCTCAATAAGCCGCGCCCCACTCGGCACAGTTGCCGCGAATCCGCCGGCTTCCGCGCCGGAGATAAAATTCCTCAACGAAATCCCGAGGGCCGAAGGCGAAATGTCTTCCGAGCGCGTTTTCGGGTTGATTTTCCCCTCTGCTTCCGGATCTACCTCTGCGTCACCCGGCGTCAATTTCGGCAAAATCCCCCCAAACCGCGACAAAAATTCTTCCCGGATGCGTTTCATCACATCGGATTTAAACCGGTCGCAGTACACCCCGACCGCCTCCCGGAGGTCCGCGCCGCCGGGTGCGTGTGAATTTCCCCGGCCGAATTTCCGCGCGTATTCCGGAATCAGAAAATCCACATAGCGGGTATATTGCGCGGCCTGCGCGATACGTCCCTCCTCGGAAAGTCGCATCATCAGGCGGTCCCGCCAGAGTTTGAGCGATTTCCTGAAATCCGGCTCGTTCAAACCGGAAACCAATCGCAGGGAGGCGTGTCTCATGAACGCGTCATAGAGCGTCGTTTCCAGGTCCGCCGCGTAGGAAAGATTCCCCTGCATTACCGGATCGTAATTCTCCGCGCCCGCGAGCCCGTCGATTTTGGGCGTGATCGTGCAGAAGGAATACCCGTTCGCCTTGAGCCGCTTTTCAAAGCCGGACCGGTGAAACCCTCCGAGAATCACGATGGCGGCCTCCCGCTTTTCGCGATTCATCAGCGTTTCGAGATTCTTCTGCAGAACTTCATCGCGTGCCGCCGCGCAGCGGTAAAATTCCAAATGCCCGGCAAGCATCTTCTCATCCGGGACAAGCTCCAGATATTCTCCGGGCGAGGCTTGATAACGCTCAAACTTCTCGCGGTTCAACTCGAGTTTCGCCATGTCCCTCAAAAGGCCGAGCCTCGCGTATTTCCCGACAAGCGCTTTTTCTTCCGCGTTCGCCGAAAGCCGTTCCTCCGCTTCTTCGATCAAGGCCTCCAACTCCTCGAACACCTGGGTCCCCTTAATCGAACACAATAACTCTTCGTGACTGAGGAGACTTTTCATCGAAGGGCTCAGCTCAAGCTCCGCCCCTATTTCCCCGGGAAGCCCCGTGAGATATCTCAAAAATCCCGCGGCACTCCCGCGGCCGGTCATGAACTCCTGGCATCTCCCGTTAAACGCCGCCGCCTGTTCCGCAGTCAGCCGCTTTCCGTATTCCGCGCGGAACCGTTCGCAAAGCTCCCGGATTTCGCCGTCCAGCATTTCATAATCAATCCCCGAATCCCGCTCAATGGAATTCAACAGAGTTTTAAGGTGAGGATATTTTTCATCAGTCATAAGTCCCAAGTCACAAGTCGTAAGTTGCAGGTATTTGAGAAAATCAAGCAGAGGAAGGCGCTCCTCGCGGAAAGCTTTTACCTTCCCGTGAAATTCATTGTGCGGCACCGAATAAACCGCCTCCCGCTCCCGGTCCAATTCCGCTTCTTTTCCCGCAAGCGCTTCCAAAAGGGGACCCCGTTCCCGCTCCGCCGCGAGATAAGCGCGGTAATGCGTTTCATAAAGCTTCCAGTCTTCAATCCCGAAATAAGAAATCTCCGGGG
>JAKQXH010000030.1 GCA_029561555.1 Candidatus Omnitrophota bacterium
CGAGATGGTGGACGATCTTTTGTGGATGCCGTATCTCACGTTGAGCTATCTGGACGAAACGGCGGATGAGTCTATTTTTGATGAAGAAGAAGATTTTTTGCCGGAGAAGGGCGGAAAGCCGACCCGGGGGACTTTGTACGAACATTGCATCCGGGCGATTGACAAGGTGCTGTCGAGGTTTTCCAAAAGAGGCCTTCCTCTCATGGGAGAAGGCGATTGGAATGACGGCCTTTCCCATGTCGGGATTCACTGGCGCGGGGAATCCGTCTGGCTGGGGCATTTCCTGTACGGAATTCTCAACCGCTTTGCCCCTTATGCCAAAAAACAAGGCGATCCCAAACGGGCGAAGGAATATTTACGCCGCGCGCAGGCCCTGAAAGCGGCCATCAATCGATACGCCTGGGACGGAGAATGGTATTTCCGGGCCGTTCGCGACGATGGAGAGCTTTTGGGCAGCCGGTCTTCAAAGGAAGGGAAGATTTTTCTGAATGCCCAGACCTGGGCCGTGATTTGCGGGACCGCGACTCCCGAGCGCGCGAAGATTGCGATGAAATCCGCCGAAAAATATTTGTATCGGGAATACGGCCCCCTCCTTTTAACTCCGGCCTTTTCGGTTACGGACCAAAATATCGGGTATATTTCCCGTTACGCTCCGGGTTTGCGGGAAAACGGGGGCGTCTACACTCATGCGGCGACATGGGGAATTTGGGCTCAGTGCCTGATGGGGAACGGGGAAAAAGCCTATGAAACCTATAACCGTCTTTCTCCTATTCTGAAAGGCATGAATCCGGAGCATTACTATGTGGAACCCTATGTTACCCCGGGGAATGCGGACGGCCCGGACTCTCCTTATTTCGGCCGGGGAGGGTGGACCTGGTATACCGGATCCGCCGCATGGCTTTTCCGTGTGACTTGGGAAGGGATTCTCGGCATTCAGGCCAAGCATGAAGGCCTTCGGCTGAATCCGGTTATTCCGAAGCATTGGGACTCTTTTAAAGCCAGAAGGATTTTCAGGAGGGCGACATACGAAATAGAAGTCAGGAATCCAAACCATGTTTGCAAGGGCGTCAAAACCGTTTGGGTCGACGGGAAAAAAGTTCAAAACGCTTTGATTCGTCCTCACGGGGACGGGAAAACGCACAAGATCGAAGTCGTTTTAGGATAAAAAGAGTTTTTTTTCGGATTTCCGCTGCTTCTGATTGTAAAAAAACCTTTTGGGTTATCGTTTCGGAAATTTTTTCAAATAGAGGCCAATCCTTTTGATGGTTGACAAGAGACCCAGGATGTGTTATCTAGCTTTAATCACCCTTGTAAAAAGGGTAAAATATCTACGAAAATTCTTTTCGCTCTTTCTTACGCTTGCTGTGATTGCGATGCCATTAGGAGGGTGCAGTACCGTTTCGTCCCAGCCGAACAGTGTTTTGGAATTCATTCCGACGCAATATGATCAAGCCAGCCTGATTGAATTAAGCCGGTTTAAGGTTGTCGATGATTTTTCCTCGGACCGCGAACCGATCCGGAATAAAATCGGGGGTCTTTGGTTGCAGGAAACGCGGGAAGGGGACGCTCTGACGGTCAAAATCGCGGAGGATGAAGCGGTTGCCCATTACGGGCATGCCTTGAAAGTTCAATATGACTTGGCGAGCCCCGGAACGATCAAGCTTGCTACGGATTTGAACGGATTGGACGTCAGTCAGGCGCAGGCGCTTTCCTTTTGGTTTGCCTATGAAGCGGTTGCCGATTCCGAAGTCATCGTGCGGCTTACGGATTACCGGGGGCATTTCAAAGAAAGAAATATTGCCGCCTATGTTTCGCCGAATCTGAAGAATTGGCAGGAAGTTTTTATCCCGCAGTCGGCTTGGCGGGGAGTGGATTTTGACAGCCTGAAGGAACTGGCTTTTATCATTCGGGCGAAGAAACCCGAAAGCGGTGAATTTCTTTTGGATCAAATCAGTTTTTTCGGGGGAGAAAATGTTTTCTTTGAGTCCCTGAAAGACAACCTGAAGGGATTTCCCGGCTTGGCGGAAAAAGACCGCCGGAAACTTCTTGAACTTTCGAACGAAGAACTTTTAAGACAAATTGCCAGGGACACATGGCAGTATTTCGAAGATGTTTTAGACAAGCGCAGTTTCCTGCCGGTCAACCGGGTTAAACTGGCCTGGCAGCAGGAGATCGGTGATTATGCGTCACCGACGGATATCGGATTGTATTTGTTGTCGGCTATTTGCGCGGTAGAATTGAATTTCATCAGCCGGAACGAAGCCGAGAAGCGAATCAGACGCTCTTTGAAAACGGTCGACGGCCTTGAGAAATGGAAAGGTTTTCTTTACAACTATTACAGCACGACCAATCTTCAAACTACCAATCGGTTTGTTTCGACGGTGGACAACGGCTGGTTTGCGGCATCCCTGATGGTTGTCAAAGCTTTTTTCCCGGGGGATTTGGGGAAGGAGGCCGATTCGATTCTCCGACAGATGGATTTCGGCGAACTCTATGATGTGGGGGAAGGAAAGTTCAATATCGGCTACGACGATCAAACCCGGAAAATTTCGGAATCCCATTACGGATTGCTGAACACCGAGGCCCGGATCGTCAGTTATGTCGCCATCGCAAAAGGGGACGTCGAGGAAGAACAATGGTTCCGGATGTTTCGGGTTTTGCCGAAACAATGGACTTGGCAGACCCAGGTCCCGGAAGGGGAAAACGAAATTTATCGGGACATTCATGTTTTTGAAGGGTATTATCGATATCACGACCGGGAAATCGTTCCCAGCTGGGGAGGATCGCTCTTTGAGTTTTTGATGCCCACGTTGGTCGTCAAAGAGAATGAAATGGCGCCGGAAGGGCTCGGTCTCAACAACCGGATCGCGGCCGAAATTCACCGGGATTACGCTTGCGTCGAAAAACATTACCCGGTGTGGGGTGTTTCGCCCTGCATGCTGGATCGGGGGGGGTATCGGGACGTTTATCGGGAGTTCGGGATTAAGGAAATCGGCACAAAAGGGTACCGGGACCGGGCCGTCATTACGCCGTACGCGTCTTTTTTGGCTTTGGAAATCATCCCCGAAGATGTCTTGACGAATATCCGGCGGCTTTTGAATTTGTATCCGATTTACGGGGAATACGGGTTTTATGATTCGGTGGATTTGAGAAAGCCGCATGTGGCGGAGCACTATTTGGCGCTGGATCAGGCGATGATTTTGGTCGCGATCACGAATTATTTGAAAAAAGGCATTATCCGGGAAAAATTCCATTCGAACGAAGGGATGAAAAAAATCGAAAGCCTTTTGTCGGAGGAAAAGTTTTTTAGCGCAAAGCAACAGGATTCAAAACTTTATTAAGCGAAGAAAGGAGAAATGGAAATGAAAGGGATAGCAGTTCTTCTCGCGGTAATGATGGCTTTTTCCGGCGTTTCGGTTTGTGCGGCGGCTCCTGCGGCCGGCGGAAAAGAAATCATTGTGGCCGATTTTAACACGGGCGATAAGCCCAACAATCTCGGAGGCGATTTCGGCTCCTGGGATAAGGACCCTAACGATGACACGCAAGGCTGTCAGTTGTCTTTTGTCGAGGACGACGCTTTGGGTGACAAAACGGGTTATGCTTGCCGTTTGGAGTACGACGTGGATTCCAAGAATCCGGCTTACAACGGATTTTGGATGAAGCTGAACGGATTAGACGCCAGCTCGTACAACACACTGACGTTTTACATCAAGGGAGACGCTCAGAAGGGTTTTACGAAACGGATCAAGCTTGAACTCAAGGACAAGAACAACAAACCTTCCGCCTACATTCTCAGCGGCATTACCGACAAATGGCAGAAAGTCTCCATTCCTTTGTCGAAGTTCCGCAGAATCGATGACTGGAAGGCCATGAACGAGTTTGTGATTGTTTTTGACGACATTAATTCCAATCCGAAAACGGGCGCGATTTTGGTTGATGAAATCGCGTTTGCGCGCGAATAAGCCGTCGGATTGTAAAAGTTTTCTGAAAACGCGGGAAGGGCCGTTTTTCTAACGGAAAAACGGCTTTTTCCCGCGTTTTCCTTTTATAACCCCTTGTTATTTCAAACATTTAAAGAATTTATCATCCTTTCCTTTACAGAAGATACTTTTAGCCCTAAAATAGCGATCCGGAAACAATTGCACATCTGTGCTATAAATCTTTAAAAAGTCGGAAAACGCTTCGTTTGAGACAGAAAAGCCGTATCAATTACATGAATGGCAGCGACCGAAACGAAGCTTTTTAAAAGGGAGAATCGTTCTTTCAGCCGAAGGAAGCGGAAAGGCATTGCCCCAACCAAAGAACAATCATGAGGTGAGCCATGGCGATTAAGATCAAACAAATGTTGCGGGACAGAATTCTTACGGATAAAGAGCGAAAAAATCTCGCGATTCTCGAGGTGATACGCAAAAACGGACCGATTTCCCGGACGGATATTTCTAAAATCACCGAATTCAATATCGTAACCGTCTCGAATTACGTCAACCACTACATCAAAAAAGGGCTTGTGATCGAAGGGGAGCTGGACGAATCGACCGGCGGCCGGAAACCGGTGCTGGTGGAGCTGAACCCGAAATCCGGCTATATCATCGGGGTCGGGCTCAACATGCTGAGTATGGTCGGCGTTTTGGTGGACCTGGAAACGAACGTGATTTACGAGTCCCGGAAAGAAAGACCGCCGGTTAACAATGAAGAAGTCATCAACCAGCTTGTGGCCCTGGTCGAAGAGATCATGGCGAATTCGGGGGTTGAAAAAGACAAAATCGTGGGGGTTGGGGTCGGCATTCCGGGAATCATTGACGAGCGGGGCCGAACCATCCGTTGGCCGGGGTCTCTGGGAAGCCGGGACGTTTCCGTGTGCGTTTCGATCAAAGACACGTTTGAAAAACGCTTCGGGATACCGACTTTCGTGGAAAACGACGCCAATGCGGCGGTGTTGGGCGAAAAATGGCTCGGTCTCGACCGGGACGTCCGGCACATGCTTTACATGTTTTCGGGTGTCGGCTGCGGTGTTTTGATCGACGGGGAAATCTACCGGGGGGCGACCGGCGCGGCCGGTGAATTGGGGATTTACAACCCCAAGATGGTCGGCAACGTGCCTCAGGCGGGAGCCCTGTTCATGGGCCGTTGGGAGAACGATTTGGGAATGACCGCCCGGGCCCGTGATTTGCTCAAGAAAGGCGAGAAATCCGTCCTGACGGATCTCGTCGGCGGGGATTTTTCCAAACTGACGATTAAGGATTTGATCAAGGCCGCCAAAGACCGGGATGACTTCTCCATGAAAATCATCGAAGAAGGCGGAAAGAATTTAGGCCTGAAAATCGCGTTTCTGGTGAATCTCCTTAATCCCGAAATCGTCGTGATCGGAGGGGGAATCGAAGACTGCGGCGCGATTCTTCTTGAGGCCGTGAAAACCACCGTGAAAGAGTGGGCGGTTGAGGAAATCGCCAATCAGGTTAAAATTATTCCGTCCGCTTTCGGAGAAAGCTCCGTCGCTTTGGGCGTGGTCGGAATTGTCGCGCGGGAAGTTTTTGCGCAAGCGTAATCCCGCGGGAGGTCCGGATAAAGGAACCGGCCGTTGTCGGCCGCGGAAGAATACCGGCCGGTTACGATGAAACCGGTCGTTCCGTTTCCTTTCCTTTAATGAAAATCAGCCCGGTAATCAATACTATTTCGTCGGAAAATGAAGCGGGCTTCTAAGTCTTCCATTCTTGAGTTGATCGCACGGCCCGCCGGTTTCGGCAAGACCGACTATTGCATCGCCGAATTCCGGAAGGCTATTTTTCATAAAACCGCCGGCCTGATTCCGAAGGCCTATTTTATCCTTCCCAACAAGGAGCATGCCGATCGCATTGCCGATCTTCTTTTAAGGCGCGTTCCGGGCGAAACGAAGGTTTCCGCAGGAATTTTGGCGCCCGCGATTGTCACCATTAACGAATTCATCCACCGGACGGTCAAGGCTTCCGTGTTCAGGACCCCCGGAGACCTTTTGACCAAAAAACTGATTCGGGACATCCTTCAGGATCCGGCATTGTCTTATTTTTCCGGCACGGACCGGAGCGGCGGAATACCGGAAATACTCGGGAATTTTATTGCGGAAGCCAAAAGTGCGTTCTTAGACGGCGGGGAATTTGAAGAGCGGGTCGTCCCGCTGGGGGGAGACGATCCCGTTTTCCGGAAAAAACTTGCCGACCTGGGACGGATTCTTGCCGAATACGAGAAAAAACTTCGCGGTTTGAACCTTTGCGATCCGTCCGATTTTATCCGGACTTTTGTCCGGAGCCCGTTCTTCCCGGGGCCGGGAAAACCGCTGGACCTGGTTATTTTAGACGGGTTTTATCACTTTTCGAAAGCCCAGCTCGAATTTATCCGGAAGCTCACGGGTTTTTCCGAAAGGATCATCGTTACCGTCACGATGGATTCCGATCCCGCACGGCAGTCGGTTTTTGATTATCCCCGGAAGACAAGACAAGCGTTGCTGGCCATGGGATTCACCGAACTCCGGGCCGGTTTTAAAACGAACCGGCGGGTCCGGGCCCCCGCGCTCGGATTTCTGGAAGAGAATCTTTTTAAAGCGGGGGCGCTCTCCTTCGGAAAACCTCAGCGGGACGTGCAAATTTTCGAGGCCGCGAACGCGACGAATGAAATCGAAATGATTGCCCGCGAGATCCGGAAACTTTACCGGACCGAAAAGTACCATTTCAGCGATTTTTGCGTGATCCTGAGAACGATCGGTGCTTATGAAAGCCTGATCCGGACGGTTTTTGCGCGTTTTGACATCCCGGTTGCCGTTCATGAACGCAAAAAACTGAAACAAAATTCCCTGGTCCGGGCCGTCATGGCCTGGATCCGGCTCCTGCAAAATGATTGGAGGCGGGAGGACCTTGAGGCCGTGATTCAGTCCTCCTATTTCGGATTTTCACCCGGGCTTTCCGAGGCGCTCGGCGAAGCGGCGGCGGGGAACGGAATTCACGCCGGCAGGAAAAATTGGGAAACGCTGTTCCGGGACCTTCCGGAACCTTTTCGCGGAGAGGCGGAGACGTTGCTGGCGTGGCAGGACCGGTTTTTTTCGGAGAGTTCGCCGGCGGCCGTCCGGAAACTTTTATTTGAGTTTGTCCGGGAGTACCGCCTGTTGGAACGGGTTTCCGCCCGGGAGGCGGCCGCCCGTGAGGATTATCAGGCTTATCGGGCGTTTTGCTCCGTAACGGACGAATTGACGCTTCACGGAAGCCGGGACGGGCAGAACCGGACGGGGTTTTCCCGTTATTGCGAGGAATTGGCGCAGGCCGTCGATTTAACGCTTTTTTCCGTGAAAGAACGCGGGAAAAACCGCGTTCAGGTTTATGACGCGGCCTTTGCGGTTCAAAAGGAATACGAAGCGGTTTTTGTCGCGGGGCTTCTCGAGAAAAATTTTCCGAAACAGATTTACGACGACCCGGTCCTCAAGGACGAGGAACGCCGCCTGCTGAATCAAAAAGAGGAGTATTTCGAGGAACGGTTTTCCCGCATCGCGGGCGAAAGATATTTTTTCTATATCGCCGTGACCCGCGCGCGAGAGAAACTGTATTTGACCTATCCGATTTTCGATCTGGAAGGGCACGAGCTGCTCCCCTCCTTTTACGTCGAAGAGGTTAAAAAATGTCTGGGAGGCGATACCATTCCGGTCCGGACCGAGAGCCTCGGGGATATTGTCCCGGGCCCGGAAAGCGCCTGCCGGAGGGAAGACTTTTTTAAAATTCTGATCCGGGAGCTTTTTTCGGCGGAGGCGGACTCGGAGCGGGACGAAGTGACGGCCCGTCTCTGGAACGCCTGTTTCGATGACCCGGAATTTCGGGCCGTTTTAGAGCAGATCCGGCGGAGCGGGAGGCCGGCGGAAATCCGGGACCCGGAAATTCTCAAATGGTTTCGGGAAACTCAGCGGGGCCCGTTCAGCGCTTCGCGGCTTCAGGAGTACGCGACCTGCCCGTTTAAATTTTTTGCCGCCAATGTCTTGAAGCTGGAGCCGCAGAGAAAACCCATCAACGTTTTGCGATTGGGGACGATTCTCCACGCGGCGCTCGAGCGTTTTTTCGGAGAAATGATAGCGGGAGGGGATTCGCAAAACTGGCTTTTGATCCGGGATCCGGAACGGGCGCTGAAAAGGGCCGCCGAAATCGTGGAAGATATTTTTCGGACAAACCCGTTCCGGGGAGAGAAGAAATACCGGGTTGAAATTTCGCGGCAGAGCCTTCTGGAGAATATCCGGGGATTTCTCGAGAGGGAAAGACAAAGGCTTATCGGCCGGAAGTGCAAACCGCGTTACGTTGAACTCGCTTTCGGCCTGAAGCGGCGGGGGGCGCCTTCTCTGGACTATCTGGTCCTTCCGGGCGAGGACGGCCAGCCCATTCCGATCGAGGGGAAAATTGACCGGGTCGACCATGATCCCCGGTCGAATATCGCGTGCGTGGTCGATTATAAACTCGGTAAAAGCAAATTGGACTTGCTGACCGAACACCTCGAAAAAGGAATCGAGCTTCAATTGATCATTTATCTTCTCGCGGTTCGCGATCTTCTCGGCTATGAACCGGCCGCCGGCGAACTTTATCCGATTACCGTTCCGGAAAAGCGGGGAGGGATTTATCAGGCCCGGCTCATGCGGCTCACGGAGGAAGACTGCCCGCAGACCGGGGCGGTTTTGGATCCGGAGCGATTCGAAGCGCTTCTTTCGGAGGCGAAAAAATGGATCGCGAAATATGTCCGGGGGATTCAATCCGGAAATATCCGGGTTCATTCCAAGGAATGCCGGTTGTGCGAATTTAATCACCTCTGCCGCTTTGAAATATGGCGGCTGATTTATCAGGACAGGGAAACGGTATGGCAGAAGCCCGAAAAACAGGCGCGATAGAATATTCGCCCAAACAAAAAGCGGCCGTCGAAGCATGGGGAAAAAACGTCTGCGTTTCCTCCGGAGCGGGCTCCGGAAAGACGAGCGTTCTGGTCGGGAGGTTTTTGTATCTGGTAACGGAGAAACGAATCTCTCCGGATGCGATCGTCGCCATTACGTATACGGAAAAAGCGGCCAACCAGATGAAGGAAAGACTGGTTCGGGCGTTTCTCGGGCGGGGCATGACGGAAGAAAGACGGCAGCTGGAGGGGGCTTACATCGGCACCATCCACAGCTTCGCGGCGAGACTGCTCAAGGAAAATCCCGCGGAGGCCCGCGTCGATCCCTATTTCACGGTCATCGAAGAAGGACAGGCGAATCTTTTGATGGACGAAGTCTTGGAATCCCTTCTGGAGGAAACCGGGGGAGATCCCGAAGGCTTCGAGCTTCTCCGGCGGTACGAGGAGGACCCGGTCCGGGCGGGACTGAAAAAAATTCACTCAAAAATCCGTTCGTTTGACGGAACCGCCGAAACGTGGATGACCCGCGGAATTCCCGGGGAAGAGCTCCTCTGGGGCGAAGCGGAAAGAATGCTTCGAAAATTTCTTGATGCGAAAGGGCAGAGAGAATCCAAAACATATCGGGAAAACCTCGATGCGGCCCGCGAACTTTCGGGTTTGAGTCCGGAAATCAAGGCCGGCGCTTCCTGGGAATCGATCGCGGTATTGGACGATATCGCGAAGCGATTCAAGAAAAACGGGGCGTTGAAAGAATCCGTGGGGGAAATCCGGGATTGGCTGGAAGAAATCCTCCTCGTTAAAGCGGAAAGGACCGGGGCGCGGGTCCGGAAGGCTTTTTTAGAGCTGTACGAAAAATTTTCGGCCGGATACGAGGCGAAAAAGCTCCAGAATGCTTTTTTGGATTTTGACGACCTTCTCGCCAAGGCCAGCCTCCTTTTTTCCCGCGGGGACGAGCGGAGCGTCGCCGTGCGGGACCGGTACCGGCGGAAATTTTCGCATATTCTCGTGGATGAATTTCAGGACACGAGCCGGCTTCAGGCAAAATGGATTGATGCCCTCGCGAGGCCGGGAGGATTGTTCGTGATCGGGGACGGCAAGCAGTCCATTTACCGTTTCCGGAACGCCGATCTGGAGTCTTTCCGCGAGCGGGAGGAAATCATGAAAAACGATCCCGGCGCGCTGCATATCGGCCTTGCGGAAAATTACCGTTCCCGGGACCTCATTCTCGAATTTGCAAACCGCCTCTTTGAGGAACTCTGGCGCGAAGACGGATTCGAGTTTGAACCTTTGTCGGCGAAACGTTCTTTCGGGGAAAAGAAAGCTCCTTCCGTGGAGTTTCTCTGCGTGGAGCAGAAGGGGGAGGACAAAGACGAAACCAAGGCGCAGGCGCGGGTTCGCGAAGCTCGGATCCTCGCCGCCCGGATCCGGGAAATGGTCGAAACGGGAGAAATTCGGATCACTCGGCGCGATGGGACGGTGCGAAACGTGAGATACGGCGATATTGCAATTTTGTTTCAGGCCATGACTCATTCGAATCTTTATGAAAACGAACTTCGCGAGCGGGAGATCCCGTATTTTGTGGTCCGGGGAAGGGGTTTTTACGAAAAACAGGAAATTGCCGATCTGGTCGATTTCCTTTCGATACTCGATGACCCCCGAAAAGATGTCGAACTGGCGGCCGTTTTGCGGTCTCCGCTGGTCGGAATCAGCGAAGACGGATTGTTTTGGCTTTCGCGGGTCAAAGCCGGCGGGGCCGGAAGGGAAGACGAGGACCTTGATGACGAAGAAGAAACCGGCCCGCGCAAAACCCCTCCGCTTTCCGAATGTTTTCTTCGCGAGGATTTGGCGGAAAGGCTTTCGGAGGAGGATCGCCTGAACTTTCGCCGGTTTCTCGCTTTTTATTCGGAGCTTTACCGCGAACGGGACCGGCTTGCCCTTTCCGAAATCCTCGAGCGTCTGATTTCAAAAACCGCGTATGATTCAAAACTGTTAGGGACATGGATGGGCAAGCAGAAAATCGTGAACATCCGCAAATTGGTTGAGATCGCGAGGCAATTCGAAGCCAACCGGGCTTTTTCGCTTCGGGATTTTGTTGCCTATGTGACGGAGTTGCGGCTGCAGGATCCGAGAGAATCCGAGGCGCAGGTCGAGCTGGAGCGGGGCGATTCCGTCAAGCTTCTCACCATTCACAAGGCGAAGGGGCTTGAATTTCCGGTGGTTATTTTGGCGGATTTGGGGCGGGAACGGGGAGGGTTTGAGCAGGGCCGGTTCAATTTTTCCGAAAAATTCGGGATCGGGTTCAAATTCAGAAACGACCTTACCGGAAAGTGGCAGGACGGATTTTTATTTCAACGGAACCGGGAATGGGAGAAGCAACGGGACCGCGAGGAGCAGAAAAGGCTTTTCTATGTCGCCGTGACGAGAGCGGAGGAGCACCTGATCCTTTCCGGGACCAGCGAAATGGGAACGATCAAAGAAGGGAAAAGTTATCACGATTTGCCGGATTGGATGCAATGGCTGCGAAAGGCTTTCCGTTATGAAGAATTCCGGAATGAACGGCAGCTGAAATTCTGCGGGGTGCCCATCAACATTCTCTCGCCGGAAGGGGTTTCGACCGAGAAACGAACCCTTCGGTCCCGGATCGAGAGAGAACCTTTCAAGCGGGCTTATGACACCCTGACGGCGATTCCGCAAAAGGAACAGGAAAAGCCCGGACCGGAGGTCGAAGCCATGACCCGGGAGATCGCGCGAGCCGGAACCTCTTTCCGGAAGGATTATTATGAAACCCTGGACTTGCCGGTTACGGCCATGCTGGCCTTCGACGAATGCCCCGGCTGTTATTTCGACCGTTACGAAATGCGAATGCCGGAGGACATCCCGGAAGGAGACGACGCGCGGGAACTTTTTCCGGGGGACGAAGAGCCCGTTCTCGCGGGCCGCGATTTCGGGGATTTATTTCACCGGGTCATGGAAAACTTTGATTTTTCAAAACCCTATGCGGAAGAACTCGCGCGGCATCTTGCCGAACACCGGGAGGCGTTAAGCGGGAAAGATTTTGAAAGATTGGAGAAAGGCCTGCGGGGGTTTTTTTCGGGCGAGCCCGGGCGGCGCATGCGGGAATTCGAAGTTTTCAGGGAACTGCCGTTTATTTACAAACTCCCGCGGGGAAAACTGTCCGGGAAAATCGATTTACTTGCCAAAACCCCCGAAGGGCGATGGATTTTGATCGATTACAAAACGGACCGCATTCGCGACGGGAAAGATCTGGAGGCGCGGATGAGGCATCATGAGCCCCAAATCATCCTTTATGCGCTTGCGCTTCATGACATTTCCGGCGTTATGCCGGCCGAAGGGATTCTCTATTTTGCCTCGGCGGGCCGATGCGTCTCTTTTCCGATCGATGCGGGAAGGATTCAGGAAGCCCGGAAAAAGGTTTCGGCGAATCTTGAAACGATTATTTCGAAAGACAGGCCTTTCCTGCATCGCGAAGGCTGCCCTCGGCATTCGTTCGCACCGGAGGAATCCGGGGAAGGAGAATGAATATTCCGGCCGGGCTTCTGACGGGGGAGGGGCTCTCCGTGTTTTTGCGGGGAAAATATCTTGTGCCGGTATTGATCGGCATTATTTTTTCATGGTCCGGCAGCGCACGGGCCGAATCCGAAAGACTTTCTCTCAAAAAATTCCTGCCCATGGAATACATTGATTTCGGACAAAGCGAATTCAAACCGGCGGATCGCTTCGATGTCCGTTTCCGTTACGACCGGAACGATACCTTACCCAAACCGTCCAATCTTTACACAATGATTCTTCGCTATGACGAAAAGATAATCTTGAATAATCAATGGACGATCTATCTGCGGTCGCAGATGCCGTTGAAGTTGGGAGATGCGATCGCCCGACACAACCGGGACGGAGATTACCGGGCCGGACTCGGGGATTTTTTTACCCAGCTTGCGTTTATCCCTCCGCACCGGGAGGAGGGGTTTGTGTGCGGGGCCGGGACGCGCGTTTATTTTCCGACGGCGACCGAGCGCCAATTCGGGGACGGGAAATATGAACTGGCGCCGCTCGTCGGAATGGCTTATTTCCCCCGAAGTTTTCCGAAGGGAAGTTTTATTGAATTGGAACTGCGGGACCGGTTCGATTTTGCCGGAAACCGCCGTCGCGCGCACGTCCATCGGCTTTCCATTCAACCCAATTTTTTTTATAATCTTCCGCGGAATTATTTTGTCGGAATGAACCCCGAAATTATCGTCAACTGGAAAGACGATGCAAGCTGGTTCGTTCCTTTTCATGCGGAAGTCGGAAGGACTTTCAAAAAAAAGTACGTGCTTTCTTTCAATTATAATCAGGGGCTGGTGAAAGACTTCAAACAATACGACATCGAGCTGGAACTCCGTTTCGGTGTTTTTTTCTGAAGGGAAGGCGGAGATACCAGAGGACAACAAAGGGTCAAATTAGTACAATACCGGGATTCCGGGAGGACGGAAAGCGCGATGAATATCAAAAACAGAATCGATTTGCTGAAAGAGAAAGTGCTTCAAGGCGGGGAAGTGACTCTTGACGAAGCCCGGGAACTGATCGGGGCGGAAGACGAAGCCGCCGTCCGCTATTTGGCGGCCGCCGCGCACGAAATCACGCTTTTTTTCCATTCCAACAAGCCTCTCCTCTGTTCGCTGATTAACGCGAAAAGTTATCTGTGCGGGGAAGACTGCGCGTTTTGCAGCCAGTCCGTGCATTTCAACACCGGCATCGAACGGTTTGGCCTTTTGGACGCGGACAGCGTCGTTGTTGCGGCGAAGGCCGCCGAGGAGAAGGGCGCGAACAGTTTTTGCGTGGTCACGAGCGGACTGGGGCCCTCGGAAGAAGACTTTGAGAAATTGATCGGCATTTTTGAGCGCCTCAACCGGGAGACCCGTCTCCGGATCGACTGCTCCGTCGGCGTTTTGACCCGCGAACAGGCGGTTCGGATGCGGGAGGCGGGCGTGAGGCAGGTGAATCATAATCTTCAGACCTCCCGCGAATTTTACTCCAGGATTGTGACGACACACGATTACGAAACCCGGCGCCGGACTTTGCGCGCGCTCCGGGAAGGCGGTCTTGAAATTTGCTCCGGGGGGATTTTCGGAATGGGAGAATCCCGGGAGGACCGCCTGAAGCTTGCCTTCGAGCTTAAGGAATTTTGCCCGGAATGCGTGCCGCTCAATTTCCTGAATGCGCGTCCGGGAACGCCGTTGGAAGGAGCGGCTCCGGTTGATCCGCTTGAAGCGGTCAGGACCGTTTCCGTGTTCCGGTTTGTGCATCCCCGGGCGAATATCAAGCTGGCCGGCGGGCGGGAAGGGAATCTCGGGCAGTACCAGGAGCTGGCGCTTCGGGGGGGAGCAAACGGGCTCGTGATCGGCGGATATCTGACGACGCAGGGGAACGCCGTCCGCGCGGATTTCGAAATGCTGACCCGGACGGGCTATTGTGTTGACCAATAAAGCATAAACGGAAGTCCGGTTTCGAAAAATCTTTCCGGCGGCGAACAGCAAAAACAGGAAAATTCATTCCGAATATGGACATCCATCTGAGGGGGAAAACAATTCTGGTCACCGGCGGGACCGGCACGCTGGGGCGCGCCATCGTCGAAAAAGCCGTAACAGAAGGCGCCGGGGTTTATTTTACTTTTCATCAGAATCAGGATCTGGCGAAGGAGCTGATCCGGAAAGGGGCCCGGGGGTTTCGGCTGGATTTAAGAGACCGGAGCGCTTTGGATTTGCTGAGGGACGAACTCCGGAAAGAGATTGCGTCGCTCGACGGACTCGTGCTCAACGCGGCCGCCGTGCGGGACCGCACCCTGATCAATCTTTCCGAGCCGGAATTTGACGAAGTCCTGGAGACGGATCTGACCTCGGGATTCCTTTTGGTCAAAAAATTCCTGCCGCTTCTTTACAAATCGCCCGCCGGGAAAATCGTCGGAATCACCAGCCGGGTCGGGACGCAGGGAGGATTCGGAGAGGCGAATTACGCGGCCGCCAAAGCGGGCTTGTCCGCCTTGATCAAAACGCTGGCTCAGGAGGTCGGGCGGAAAGGGATTTGCGCGAATGCCGTTGCGCCGGGATTCATGATGTCACCCATGACGGCAGACTTGCCGGACGAGGTTTATGCGCGGCAGAGGGCGGAGAGCGTTTTGGGATGTTTCCAGGATCCCGGGGAAGTTTCGGATTTCGTGATCTATCTTCTTTCCGATTCGGTAAAAAAAGTGAGCGGCCAGATCTTTTATTTTGATTCCCGCCGCACGAAAATTTTTTGATCATGCGCCGGCGGGTCGTTGTCACGGGAATCGGCATCGTCAGCCCCATCGGGAGCGGAAGACCCGCGTTTTTTGACGGACTTCGGACCGGGAGAGACGGGGCCGGAAACGTGACCCGCTTCAATACGGAAGGATTCCCGGTCAAACGGGCCTGTGAAGTCAAAGACGTTTCGCTTGCTCCGGGCGAAGACCCTTTTCTTCAATTCGGGAAAATCGCCGCCCGGGAAGCTTTGTCCGACGGGAAGATTTTTCCAGCGGAACCGGACCCCGAACGGTTTGGGATGGTCGCCAGTTCAAGCAAAGGAGGAATGACGGCGTTTTCCGGCGGGCGTTTCGGGGAATTTTTCCCGCACCGGCTCAGTACGGATCTTGCCCGAGAATTCGGGATTCGCGGCCCGGTCACATGTACCGTTGCGGCCTGCGCGACGGGTACGATTTCCGTTATCGAGGGCGCGCGGCTCATTGAGCGGGACGAAGCCGATACGGTTCTGGCGGGGGCCAGCGACGCGTCCGTGACGCCGCTGATGCTGGCCGGTTACCGCAGGCTCGGAGTTTATGCTTCGGAAGGGATGCGGCCTTATGATTTGGATCGGGACGGATTTCTGGTGGGGGAAGGCGCCGGTTTTGTGGTTCTGGAAGAGCGGGGAAAAGCCCTGGCCCGGAAGGTCCCGGTTTACGGGGAAATCATGGGATGGGCTTTGGGGGCGGAAACTTATCGCATGGTTTCGTTTGATTCCAGCGGGGGCGCCCTGGCCGGCCTTCTTCTCGCAACACTGAAGAAAAGCGGGCTTGCGCCGTCGGACATCGACTATTTGAATACGCACGGGACCTCCACACGGGAGGGGGATTTCTACGAAACCGCGCAAATCAAAAAAGCGTTTGGCCGGGACGCGTATCGGATCTCCCTGAGCTCGACGAAGTCCATGACCGGCCATATGCTGGGAGCTTCCGGCGCCGTTGAGTTGATTGCCTGCCTTTTTTCCCTCAACAAACAGTTTATCCCGCCGACGATTCATATCGAAAAACCGGATCCGGCCTGCGATTTGGATTATACGGCCAACCGGGGGAGATCCGGAACGGTGCGGACGGCCCTGTCGTTTTCGATGGGATTCGGGGGACAAATGGGGGCGGTATTGCTCGCGCGCCCGTGAGGCTCTAAATTCTTTCTCGATACTCCGGCATTCTTGGATATAATAAACCATAAGGAGCGGACTATGACGCAGCCCAATACGGAACGAAGAAATTTTTTGAGACATCCCATCCAGGTTCCCATCCGTTTCCGGATTCCTCCGCACCGGGGCCCGAGTTTCCTCGCGAAAACGGAGGACATTTCCGCGGGCGGGCTTTCCTTTTCCCTGTCGCGGGAGTTCCCCGAAGGGACGCTGTTGGACGTGACGATTCCTTTGCGGGCCATCAAATTCAACATGATCGGCAGCGTGGCCTATTGCCGGCAGGATTCCAAAAGCGGCCTTTTTAAGGTCGGGATCCTTTTTCACGAAGACGATATGTCGTTTCGCGCGAAACTTGCGGCCGAGATTCTGAAAATCGAGGAATTTCGCAAAGAAACTTCCAGGCGGCTCGGCCGGGAGGTTTCCCGCGAGGACGCCGCGCACGAATGGATTCAAAAATATGCCGAGGAGTTTTCGAAATTCTCCGAGTAAAAATAACCCCGGAAAGAACGGCACCTCATGCGGTCATTAGATAGTTTTCATACCGGCGGCACTCTCAAAGTCGGAAAAAAAGAATACCGGATTTTCAGGCTTCAAACGCTTAAGACTTCCGGAGCCGGAGACCCGGGGCGTCTTCCGTTTTCTTTGCGGGTTCTGCTGGAGAACCTTCTGCGCTCGGAAGACGGGAAATCCGTCACGCGGGACGACATTCGGGCCCTGCTGGCTTGGGATCCTTGCCGGGAACCCGACCGGGAAATCGCCTTCATGCCGGCCCGGGTGCTTCTCCAGGATTTTACGGGAGTGCCTGCGGTTGCGGATCTTGCGGCCATGCGCGACGCGGTCAGGAAAGCCGGAGGAGATCCGGAGCGGATCAATCCCCTGTTCCCGGTCGATTTGGTGATCGATCATTCCGTGCAGGTGGATTTTTTCGGGAACGCCCGGGCGCTTGAAGAAAATACCGCGCTCGAATTCGGGCGAAACCAAGAACGGTACCAATTTCTGCGCTGGGCCCAGGCGGCGTTCCGGAATTTCCGGGTCGTGCCGCCTGGAACGGGAATTGTGCACCAGGTCAATCTCGAGTATTTGGCGTCGGTCATTTGCGCGCGGGACATCGACGGCATCTCTTTCGCGTTTCCGGATACGCTGGTGGGGACGGATTCGCATACCACGACGATCAACGGATTGGGGGTGGTCGGCTGGGGAGTCGGCGGGATTGAAGCCGAAGCCGCGATGCTGGGGCAGCCGATTTCCATGCTGATTCCGCAGGTGATCGGCGTCCGGCTCAAAGGAAAACTGCCCCGCGGCGCGAACGCGACGGATTTGGTGCTGACCTTGACGGAAATCCTTCGGAAGAAGAACGTGGTCGGGAAATTCGTGGAATTTTTCGGAGAAGGACTCGATGCCTTGACGCTTCCGGACCGGACGACGGTTGCCAATATGGCTCCCGAATACGGCGCAACGCTCGGTTTTTTCCCGGTAGACGACGAAACGTTGAATTATTTGAAATTGACCGGCCGAGGCTCCGAGCACGTTGATTTGGCAAGGGCCTATGTTCAGGAACAGGGCCTTTTCCGGAAGGCCGGGGCGCCGGACCCGGTTTTTTCCGATGTGGTCGAATTGGATCTTGCTTCGATTCAACCCAGCCTGGCCGGTCCGAAACGCCCCCAGGACCGGGTCCTGCTCGGCGACGTGAAAAACAATTTTGCCAAAACGCTGGAAAAGATGAAAAAAAACGGCCCGCTTCAGGCCGCGCAGGCGACGGGGGCGGATTTGAATCACGGGGCCGTGGTGCTTGCGGCCATTACCAGCTGCACGAACACGTCGAATCCCTATGTGATGCTGGAGGCGGGAATCCTCGCCAAAAAGGCCGCGGAACGGGGGCTTTCCGTTCCGCCCTGGGTGAAGACCAGCCTGGCCCCCGGGTCGCGGGTCGTGATGGATTATCTGGATAAAGCCGGATTGACCCCGTATCTCGAAAAACTGAACTTTTATTCCGTCGGATTCGGGTGCACGACTTGCATCGGGAATTCCGGGCCGTTGGTTCCGCAGGCGGAAGAGGCGATCCGGCGAAAAGAATTGATCGTCGCGGCGGTCCTTTCGGGTAACCGCAACTTCGAAGGGCGCATTCATTCTTCGATCAAAGCCAATTATCTCGCCTCGCCGGCGCTGGTGATCGCTTTCGCGATTGCGGGGACGGTCAATGCGGACTTTTTAACGGAGCCGTTGGGGCGGGATTCGTCCGGGCGGCCCGTCTTCCTTCGGGAAATTTGGCCCGACGAGACCGAAGTGCGCGAAGCCCTGCGGGCGGTAGACGCCTCTTTGTACGCAAAGGAATACGGGTCTGTTTTTGACGGGGACGAGCGCTGGAAAGCGGTTTCGTTTTTGCGGGGAACGACGTTTGAATGGAATCCCCGGTCGACTTACGTGCGGCGTCCGCCGTTTTTGGAGGAAGCGTTCTCCGAAAAGCCCCGCGATATTTCCGGGGCGCGCGCGCTTCTTTTTCTCGGCGATTCCGTCACAACCGATCATATTTCCCCGGCAGGGTCGATTCCGGCGGCTTCTCCGGCGGGCGTCTATCTGATTTCCGAGGGGATCGCGCCAGGGCATTTTAATTCTTACGGCTCGCGCCGGGGGAATCATGAAGTCATGATGCGGGGAACTTTTGCGAATATCCGCCTGAAGAACAAACTCGTTCCAAACGCGGAAGGCGGGCTGACAAAGCATTTTCCGGACGGGGCGCAGATGCCGGTATATGAAGCCGCGGTGAAGTACCGGGAGGAAAAGGTTCCTTTGATTGTCCTGGCCGGGAAAGAATACGGGACCGGCTCTTCGCGGGACTGGGCCGCCAAGGGGCCCCGCCTTTTGGGGATACGGGCGGTGATCGCGGAAAGTTTCGAGCGGATCCATCGCTCGAATTTGGTCGGGATGGGAATTTTACCTCTTCAATTCGAGGCCGGGAGTTCCGCCGCGAGTCTTGGGCTTTCGGGAGAAGAGGTTTATGATATCGACGGAATCGAGAAGGGAATGAGCCCCCGGAAACATCTCGCCGTCCGGGCCCGAAACGGGGATCGGAAAATCTCATTTAACGTATTCGCAAGAATCGATACGGCCGAAGAGCTTGTCTATTTTGAAAACGGAGGAATCCTGCCCTATGTTTTCCGGCAGCTTCTCCGGTAATCGTTAACGCCGTTTCACAAGGAAAGGAGAAATCTCATGCCGTCCCTGACCGCACAGGATGTATTGACGCCGCATGCCGTGATGATTTCGGAAGAAATGTATCTTTTTGAAGTGGCCGGCGTGCTTCGGACCCGGCGGATCGGGGGCGCGCCCGTCGTGAACAAGGACGGGGCGCTGGTCGGGGTGATCACGGTGACCGATCTTTTCAAATTCATTCAAAAACTGCGGGCCCGTATAAAGGAGACCGACCGGAACGCAATGGACGAGATTCACCAGAAAAGACTGAAAACCCGGGTCAGCGATGTCATGCCGCGAAACGTGCTTACCGTGAGGAAAGACACGCCCTTGAATGAAGTCATGGACTTGATGATGGAGAAGAATGTTCATACGATTCCGGTTTTGGCGGAAGACGGGAAGGAGATTGCCGGAGTTATCGGGCGGCACGATCTTTCGCTGGTCTACATGATTGACCAATCGGCGCTGTAACCGGGGCGAACGGCAGGATTGAAGCCGGGGGCCAAGCGAACGGGGAAATAATTTTGAGGAGGAAAACATGAATAAAAAATGGATGGGAACGGCACTGTTGGTCCTGTTTTTAGGGGTGCCGTCCGGTTTTGCGAGAGAGGCCACCTGGTCGGATATCAACGACGTCAAAGACAAGGTCTCTTCTAAGTTGAGCGATGTCAAATCGGAATTGAGTTATCAGATCAGCGACCTCCGCTCCGAGATTTCCCGCATCCGGTCTGAGTTGCGTGAGCTCCGGTCTGAGCTGGCGAAGACGAGGCGGGATCTCAAGACGAGAGAACCGGCGACGCAGATTGTTACGGATTTGTCCGCCGAAACCGCCTCCGACCCCGAGGCGGAGAGAGGAAAAGACCTGACCCAGAATGAAGCGCCGGCGAACGATTCTCTGTGAAGGGAAATACAAACGCCTGATCTGTGAAAACGGCTGGGAATATGTCGAAAGAGTCCGGTGTGGAGGGATCGTCGTTGTCCTGGCCGAGACGGATCGGGGGAAAATTATTCTGATCGACCAAGTGCGCATCCCGGTCGGGAAGAAAGTCATCGAATTTCCGGCCGGCCTGGCCAATGATCGCGATGATTTTTCCGAAGAGTCTCCGGAAGAGGCTGCAAGACGGGAATTTCTCGAGGAAACGGGCTATGAGGCCCGCGAAATGCGCTTTGTCGCGAGCGGCCCCGCGAATCCGGCGATCAGCGCGGATATCATGATGGTTTTTCACGCAAAAGGGATACGGAAAATGGCTTCGGGCGGTGGGGACGGGACAGAATCCATTACCGTCCATGAAGTGGACGCCCGGGCGGTTGAGACGTGGCTGGAAGAGAAGAAATCCGAAGGGTATTTGGTAGATCCTAAAGTCTACGCAGGGCTTTATTTTTTGAATAAATTCCGGGAAAAATCTTCCGTTTGAATCCCCGGCGCTTTTCCCGGCCCGTGCCCGTCCGATTCTTCCGTTAATTTTTCAAAAGAGCCCTTTTTCGCCTCCGGCGGGTCCGGGTTTTTTCGGGCCCCCTTCAATCGCTTGCCCAGATTTTCCGCGAAGATATTCCATTTTCCGAAAAAACGGCCCCACCACGACTTTTTTTCCATGGAAGAAAACACCAAATAAGCCGACGGGACGACGAAAAGCGTCAGCAGGGTCGAGACCAACACGCCGCCGATGACGGCGATGGCCATCGGAATGCGCGTTTCGGCTCCCGGCCCCAAAGCCAGGGCCGGGGGAATGGCGGCCGTAATGGTCGCGACGGAGGTCATGACGATGGGGCGGAGACGGATCGGGCAGGCGACGATCAATGCGTCCCGGGGATTCAGCCCGCGTTTTTCGCGGATTTGATTTGTGAACTCCACGAGAAGAATGGAATTTTTCTTCACAATCCCGGCCAGCAGAATCAATCCGATCAGACTGAAAATGTTCAAAGACTGGTTTCTCAGCCAGAGCGCGAGGAACGCCCCCGTAAAACTGAACGGAAGGGCGAGCAGGACGGTGAAGGGGTGAATCACGTGATTAAACTGAGATGCCAGCACCATGTACGCGATAATGATTCCGAGCCAAATCGCGAAACTGAGACTTTGAAACGATTCCCGGAACGTTTCGCTGGTCCCGCTGAACACGATCCGGTAACCCGGGGGCAGGATTTTTTTTCCGATTTCCCGTGCCCGGGCAATGGCGTCCGCCTGCGATTTTCCCTCGCCCACATTGGCAAAGATTCCGATGGCCCGCTCGCGTCCACGGCGCGTGATGGTGAGAAGGCTCGGTTTTTCTTCGATGCGCACGACGTCGGCGATGCGGACCAGCTCGCCCCGGTTATTCCAAACCGAAAGGTTCAGGATGTCGTCCGAACGGACACGGCTTTGGGGAATGGTCTGGACGCGCACGTCGTAGCGCTTTCCGCCTTTGGTGTATTTTGAGACCCGGTTTCCGCCGATCATCGAATTGATGGTCTGCGCGATGACCGAAACGCTGACTCCCCGCTCGAAGGCCTTGTCCCGGTCGGGATAAATCCGGATTTCCGGCATGCCTTCGAGATAGTCGGTGTCCACATCGGTAAAGAGGTCGCTTTTCTTCATTTCCGCCTGGATGGCCGAGGAATATTCGACCAGTTTGTCCCAATCAAGCCCGCGGACCGTGAACTCGATCGGGAACCCGCGCTGAGCGGCAAACCCGCGGGTGGAGAGATCCTGCAATACGGCCTTGATGTCCTTGAGCTTGTTGAATTCAGTGCGGCAAAAATCCATGAATTCCTGCTGACTCAGGCGGTGCTTTTTCACCGGGTCCACGGGGCGTTTCTTCGGGTCTTTCAATGTGATAAAAAGAATCCCGCTGTTGACTTCGCCTCCGCTGAAACCCCCGATTGCGGCGAAGTACCGCCGGACTTCGGGGCGTTTTGAAATAATGGCCTCCGCTTCCTTGAACCGGCGGCTGGTGTATTGAATCGAAGATCCGATCGGGGTCTGAAGCCGCGCGATAAACATGCTCTGGTCCTGCGTCGGGACGAATTCTTTCCTCAGGAATTTCACGCTTCCGAGGGAGAGAATGAAAAAGACCAGAGATCCGATCAGGACCTTCTTTTTGTTGCCGAGCGTTACGATCAGGAGGCGACGGTAGAGTTCCGTCAGACGGGCCATCCCTTTTTCGAAAAATTTTCCGAAACGCGTTTTTCTCTCTCCGATATCGAGAAACTGAGAGCATCGCATCGGCGCGAGCGTGAGCGCCTCGAGGAGCGAAAGTCCGACCGCGATCGAGATCGTTATCGCGAACTGAAGAAAGAATTTTCCGATAATTCCCTTCATGTAGGCGACGGGCAGAAAGATCGCGATGATGGCGAGCGTGGCGGCGAGCGCGGCGAATGAAATTTCCCGCGAGCCGTTCAGGGCGGCGTCTCTTTGGCTTTCCCCCATTTCGCGGTGCCGGACGATGTTCTCGAGCACCATAATGGCATCGTCGACCACGATTCCGATCGCGAGCGAAAGCCCGAGGAGCGTGAACGTGTTCAGCGTGAAGTGCGCGAATTTCAAAATGATGAATGTCCCGAGCAGGGAAGTCGGGATGGCAAGCAGGATGTTCATCGTCGTCGACCAGGACCCGAGGAAGACCCAGCAGACCAGCGAAGTGAGAATTGCCGAGAGAATCAGCGTGAACACGAGTTCGTTCATGTTGTCTTCGATGAACTTGGTGCTGTCGAAATTGATGTCCAGCTCGAACCCCGGGGGGAGTTCCCGGCGCACTTCCTCCATCCGCTTCTTGACCCGTTGCGCGACAGCCACGGAATTTTCGCCGCGGATTTTCCGGATACCGAGCCCGACGGCGGGTTTTCCCATCACGCGGCTGATCCGTCGGATGTCCGCGAGCCCGTCTTCGATTTTGGCGACTTCTCTTAAAAGAATGGGGCGATAGATCGGCTTTCCGTCGCGGTAGTTGATCACGATTTTTTCGAAGTCTTCGACCGTGTGGGCTTCCCCCATCGCGCGGACATTGGCTTCCGTCTGGTCGGTTTCCAGTCTCCCGGCCGGGATTTCGACGTGTTCTTCCTGCACCGCCTTCACGATGTCGCTGACCGTCAGTTGAAATTCGTCGAGTTGTTTGGGCTCGACCCAGACGCGCATGTTTCTTTCGATGTATCCGCCCAGGATGATATCGCCGACTCCCGGAATGGTTTTGAAGCGGTCTTTCACGTGATTTTCGACGAATTCCATGAGGTCCCGCTTGGAACAATTTCCCGAAACCCCGAGCCACATGATCGGCTGGTCGTCCGGATTGATTTTCGTGATGACCGGAGGGTCGATGTCCTTGGGAAGCCGGCGCTGGGCTTCCGACAATTTGCTTTGGACGTCCTGAAGCGCGGCGTCGATGTCGCGGTCCAGTTCGAATTCCAGCGTGATCATCGCCTGCCCCTGACGGGTCGACGAAGAAACTTCTTTGAGATCCTCGACTCCCATGACCGCGTCTTCGATAATGTCCACAACGTCCGTTTCCATCACTTCCGGCGCGGCGCCTTCCCAGGTGACGTCGACGGTGAGCACGGGGAAATCGACGTCCGGCATCTGCCCCACGCCCATGCCTTGGAAGCTCAACAGGCCGAAGAGCATGAGCCCGAGCATGAGCATCCAGGCGAAAACGGGGTTTTTAATCGAGATTTCCGAAAGGTTCACGGAAGTTCTCCCGGGATTTCACCCGCCGCAATCTGGAGGCGGCGGTAATTTTCCTTCATGGCGTAATGGGCCAGATTGGCCGCGCGGCGGTTATTGTGCAGGGCTTCGAGCGCCTGCAGGGCGTCCAGATTGCTGACAAGGCTTCTTGCGTAATCCTGCTCCTGAAGCCAGTAATTTTCTTCCGCCGCCAGGACGGCTTCTTCCAGCGCCCGGTACTGTTCGGCCGAAGCCTGCCAGTCGGCATAAGACTGTTTGATCTGAAGTTCCGCCTGGCGTTTCGCGAAGGAGTATTCCAATTTCGACTTTTTCCAGATACTCCAGGCCTCTTTGATTTTGCCGACCGTTTCCCCTCCCCGGAAAAGAGGGACATCCGCCGTGAAAGTCGAATCCCAATCGAAACCGGACTGAAAACCTTCCCGGCGCTCGTACTGGGTATAATCCCAGGTCAGGGAAGGCCATAGCCCGCTCTGAGCGACCACAATTCCCTGAAAAGCCGTTTTAACGGCGCTTTCGGAAGCCAGCACGTCCGGCCGCGTTTTGGCGGCGGCAAGATAATCCTCGAGGGCGCGCGTATCGTTTTTCACGTCGTCGTCATCCGTCAGATAATCCGGATCGATCAAAATACCGGTCAGGAATTCAAGAAGATACCGGCTGGAGGCGAGCCTTCCTTTTGATTCCGCAAGATCGGCCTCGATGGTTTTCTGGCTGGCCTCGGCAAAGACCACTTCGCTTTGGCGCGAACGCCCGACTTTCTCGCGTTCGGAAAGCTCCGTGATCCTTTTTTGGAACAACTCGATGACGCCTTCGTTGATTTTGACTTCTTCTCTCTGCTTGAGCACCCAATAGAAAGCGCTGGCGACCTCGAGGAACAAAACCTGTTCGAGGCGGATTTTGTCTTCGGTTTTCTGCTTTTTATAGCTTCCGGCCCCCAGAATCGCGCCCCAGGACTTAAAACCCTGAAACAGGGGCTGGCTGACGGTGAAATTCCTTTCGCGGCGGTTGCGGGCCGCGAAGGTCCCGGCCAAACTGCCTCCCGAATCGCTTCCCGCCTGAGTGCCCGGCTTGGGGGCATCCTGGGAGAAATGGATCATATTGAAGTCGATGTCGCCGAGCGCTTCGCTGGTTGCTTTGAAATATTGCGCGACGGCGAATTGAATGTCTTCCTCCCGCATGCCCACCGTTTCCATTTTCCGCAAAGCCAGGCGATAGCAGTCTTCGATCGTGTAATGCCAACCCTCAATGGGCTTCGGGAAATCTTCGGGTTCCGCGGGCCGCCTGGCCATCCCAAAGAGCGTTTCGTTCCCGGGCATGAGCAGAGCGGCCAATAAAAAGAAGGCAATGGCTTTTCGAACCCGACTCATGATTTCCCCCCGTTTTTTGCCAGTATGTCGTCGATGACCTGAGCGAGCAATTCATAAAACCGGCCCATGATTTTTCTTTCCTCGTTGCTGAACTGCGCCAGTGTTTTAAGGAAAATATTCAACGCTTTTTCCTGGGCCTCCCGCACCAATTGCCGTCCCCGCGGCTGAATTTCGACCAAATAAACGCGGCGGTCTTTGGGATAAGGGACCCTTTTGAGGAGGCCGGCTTTTTCAAGGCGGTCCACCAAATGCGTTACGGCGGGCTTGGTAATATGAAGTCTGCCGCTGACTTCGGTCATCGGCATCGATTCGGCATGTGCGAGCTCATTCAGGAGCGCGTACTGGGGAAGGCTGATCCCGGCCTGAGCCAGGACCCGGGCATAAAACCGGGAGAAGCGGAGATGCACTTTCCGCAAATGCCCTAGAAACCTCTCTTTTTCGTCCATAACGGCGCCTCTTTCTTTTATCTGCCGGATAGTTAACAGTGGAAACTGTTAATTAAGTTAACTATTTATCAGGTAAATTATGCCAAATCCCCCGGTAAAAAGCAAGAGGGCGCCCATTCCTTTTACAGAAACCTTACTTACTCATCACATGTCTTTGACGGCAAAAAATTACCATTACCGTGAAAAAAAGGGAGGTGGGTGATGTTCGAAAGAAAACTGATGATGGCGGGCATTCAAAGACAAAGGGATCTTCTCAGAGAGCTGATCGGGCAGCTTGAGGTATCTCCCCGATTCGATGCCGACAGCGGGCTGTTTTACGACCGGATAACCGATCAAGTGGTCTCGAATTTGAAGGGATTGAGGAAATTGAAAAAGGATTACCGGAAGCACCAAATACGGGAATGCGCGAATTGAAAACCAAAAAGGAGCGGATGATGATGAGAGCCAAAACATTGGGAGGCCGGTACGAGAGCTTGGAGAATCTTTGCTTTGAGGCGGCGGATATTTTGGAGGGCAAGGAACTGGCCCGGGAAAGAAGGATTTTTCCGGAATCTCAGGAGCAAAAAGTCCTTTCGGCGCAGAAGGAACTGAACTTTTGGCTGATCCGGATGGGCCTGGCTCCGGAAGCCGGATTGCCGGTCAGCCGGATCGGGATTTACACGGATTTTACGTGAAACGGAAACGAGATTTACGCGCACCCTTTAAGATTCGCGCGGCTCACGGAGGGGAAGGATTCTATGGAAAAAGATTTTTTAATCGCGGGGATTCGTAAGCAATGCAGGGAACTCGAGGATTTGATAACGGAATTGGACGAGAAACAGGTTTTAACCGACGGCGATTGGCGCCGGTACGACGACACCACAAAACAGGTGGAACGGGATCTCCGTTATTTAAGGAGGCTCAGCCGGAATTTTTTCGAGCCTCAGAACCGGATTTATTTCTAAAAACCCAAAAAGAATCGGAAACAAAAGGAGGGAACGTTATGAAATTGAAGCAACTCAGAATCATCAGCTGGTTGCTTGTATGCGCTTTTGTCTTGGGGGTTACGCCTCTTGCCTGGGCCGATGACGCGCAGTCGTCGGACCTCGCGGATTTGGTGCGCGAACTCCAAACGCAGATGAATGCCATGCAGAAGACCATCAATCAACAGAATGATAAAATACGTCAGTTGGAAGTCCAAAAGCCGCAGGTTCAGGTGGCCCCTTCTGTGATGCCTTCCGGGAGCGAGGCGACTTCGGCTCCGATGAGCGATTACGAGTTCAATCAGAGGCTGGAACAGTCTCTCGGCGGGGCGAACAAATGGCTCAAGGACCTGAAATTCAAGGGCGATATCCGCCTGCGTTATGAAGCATTCGATTATACGCACGGCCCTCCTTCGACAGCCGACGATTCCCGAAATCGTTTCCGGTACCGCTTGAGATTTGGGCTCGAGAAGCCCCTGATGCCGGACATGAAGATCGGGTTCGGGCTTTGTTCGGGAAGTATTAGCGGCGGAGTGAATAACGATCCGACTTCAACGAACCAGACGTTGGACGGTTTGTTCAACTTCAAGCCGATTTTTATTGAAAAGGTATACGCTTCCTACAGCCCTTCCTGGGCGAAAACGGGGCCCGTCAAAAATTTTACGATTACGGGCGGAAAATTCGATAATCCGTTTGAACTGGGATCTTCGGATATGATTTGGGACCGTGACGTGAAGCCGGAAGGCGCGTACGAGAAAATCGATTTCGATCTTCTCAACACCTCCGATATTGATATGAGCGCTTTTGTGACGGGAGGGCAGTTTATCCTTGACGAAGACGGACTCAATTCGGGCGGGGACGCTCAGTTGTGGGCCCTGCAGGCCGGGATTAACCCCACCTTTTACACGCCGTTTTTCGATAAGCCGGTTGACTGGCTTTCCGCGGTGTCGTATTACGCCTACGATCATTATGCGCACAGCACCAACTTTCTGATTGACGGAACGACGCGCTTAAGCGGTGCTTCGGCGACGGACGCGCGCGGGAATCCGGTTCTCGGAAACGGAACGGATCTTGCCGCGGATCATTTCAATACCGTCGAAGTTTACAACGAACTGGCCCTGCCTCTATGGAAACCGCTCCGGCTTTTCCACGATTTTGCCATTAACCCGAAAGACGCGACGCCAGAAGGATTTCCCCGCGGCCAGAATCAAGCCTGGGCGATCGGCGCCAAACTCAACGGGATCGTTCAGAAAGGCGACTGGGAACTCAGCTATGCCTATAAATGGATCGGCCATAGCGCGGTTGTCGGCGCTTTCAACGACAGCGATTTCGGTGACGGCCATTCCGGAAAACGGGGCAGTGTGATTAAGGGCGGTTATGCGCTGACGGATAATCTGACCCTGAACGGCGCGATGTATTTCGTCAATGATACGAGTGCCGGAACGGCGGGGTATCTCGATAAGGAAACACGCAGATTTCAGGTTGATTTAGCGTACAAATTTTAAGGGAGGGAGGAATCGACACCATGACGAAGATACGAATCAGAAAACTGTTGCTGGCCGCGGGGGCGCTGTTTACGGCGGTTCCGCTTGCCATGGCGGCCGGAACCAATATCACGGTGAAGGGATCGGACACCATCGTGATCATGGGCCAGAAATGGGCCGAAGTGTATATGCAGAAAAATCCCGACGTTTCCATTCAGGTGACCGGAGGCGGTTCGGGGGTCGGAATCGCCGCGTTGATTAATGGAACAACGGACATCGCAAACGCGAGCCGGCCGATTAAGGACAAGGAAATCGATACGGCGAAGAAACTCGGCTACTATCCGGAAGAATTCCGGGTGGCCATGGATAGCTTGGCGATCGTGGTCAACAAAGCCAATCCGGTGAATGAGATTTCCCTGAAGCAAATCATGGGGATTTACACCGGAAAAATTAACAACTGGAAGGAAGTCGGAGGAGAGGACAGGCCGATTCTTCGATATTCCCGCGAGTCTTCCAGCGGGACCTATCAATTCCTCAAGGAAAACATCCTGAAAAACCAGGATTACGCTCCGGACGCGCAGACTATGCCCGGAACCAGTGCGCTTGCCAATGCGGTAAGTAATGACCCGGGCGGGATCGGGTACGGCGGAGCCGCTTATTTCATAACTCAGCCGAAGATTAAAGTCCTTTCCGTGAAAAAAGACGATAAATCTCCGGCGGTGAACCCGATTACTTCTGACGGAAAAGTAGATTACGAAGCAACCTGGTCGGGGAAATATCCCATTTGGCGGTGGCTTTATATGTATACGCCATATCGGCCGAAAAGGGAAACCAAAAAATACCTCGATTGGATTATGGGACCCGAAGGGCAGAAAATCGTCGAAGAAATCGGTTACGTACCGCTGAAACCGAAAGGCTGATTGCGGCATGGAAGTTGTGCTGGAGCAAAGCGGGAAAGGTGAAGTTCCGGCAACGGACGGCGGGGGCGCCAAAAGCGCCCCAGCCGTTTCTTGCGGGATGCGGGATTTTTTGAAGAAAAAAGACAGTCATTTTTCCGAAAAAGCGATCGAAGGATTATTGGCCCTGGCCGGAATTTCTTCCATGATCATTATTTCCCTGATTTTTATTTTTTTGTTTAAGGAAGCCGTGCAGTTTTTCAGGACGTCCGGCCTTCTTTCCCTGATCGGACGATGGGTTTACGACGCGTGGGACGAAAAAGAAGTGTTCAAGGTGATGTGGCAAGCCGTTTCGGTTCAGCCTAAATATTCGTTGATTCCGCTGATTTGCGGAAGCTTTCTCGTGTCGCTTCCCGCGACGCTGATGGCTTCCGTTCTCGGGATTGGATGCGCGATTTATCTTTCGGAAATCGCTTCGCCGAAGGTGCGCGAAGTTTTAAAACCGACTATGGAGCTTTTAGGAGGGATTCCTTCGGTAGTGGTCGGTTTTTTCATGCTGGCCGTGATGGCGAGCTTTATTCAGGACCTTTTTCAGATCAAATTTCGTCTCAACGCGTTTATCGGAGCTCTTGGCGTGGCTGTTTGTACGTTTCCCATTATTGTGACGCTGTCCGAAGATGCTCTCCGAGCAGTCCCCAAGGATCTCCGGGAGGCGTCTTATGCGCTGGGGGCGACAAAGTGGCAGACGATTATCGGCGTGACGGTGCCGACCGCCATTTCCGGTATTTCCGCCGCCGTGATTTTGGGATTCGGAAGGTCTTTGGGAGAGACCATGATTGTGTTGATGGCGACGGGAAATGCCGCATTGGTGACCGCGAATATTTTCTCAAGCGTGCGGACCATGACGGCAAATATTGCGGCTGAACTCGGGGCCGTGGCGCAAGGAAGCGAACATTATTACGCGCTTTTTCTAGTCGGTGCGGTCCTTTTTACGATGACGTTTATTTTGAACATTATCGCCGAGATCATCTTGAATAAGATGCGCCGGCGCCTGAGGATGTAATCCATGGGATACACGGCTTCGATTCCGATCCCGGATTTAACGGTTAAGCATTTTAACCGGAAAGAAGCGCTTTGCGTCGGCGCGACGCGTCTCTTTGCCCTTCTGCCGTTGTGCATTCTGGTTTTTATCATGAGTAAACTGATTCAGGGCGGGGCCGGAACCGTAACGTGGGGATTTCTGAGTGAGGTTCCGAAAAACGGAATGACGGAAGGAGGGATTTTTCCCTGCATCTTCGGCACTTTGGCAATCACTCTGCTGATGATTGCCATGGCGCTCCCTCTCGGGATCGGCGCCGCGATCTATTTGGTCGAATATGCCGGGCAGGGACTGGGGTTCAGAGTCATCCGGGCGGCCGTCAATAATCTTGCGGGGGTTCCGTCGATTATTTTCGGCCTGTTCGGGGTCGGA
>JAKQXH010000041.1 GCA_029561555.1 Candidatus Omnitrophota bacterium
GCCGCAAACTTCCGATATTTTAATTCAACAAGGTTGTTTGCGACAGTCCTCAGCCTCCGATGGATGTTTCATGGGTAGCTGAGGGCCGCCGCAAACTTCCGATCGTTTCAATTTAAAAAAGTTCTGCAGTAATGTCAAAGAAAAAGTCCCGCAAAAGGGGTGAAATTATAGCACAATTCAGCGGGAAAGCCCGCATCTTTCCATAGCATGCGCTAAAATTGTAAGGATTAGCTTTTCATGAGTCCAGCCCATTTTTTTGGCCAGGATGACAATGTCACCCGATATGGGATTGAGGCCGGGCAGGGGATTGGCCTCGAGAAAGAAAACTTCACCGGCCGGATTGACCCGGAAATCGATTCGGGTGACATCCCGGCATCCAAGCGCCCGATAGGCCGCGAGGGCGGATTGAGAGATTTTTTTTACAAGCGAAGCCGGGATATCGGGAGGGGCGATGTATTCACAAAGCTTCTCCCAGTCGCGCTTGATTTCCATGGAGTAGATAAAGTGACGGGAAGGAGGGGTTATTTCTTTTCTAAACCGGATCTCCATTATTCCGATCAAATAGGGGATTTCATTGCCCAGTACTCCGACGGTAAATTCTCGCCCGTCGATGAAATGTTCCGCCAGAACAGGCTTTTCTCCGTAAGTGCGCCATAACCGCCGGAGTTGCTTTGCAAGGGCTTTTCTGTCTTCAACCCGCGAACTCAGCCGGATCCCGATACTTGAACCTTCCAGTGCCGGTTTTATAAAAAGCGGAAAAGGAGGCAATTTAACGGGATTTTCCCGGGGACGAATGAGGACAGATGCAGGCACTTTGACTCCGGCACACGAAACAATAGTTGTGGCCTGCATTTTGTCCAGCGTCAGTGCCAGCGTAAAGGCGTCTGAGCCGGTATGCGGAATTCCAAAAAGCTCGCAGATCGCGGGCATGATCGATTCGCGGTTTCTCCCTTCGAACCCTTCGGCGAGATTAAAGATAAAATCAGGCCGGGTATTTTTGATTTTCCGGATCGCTTCCGTTCCCCAACCCAACCGGATGACGCGATGCCCGCCGCTTTCAAGCGCGTTGGCGACGGCCCGAATCGTTGCCGGAGAATCGAATTCCTCGAATGCGTCCGGAATGTTCCGGGACGGGGAAGATTTTTTGAGATTGTACGTGATGCCGATTTTCACTTTGGATCCGCGGAGCAAAACGGCCGGGTCTGTTCTCTGCGAGCGAGGCGCTCGCTGAAGGTTTTCCAGACGGGGGCTTCGTTATCGCAGGGAATGCTTTTGTCGTCAGGGAAGGAATACCGGAAAACAAAGCCTTCGTAGTTTCGAAGCGTGGCCCAGTCTTCGCCTCCGGCAAGGAAATAGTCGGGTTGCATGGGGATTTTGCCGCCTCCGCCGGGGGCGTCGATGACAAAAGTCGGCACGGCGAATCCGCTGGTATGCCCGCGCATTCCCTCGATGATTTCGATCCCCTTCCAGACCGAAGTCCGGAAATGTTCGGCCCCTTTTACGGGATCGCATTGATAGAGATAATAAGGACGCACGCCCATTTTAACGAGACCGTGACAGAGCCGGGTCATGGTCGCGACCGTATCGTTAACGCCTTTCAGAAGGACCGTCTGATTATTGACGGGGATCCCCGCGCAGAGGATGCGGTCGCAGGCGCTTTGGGATTCCCTCGTGATCTCCTTCGGATGATTGAAATGGGTGTGAAGCCAGAGGGGGCGGTGTTTTCTGAGGACCCCGACGAGCTCTTCGTCGATTCTTTGCGGAAGCACGACCGGGAAGCGGGTTCCGATGCGGATGATTTCGATATGGGGGATCAAACGAAGCCGGCCGAGAATCGCATCGAGTCTTTTAGCCGCGAGCATCAAAGGGTCCCCGCCCGAAATCAAGACGTCCCGGACAGTGCGGGTTTTTTCAAGATAGGCATACATGCGTTCCAATTCGTCGTTGCTTCGGGTCCACATTCCTTTTTCCCATTCCCGTTTTCGGGTGCAGTGACGGCATAACATGGGACACATGTCGGTGACCTGCATCAGGACCCGGTCGGGGTAGCGGTGAATGAGTCCCGGAACGGGCATGTCCGTTTCTTCTTCGAGAGGGTCTTTCTCGCCGATCCGGAAAAATTCTTTTTCCTGCGGGTCGGGGAACGCCTGCAGGCGCAAAGGGTCGCAGGGGTCTTCAAAATCGATGAGCGAAAAGTAATACGGCGGGACGGAAAAAGGATAAGCCGCTAAAACCGGTTCCAGTCTTTCGGAAAAATCAGGCGTGAGCGCAATGAATTTTTTTAAAGCCGGCAGGGTTGAAACGGTATTTTTCAACTGCCATTTCCAGTCATTCCATAAGATTTCAGGAATGTCCCGGAACGGGGAGTTTCCTCCCGGAGGCTCGTCGGAAGATTCGGGCATTGTTTTGAGTCCTTTATATTAGTAACGGGCGGCTTAGATTATTCTGAAGTCCCGGACGAGAAGCGAAGGGAGGAGCGTTGCCCCGTGGGGAGTTGTTTTGACGCAGGCGGTTTCCCGGGCAAAATTACGAAAGTTTTCGGAGAAGATTTCGTTTGGGCCGGGCAAAGAAAAACCCCTGCACATAAGGGATTCCGAGGGACTTCACCAATTCGAATTCCTTTTTCTTTTCCACCCCTTCGGCGATGAGCAGGATGCGGTTGAAAGCGGCCAGTTTGATCAGCCTTCGGACCAGGAGCCGGTGCCAGCGGTTTTTAATCAAATCCTGAATCAGAGAAGCATCCAATTTCAGAAAAGAAGGTTTTAATGTCAGCAGTTTGAAGAACTTGACGCCGATCCCCGAAATGTCGTCCAGGGCAAACCGGCAGCCGTATCGTTTCAGGGCCCGGACTCCTTTTTGGACAAAGCCGAAATCCGAAGACTTCATGCCTTCGGTCAGTTCGAATACGATCTTTTCGCGATGGGGGATAATTTGCTTCATCAGCGAGTGACCTTCCCCCCCCTTGTCGAAGATGCGGGCCATGGTGACGGGCTCGATGTTCACGAAAAGCAGTTTGCCGTCCCAAAGACCGGGAAGCGCCGAAAAGGCTTTTTTAAGACAGGCCATATCCAATGACAGCGTATGCCCCTGCTGATATGAGGAACGGAAGAGCTTCCCGGCTTTGAAAGGTTTTTGCCGGCTGCGGGTCAGGACTTCATAGGCGAAAATTTCCCGGGTTTGAATGCTTACGATAGGCTGAAAAGTCGGATACAAGGCATCGTGGTGGAGAAAAGCTTTCTTGAGTTTTTTCCTCAGGTGTTTCACGGCGGGTGCTTTTCTGGCGCGTTTCATATCACCCGTATTATATTTCAACCGCCCGATTCTTAAAGAGATTTTTCCGGTTCACTTGAAATGATGCCTTCTTCGAGCCAGGCGAATTCTCCCCGGAGGAATTTTTCGCCGATTTTGTAATCCAGGCGGTCACTGTTTTTGCTGATTCCCCTGAAATAGCGCCGGATTTTCCGGCGGGCTTTTTTCGAGAAATATCCCGCCAGTTCAAGCGGAGTCCGGTCCGACGGGTCCTTGGCGTAAAGGGCCGCCGCGCGGGAACAGGCGGCCGTGACGGCAAAGAGTTCGCATCCGATGTCAACCATGCGGAAAAGAACGCGCTCTTTTTTCTCAAGGCCAGGGCCGTAGCGGACCATGGCGTGAAAAAGATTCCGCGCCAGCCGGCGGGAAGCTTTTCCGACAAAACGCAGATGCGGAAGCAGGACCGGCGGAAGGGAAAGGTTTTTGGGGAAAGCATTCCGGGGCAGCCATTGCCTGGGATACCAAAGGACGTAGAACAGCAGGGCTTTGAAGGCCAGGATTATTTTTTTTGTCGGCGGAACTTTTGGGCTTAGAAGAGGCATGAGACGGGAAAGATGAGGATCCATGGCTTCGCGCGCGATAAAAAGGCGCATGATTTCGCTCGAACCTTCCAGGATGCGGTTGATTCTCAGATCCCGCATGGCCCGTTCCACGGCGATCCCTTTTTCTCCCCGCCCTTTCAGGGAATCCGCCGTTTCATAACCGCGGCCGCCCCGTATTTGCATCGTATCGTCGATGATATTCCAGGCCTCTTCGGTGCAATACAATTTTGACATTGCGGCTTCCAGGCGGATGTCGGCTTTCTTCCGGTCGGCCAGGAGAGAGACATACCAGGTGATGCTGTCCATCGCAAAGGTTGTCGCGGTCATCGCGGCCAGTTTTCCCGCGATGGCATCGTGCCCTCCGATGGGGCTTCCCCACTGGACTCTTTCATTCGCCCATTTCCGGCAGACGCTGAGGCACCATTTTGCCGAGCCGGTGACGGCGGCCGGGAGCGTGAGGCGTCCCGTATTGAGGGTGATCAGAGCGAGTTTGAGCCCTTTCCCGAAGCCCCAGAGGATATTTTCCTTCGGGACCCGGACATCGGTGAAGCGGATCAGGCCGTTTTGAATCGCGCGAAGCCCCATGAATTTGCATTGCGCGGCCACTTCGTAACCGGGCATGGTTTTTTCGACGATAAAAGCGGTGATTTTCTTTTTTTCTTTTCCGTTTTCCGTGACGGGAGTCTGAGCCATGACGACCAGAATGTCGGCCGCGGGACCGTTGGTGCACCAGAGTTTTTCCCCGTTCAGGAGATAGGCGTTTCCGTTTTCGATTGGCGTGGCCGTTGTTTTCATCCGGGCGGGATCGGAACCCACTTCCGGTTCCGTGAGAGCGAAGGCCGAGACCGCGCCTTTTGCGAACAGCGGCAGATACTTTTTTTTCTGTTCGTCGCTTCCGAAAAGCATCAGAGGTTGAGGGACGCCGATGCTCTGATGCGCGGAAAGCCAGGTGGCGGTTGATCCGCAATAGCCGGCGACCAGGGACATTGCGCGGTTGTAATTCACCTGCGACAATCCGAGCCCGCCGTATTCTTTCGGGATTTTCAGCCCGAAACAGCCGAGTTTTTTGAGGCCGTCGAGCACTTTTGCCGGGATTTCACCCAGGCGGTCGGCTTCGTCGGGATCGAGGTTCTCTCGGAGGAAGGACTCGAGCCTTCGAAGAAACTCGTCACCGGTTTTTTTATCGTCCCCCGCGGGTTCGGGGTACGGAAAGATGAGATCCCAGCGGCAGTTTCCCGCAAACAATTCACCTAAAAAACTCGGGTGAGTCCATTCCTGCTCGCGGGCCTCTTCGGCGGTCTGAAGGGCCTGTTTTTTTTCTTCGCTTCCTTTGACGAATTCCATAAATGAACGGTTCCGATCGGGTTACGGATACTGTATCGGCAGAGGATGCCGAATTCCAAAGGGGAAATCGGAAAAAATAATGAATCTTCGGAGAATTTTCCCCGCTCAACAAAGGCTTAAAAGCGGGATCAGGCAAAGGCCCGTCAGAACGGAGAGGAAGCGATGAGGATTGCCTGAACGTAAAGGAGCAGGATCCAGGCGGGAGCGCCGCCTTCCTGAGAAACGGATTTTTCCTCAATGACTTTTACAATGCCGACGGCGGCCCAGATCCAGCCGGAAAGACGGCCGAAGAAAATCCGAAAGGAAAGCTCCTGGGATCCGGGGCCCGCAAACTGATAAAAAAATCCGGCCAGGACAAGTCCGAGCCATATGAATCCGCTTGGCCAGCGATTGAGCTTCCGGATATTGAAAAGCAGGGCTTGCGCGGAACAGAGGGCGAGGACGACTCCCGTGACCAAAAATGCGGACGGGGAAAACGAATGGGGACCTTTGACGAAAAGCGCGGAAAGGAACATGAAACTCAGTAGAAATCCCGAAACGGGCCAGAGAATCAGGGAGCGGGAGACGAATGACGCGGACCGTTTTTCCAGGAGCGCGAAGGTTCCCATCGCGACGAGAAGCAGGGCGATAATCCAATGCGGGAGCAATGAAAGTATCATGGAATTATTATGGAGCAGAACATTTTGATTTTCAAGAGGCAAGGGGAGCCGTCTCGGATCCGCTTTGAAGTTCTTTCAGCAGCGGGTTTTCCGGCTTGATTCTGATTTCCCGGCTTTGTCCCGTGTCCGCTCCGAAATATTGGAACATCGCGGCCAGGAGGTAATCGACGGAGCTTCTCAAATCCCGCCGATAGGTATCGATATAAGATTCGCCGATCCAGATTACGGAACGGGGATCATTTGCCGGGTAGTGTTTTTCGTCTTTGATTTTAATCAGCAGTTTCGAGGTGTAAATTTTGTACGTTTCGCTCGCTTCCGTTACCCAGCCGAGATCCGGCGAGATAAAAGGGTCATATCCGCCGTATCCGTAGAATCCCCGGACGACGCAGGGGTTTTCAAACGGATAATCGTCCGGGAAAGAGACCGTCGTGACGTCGTGTCCTTTGATTCCGTAAGTGTATCGAACGATAAAGTCGGCCGATTCCTGAGGCGAAACCCGGTATCCTTTGATTCGGAGCATCTTTTCGATTTTGGCCGCGATTTCGGCGTCGAGAACCGAGTTGAACACTTTGGGATTCGTGAGGACGGCGAAAGAGGCCTGCGCGGGGATGGCTTCCGTCGCGTTTTTAGGGACGAACCCTTCGATGACGATATCCTGCGTGGAACATCCCGGGCCCAGTGCCGTCAGGGTCAGAAATATCAGAAAACTCCATTTGAATTTTCTCATGTAAGGCCTTCCATGTCCGGATATTTTAAATAGGACCGTTTTATTTTCAATAGCTTAATCTTTTCCGATTCTTTCGGCAATCAGCGAAACCGCCTCCCGGAAAACGGCGGAGGGCGGAAGAAGGCTCAGGACCAAATAAGCTTCGCCCGGGAAATCGAAGAAATAACCGGGATGAGTATAAATGCGGTCTTGTTCGAGGAATTCTAAGGCCCACGCCTCCCCGCTCCGGACGCTTGGAAGCCGGAGCGTTGCGTACCAACCGCCTTCGACGGCGAGAAGTTCCGCGGGAGAGCCCCGGGTGATTTTTTGCCGGATGAATGTCAGATTTTCCGAAATGCGTCCGTTGATTTGCCCTTGAAGCAGGGCTCGTTTTGCCAGCCAGGCCGGCAGGGCGGTTTGAACGGGAGTGTTCACGGAAAGAAACGTGTCCGCGATGATTTCCAGGCGTTCGGACGCCCGGCAGACTTCTTCGTCCGGGCCGGCAACGGCAATCCATCCCAGTTTCATCTGGGGGAAGCCGAGAATTTTTGAGATCCCGCTGAGAGCGAATGAAAGCGCCCGTTGGTTGACCGCCGCTGTTTCAGCCCGCGAGGCGTCTTCGGCGAAAAAATAATCCGAGAACACTTCGTCGGAGATCAGGGCGATTTTCCTTTCGGCCGCGATTTTGTTCAATTCGGAGAGTTCTTCCCGTTTCAAAAACGATCCCGTCGGGTTGTTCGGGCTGACGATCAGAACGGCTTTGGTGCCGGGATCGACGGATTTTTTCAGTTCCGGGAGATCGATAAACCAGCTTCCGTCATAACGCAGGGGATAGGGCTTCAGCCGGAGATCATGGAGATCCGCCAAAAAGTCAAAAAGAGGGTAACTGGGGCGGGGGATGAGAATATTGTCGCCGGGATTCGCGAGAAGCCGGAACAGGAAAGAATACGCTTCACTGGTGCCGGCGGTGAGAAAAACGGAATCGGGGCGGACGTCGGCCCGTTTGGAACGGTAATATTCCGAGACGGCTTTTCTTGCCGCTTCGTTTCCTTTTGGGTCCGGAGCGTAGATTAGATTTTTTTCGTCGGCCAGAGGGGCGAGCCAATCTTCCGTCTGATAATCGATCCCGCAACGCGTGGGATTGGATTCCGTCAGGTCGAGAACGGGGATGCCGTCTTTTTTCATTCGGGCGAGTTTCTGAGAGAGCCGGTTTAGGCCGAACTGCCAGTGGGTGCGAGAGGAGAACATGAGCAGGTCCGCGGTTATCCGGGGGGATTTTGAGGTCCCAAGTCGCGGAGGAATTCCCGGTAGCGTTGTTTCATGAAAGGCCTCCAGAAAAAAAGAATGGGATAGCCTTCGGTGGCTTTTTGATAGGCCTCCTCCGCCGGCAGTTTCTGGACGTAGTACCGGTAAACGGCTTCCGCAACGCCGGTTCGTTCCGAACCTCGCCGGCAGTGCATAAAGAAGGGGGCGTCTTCTTTGCGCCGGACGGTCTCGAGAAAGTTTTGCATCACGTTTGAGTCGGGCCGGGCTTGGATGCGCCAGGGGAGGCTCACGTATTTAAATCCGAGCTCCCGGGCTTTTTCACGTTCCCACTCAATAGATTTCGTTTCGTGCCGAAAGTTAATAAGGGTGCGGATACCGTATTTTTTGAGAAGACGAAGCCCCTCTTCGGTGGGTTGCTCTCCCCGGAAGAGAGAGGGATCGATTTCGGAAAACACTTTGATTTCCTTACGCATGATGCCGTCCTCGGGCGGTGCGGCAGAGATTTTTTCCGAAAATACGGTTAAAAGAAACGCAAAGACCGCGTAAAAAAAAGCGCCTTGTTTCAGTGTCATGACCGGCTTCTCTGGTGCCGAACGGTTTGCAATGAAGTCGAAGCATTGTCCATAAAGTGCGCGACAGTTTTTTTGCCGAACTTGCGGTCAATTGTATAATGTTTCTTGAACGAGTTCAACGGGTCTTGCAGTATTGAAAATATAAGGTTTAAAAACCGGGAAGAAAATTTATGGCCAAAAAAATTCTGATCGTCGACGATGAAGCGGATTTTGCTCAGCTTCTGATGTTCGACATGAAGAAGCGGGGATATGAAGTCGCGCTTGCCGGCGACGGCGAAGAAGGGATGCAGAAAATCGGGCAGTTCAAGCCCGATCTCATTGTGTTTGACATCAAGATGCCCAAAATGGACGGATACACGTTCGTCAAAAATGTCAAAAAGGATCCGGAAACCAAAAACCTTCCGATGATCGCTCTGACGTCGTTTGAGCCGATGCGGGACATTTTTGAAATGGAAGGGGTGGGCGATTATTTCGTGAAATCCGCCAAGATGGAGCAGCTTTTCGCGACGATCGGGAAATATCTCAATCCCCCGGAGGCAAGCGGGGCATAAGGACCGGATTCATCCCCCCCGAATAATCGAGCCTCCGTTACAAAGGCTCATTTCGGATTGAATAGGTGAAACAAAATGTGCGCAGAGACCCATTCCAAACAATATGCCGAATGGCTGGAGCTTTTGAACGCCGCCATTAAGCAAGCCAAATTGTCCTCCCCCGATCATCCCGTCGTCCGGCAGGCGGTACGGGATTTAACGGCGGGGCTGAATACTTTCTTTTCTCAAATCCCCGTTTTTTCGGTTGAGGTTTCAAGAGAGAAACTTGCCGTTGAGGGGGCCTCTTTCGATCTTTCCGAACTGAAAGTCGCGGAGTGGATCGAAATCTGCGGATTGTTCCGGATCGGAAAAATTATTTTTTCGAAAGGCCTTTCGGAACAAACCCTCGGCCGCTGGGTCGAGTTGATGTCAATGAAAGCCAATGAGTTTGAACCGTTCGGAGGATTCCGGGGGCCTTTTGAGGAAGGCGGATTCAGCGGGATCCGGATTGTGTTCAAACCTTCCCGCGAGGGGTTTGAGAAAACCGATGGTTTTGGAAACGGAAAAACCGCGCGCAAGGATTTTGCCGAAGGGGAAATCGTGGTCTCCGGAGAAGAACTCCGGGAATTGTACCGGGAGACGGACCAGCTTGCGGATACCGAAAAACGGTATAAAAAACTGGAGGAAATCATCCTCAATTTCGCGGGGGGGCGCGTTGCGGTGGACAAGGCGGGGAAAATCATGCTCCTCAACACGGCGGCCCGCAAAATGCTGGGATTGGAGGGGAAGGACGGACCGGGCCGGTTTCTTCCCGATCTTTTAAAGGATGAGCATCTGTTGATCGCGCTCCGTAAAGTGTTGCAGGAACCTTCGGCGGGAGAGACTTCCGGCGAGATCGGGATCAAGAGCGCTAAAGGAGAAATTCGGAAGATTCTTTCGGACAGTACGGCAGTGGTCGAGGACGGAAACGGAAAGATTGTCGGGATCCTTTCCGTCCCAAGCGATATCACGAAGCAAAAAGAACTGGATTCCCTGAAGACTAAATTCATGTCGCATGTTTCGCATGAAGTCCGGACCCCGCTGGTTTCCGTTCAGCGGTCCCTGTCCTTAATTCTGGACCGGGAATTCGGGGAGCTGAATCCGGAACAGAGGCAATACCTTGAAATCGCCTCGAGAAACGTCGGGCGCCTGGCGCATCTTCTTAACGATATCCTGGATCTCTCAAAAATCGAAGAAGGCCGGTTGTATTTTCGGCCCGCGGTTTTTCCCGTTCTTCCGTGGATTCAGGAAGTAAAGAAGAATTTTTCGGTTTGGGCGAAGAATAAAAAAATCCTGATTACCGAAGAAATAGACAATGAAACGATGGAGGTCGAGGCGGACTGGGATTGCATGGTTCAGGTTCTGACAAATCTTGTGGAAAACGCCTTGAAATTCACTCCGGAGGGCGGAACGGTTTTGATCGATGCCCGGACCGGGACCGATGCGGCGCTTGGCTGCGAAGCCGTCGAAATCGGGGTCCGGGACAACGGGATCGGTATTTCCGAACGCGATCAGCAGCGGATTTTCGAGAAATTCGAACAGGTCAATATCAATCAGCTTTCCAATATGCCGTCCACGGGGCTCGGGCTGACGATCGCGAAAAAAATCGTCGAATGGCACGGCGGGCGTATTTGGGCGGAGAGCGAAGAAAACAAGGGCAGCCGCTTCGCGTTTGTGATTCCCAAAAAGCAGAAACCGAAGACTTTTTAGAGTTTTTGAATCGGATCCCGGGGGAAAACGTCCCGATCAGGAAACGCCGCCCGGTAAAAATCGCGCGGGAACATCGTAATAGGCTTCCCCCGCGATTTCCGGCAAGTCGTTATGATGACCTCCCGCAACACGGAAGAATTCCTTTCTGCCGGGAGCTTCCCCGAATAATTTCTCGCCCATCGCGAAAGGGCAGATTTCATCCTCGTCACCCTGAATGATCAGGAGGGGAGAGCGGATTTCCCGGATTTTCGAGAAATTATCAAGACGGAATTCCGACAACCAGGATTCCGGCACCCAGGAATAATGCGCCTTCGCAAGCTCACCGAGAGAGGTAAAAGGCGCTTCGAGGACGATCCCCCTGAAAGGTTCCCGTCGCGCCAGTTCAATGGCCGGCGCGGATCCGATGGATTCTCCGTAGAGGATGATGTCTTCCGGGCGGATTTTTTTGATTTCCCGAAGCCATTTCAGGGCCGCTTCCGCGTCCCGGTACAGATCGGCCTCTTTTTCGATTTTTCCTTCGCTTTTCCCGTATCCGCGGTAATCGATGAGAAAGACGGAGATTTTCCGGTCGAGCCATCCCTTGGTTTTGTAAAGCCTGTGGGAGATATTTCCGGCGTTTCCGTGAAAGAAAAGAAGCGTCGCTTCCGAACCGGGCGCTTCGAAGAACCAGCCGTGAAGCTTCACGGCATCCTGCGTCAGGCATTCGACCGTTTCGGCCTGAAGGCCGAATTCCTGCGGAGCGGCGTCGAATTTTTTCTCGGGGAAAAAAATCATGGAAGTGATCATGAGATTCAAAATCCACTTTAGCATAGGCGGTATGATGCCTTCTTTTGAAAGAAAAGACAAGCGGGAACCGAAGGGGCTTTGCGGAATTTTGGATTAACGGGGAAAATTTCCCCGGAATTCATATAATAGTCCGCGAAGTCCGGATATTCATTTTTTGCAATTCGGGAGGTGAGACATGGGTTTCATGAAAAGGGTGCTCCGAAGAATCCGGGGCTGTTTCGCAGAAAGCCCGGAGCATCTCGAAGGAGAAAATCTGTTCGGTTCTTTCCGGGCGCCGGGCGGGGGGACAGATTTTATGTCTCGCAGAAGGGTGTTGGTTCTGCATCACGGCCGTTTGACGGGAGGATCGCGGATTTTTCTGAAACGCTGGGTGCGGGAACATTCCGAACGGTACGAGATTTTTATTTTGGATTTCCTGCGGGACGAAACGTTTGCGCTTTATTGCGAAAGGCAGTTTCTGAAACATCTTCAGCTGAATTCTCCGGAGGCCTTCCGAGGGCTTCTTGAGGAGCACCGCATCGGTTTTGTGTTTGTGAATCAATTGGCGGAGACCAACGTATTTCAGTGGATTGACGCGCTTGCCGGAGGCCCCGTTCCGTATGAGTATTTCATCCATGATTATTTCTGCATCTGCCCGGAGCATTATTTTTTGTTGGATGCCGCCGGGAGTTACTTCGGGGATTCCCCGGAGCGGCATTTTCGGGATTGCCCGCGCGGCGCGGAAGCCGGGAGGCTTGAACGCTTCCTTTCGAAAGCTTTCCGGGTGACGGCCCCCGGCGAGGCGGCCCGGAAAATATTTGCATCCCGGTACCCGGGACTCAAAATCGAAGTGGTCCCGCACGACTCTTTCTGCAGGCTTCCGAATGTCTACGACGCCTCTTCGGCCCGGAATCCCATTCTCACAATCGGCGTTTTGGGGGCAATCGGTCCCCATAAAGGGGCCCGGGTTATCGAGGCGCTTGCCGGGAAATTTCGGTCCGGCAAAAATCCGGTTCGTATCAAAGTGATCGGATACACCGACAAACAGGCGTCTCCGGCCGTTTTACGGAAAGGGATTCTGGAGATTACGGGGAAATATTCTTACCGGAATCTTTCTTCCGTTATTTCGAAATCCGGGATCTCGTTTTTTCTTTTCCCGTCGGTATGGCCCGAGACCTTTTCGTGCGTCTGTGAGGAAATTCTGCAATCCGGGTATCCGATTCTGATGTTCGGATTGGGCGCGCAGCAGGAGCGGATCCGGAACGGGGAATTCGGATGGACGGTCCCTTTGCAATCCGGGGTCCGGGGGCTGTACGGGAAGATTCTCGAACTGGAAAGCCGGCGGGAGTTGATTTTAGAAAAAGCCGCGAAGATTAGGGGGGCTTTCCGGGAGACAATCGATGTGGTGGTGCCGGTATTTAACGGCCTTGCGTGTCTTCAAAAATGCGTCGAGTCGGTTTTGGCAAACACGGATACGAGCTGTCGCTTGCTCATCATCGATGACGCGAGTACGGATGAGACCGTTCGCGGATATCTTGCCTCTCTGAGAAATGCGAATCCCGCGGTGGAAATGATTTGCCTTTCGAATGAGCGGAATCTGGGTTTTGTCGGGACCGTGAACCGGGGGCTGAAATTCGGCCGCAATCACTGCGTGATTTTAAACAGCGATACCATCGTCCCTCCGGGATGGCTTTCCCGGCTCGGGGACCCCATTCGGAGAGATCCCCGGATTGCCTCCGTGACGCCTTATTCCAACCGCGCGACGATTTGTTCGTTTCCCGAAATCGACCGGAGCAATGACTTGCCGGACGGGATCTCTTCGGAAGAATTGGACCGCTTTTTCCAAAAGCTAGGGGAAGGACAGTGGGAAGAAATTCCGACCGGCGTTGGATTTTGCATGATGCTGAACCGGAACGCCATCGATGAAATCGGATATTTTGACGAGGAGATTTTCGGGCGCGGTTACGGGGAGGAAAACGACTGGTGTCTCCGTGCGGCCCGCCGGGGATACCGGAACGTGCATCTCCAGAACCTGTTTGTGTTTCATTCGGAAGCGGGAAGTTTCGGGGAGGAGAGCGAGATTTTGAAGCAGGCGCATATCGCGGAACTCGAGAAAATCTATCCGGATTACGGGAAAAAAATTCAGGAGTATCTTCGAAAAGACCCCTGCCGGCGAAACCGGGAGTTTGTCAAACGGCTGGTTTCTGCCCGTTGACACCATGCGTTTTCTTGCTAGAATAGATATGAACATACGTTCATAATTAAGGGGCTGCGGATGAGACCGAAGAAAACGCGATGGATCAAATGCCTGCCGGGGGAAAGATGTTTCCGGCCCAAATGCAAATCCGTCCGTGAACTTAGCGGGGTGGTGCTGAGCATTGACGAGTTTGAGGCGATGCGCCTTTCCTGTTTGCAGGGGATGAAACAGGAACATGCCGCGAGGCAGATGAGGATTTCCCGGCCTACTTTTTCCAGGATTGTGACTTCCGCCTGCCGGAAGGTCGCGGATGCCCTGGTGAATATCAAGGCGATTAAGATAGAGGGAGGCTGCTGTCAAATTCGGGGAGAGAGAAGGAAATGACCGATTTTAAGAAATTCCTTTATGTTTTGGCGGGATTCCTGGCGTGTTTTTATCTTCCGATTGAAAATCTCCGTTTTACGAACGCTGTTTTTGAGGCATTGGCCCTTGTTAAATGGTACGCCCGCGAACATGTAATCCTCTGCCTCGTTCCGGCTTTTTTCATCGCGGGAGCGATCTCTGTTTTCGTCAGTCAGGCCTCGGTGCTGAAATATTTCGGAGCGAAGGCGAACAAGTTTCTTTCTTATGGCGTGGCATCCGTATCGGGGACGATCCTTGCGGTGTGTTCGTGTACTGTCCTGCCGTTGTTTTCCGGGATCTATAAAAGAGGATCGGGTTTGGGGCCTGCGATTGCCTTTCTTTATTCGGGGCCCGCGATCAACGTTCTCGCGATCATCTTGACCGCCCGAATTCTCGGCTGGCAATTAGGTTTGGCAAGGGCAATTGGCGCGGTAGTTTTTAGCGTTGCGATCGGGCTTCTTATGCATTTCATATTTCTCAAGGAAGAACAGGCGCGTCAGGCTAACGGCGATTTAAATGTCGGCGCGGTCAAGGAAGCGCGTTCACTCGGTCAAACCGTTCTCTATTTTGCTTCTATGATCGCGTTTCTTGTTTTTGCTAATTGGGGAAAACCGCTCGAGGGGGATCGCGGAACTTGGGCGTTGATATTTCAATACAAATGGTGGATCTCGGGTTTTTCGCTCGTTGCGCTGGCGGTTATTTTAATCAAGTGGTTTAAGAAGGAGGAATTGAAGGAATGGACCTCTGCGTCATGGGGATTCGCTTTGCAAATCCTTCCGCTGTTGCTCGGAGGCGTGCTCGTATCCGGTTTTTTGCTGGGCCGGGTCGGGCATGAAGGGATCATCCCTTCAAAATGGGTTGAGTCGCTTGTGGGGGGCAATTCATTTCGCGCTAATTTCTTTTCCTCAATCGTGGCGGCATTTATGTATTTCGCCACGCTTACGGAAGTTCCGATTTTGCAGGGCTTAATCGGTTCGGGGATGGGAAAGGGGCCCGCGCTTGCATTGCTGTTAGCCGGTCCTGCTTTGAGTTTGCCGAGTATGTTAGTCATTCGTGGCGTTATCGGGACCAAGAAGACGGTTATTTATGTCAGTCTGGTTGTTGTCATGGCAACGATCAGCGGAATGATATTTGGAGCGATTGTTTCATAGGAGGCAAAATATGGAACGAGACATTAAAAGGAAAGTCAGGGAAGGTTATGGAAAAATTGTAATGCAAGGCGGTTCTTGTTGTGGGCCGTCTTCATCCTGCTGTGGAAGTTCATCAGCCAAGGACATAAGTAAGGCCGTTGGATACAGCGATTCCGAAATCAACGCCGTTCCCGAAGGCGCTAATCTCGGTCTTGGTTGCGGAAATCCCGTGGCAATCGCTTCCCTTAAAGAAGGACAAACTGTCCTCGATCTTGGAGCAGGAGCAGGGTTCGATGCGTTTCTTGCGGCGAAGAAAGTGGGTAAATCGGGCCGAGTGATCGGAGTCGATATGACTCCTGAAATGATTGACCGGGCAAGAGAGAACGCATCAAAGGGCAACTATACAAATGTCGAGTTTCGTCTTGGTGAAATCGAAAAACTTCCCGTTGAGGATGATTCGATCGATGTGATCATTTCAAACTGTGTGATCAATCTGTCTCCGGACAAAGAAAGCGTTTTCAAAGAGGCTTTTCGCGTTCTTAAAACGGGCGGCAGTTTGATGGTCTCTGACCTTGTGCTTACTAAAGCCCTCCCGGAAAACCTCAAACAATCTGTCGAAGCGTATGTCGGGTGCATTGCAGGGGCCATTGAGAGGGATGCGTATTTGGGGTTCATCGCCCGGGCGGGTTTTCGGAATGTGGAAGTGGTTAGCGAATCCGGTTATCCGGTAGATGCCCTTTTTGAAGGACTTGAAAGCGCTGAAGAAGTTGTCGCCAGCATCAAAGTCAGGGCAGAAAAATGAAGGAGAAATAACAATGAAAATAGAAATTCTTGGGATGGGCTGCCCAAAATGCAAACAGCTTACCGCTAACGCTGAAGCGGCGGTTCAGGAGCTTAATATTGAGGCCGAGGTCGGTAAAATTGCAGATATAGACAAGATCACCGAATACGGCGTGATGATGACTCCCGCTCTTGCGGTTGATGGCACCGTTGTTTCTGCCGGAAAACTTCTCACTAAGGACGAGATAAAAAAGATTCTCGCTAAATAATCGGTCAACACGGGAGGGGGAATCAATGAAAAGGACATCTCTCGCGGTTCTTGTCATTGTTGCGGTAATGGGCTCAGGATTCTTCGCGTCCTCTCTGATTGCCGCCGATGTGCCGGCATCTTCGCCAACGGTTACCGCTTATTATTTTCACGGTAATTTCCGCTGTCCGACCTGCCGTAATATGGAACAATATTCCCGTGAAGTCATTGAAAATGATTTTAAGGATGCGTTGGCTTCCGGGAAGCTCTCATTCAAGGCTGTGAATGTGGAGCAAAGCGGGAATGAGCATTTTGTGAACGATTATCAGCTTTATACAAAGGCGCTTATTCTTTCCCTTGTTAAAGGCGATAAAGAGGTCCGGTCAAAAAATCTCGATAAAATTTGGGAATACGTCCGGAACAAACAGAAGTTTCAGGATTATGTCCGGAGCGAGGTCACCGCTTTCATGCAGGAGGTTTGATGGACCAATTTTGGGTCGGTTGGGTTTCTGCGCTTTGGTTCGGCATTCTGACCTCGATCAGTCCGTGCCCGCTTGCTTCGAATATTGCGGCGGTTTCTTTTCTTTCCAAAAAGATTACGCATCCGATAGCGGTTTTTATTTCGGGGGCAGCATACACCTTCGGTCGTATGGTTTCTTATGCGGTGGTGGGTTGGATTATTATTCATTCAATCGTGAGCATCCCTCAGACGGCAATGTTCCTTCAAAAATACATGGGAAAAGCGCTTGGGCCGGTCCTGATCGCGACAGGATTGATTCTGCTTGAAGTGGTTGTTTTCCGGTTGCCCGGTATTTTTCTTTCTTTTAAACACTACAATCGGCTTGCGGAGTCCGGTGTCCCAGGCGCTTTTTTGTTGGGATTTATTTTCGCTCTGGCGTTTTGTCCCGTCTCGGCGGCGCTTTTCTTCGGAAGTCTGATCTCCCTGGCTTTGAATCATCCGGGCGGTTCGTTTTTGCCGCTTGTCTTCGGAGCGGGGACCGGTCTGCCGGTATTAGCGTTCGCGACGGCGATCGCGTTTGGCGTTACATCGCTGAGTCGTTGTTTTCGGCAATTGAATAAAATTGAATTGTATACCCGAAAAATTACGGCCGTTATTTTCATTCTTATCGGACTTTATTACATTTGGGGGTATTGGCTCCAAGGGAGGAACCTATGACCGGAGGGCATAAAAAACAGTTGTCATTTCTTGACCGCTTTTTAACGCTTTGGATCTTTTTGGGAATGGCCATCGGCGTAGGGGTAGGGTATCTCTGTCCTCCGGTTGTTGATTTTTGGCAGCGGTTCCAAGTCGGGACGACGAATATTCCCATTGCGATCGGGCTGATCCTGATGATGTATCCTCCTCTCGCCAAGGTGAAGTACGAAGAACTGGGGGATGTGTTCCGTAATTATAAAGTTCTCGGGCTTTCGCTGGTTCAGAACTGGATCGTCGGGCCCATACTGATGTTCGCTCTGGCGGTTGTTTTTCTCCGCGGGTATCCCGAGTACATGATCGGGCTTATTTTGATCGGCCTTGCCCGGTGCATTGCGATGGTTATCGTATGGAATGATCTGGCGGAAGGGGACACGGAGTATTGCGCGGGGCTGGTCGCGTTCAATTCCATTTTTCAGGTTTTGTTTTTCTCCGTTTACGCTTGGGTGTTTATCACGATCATTCCCGGATGGTTTGGATTGGAAGGGGCCGTAGTGAATATTACGATCGGTCAAATCGCAGAAAGCGTTTTTGTCTATCTCGGCATTCCGTTTTTGGCCGGAATGATTACCCGCTTTACGCTGATAAAGCTGAAGAATAGGGAATGGTATCAAACGCGGTTCATCCCCAAAATCAGTCCTCTTACGTTGATTGCGCTATTGTTCACGATATTTGTGATGTTCTCGCTGAAGGGGGAGTACATCGTAAAGATTCCGTTTGATGTGATCCGGATCGCGGTTCCGCTTTTGGTCTATTTTGTCGCGATGTTTCTTTTCTCCTTCTATATGAGTAAAAAAGTTGGTGCGGGGTACCCTCAGGCCGCTACGCTTTCTTTCACGGCGGCGAGCAATAATTTCGAGCTGGCTATCGCGGTTGCCGTTGCCGTGTTCGGGATCAATTCAGGGCAGGCGTTTGCGGCCGTGATCGGCCCGTTGGTGGAAGTCCCCGTCCTGATCGGACTGGTGAACGTCGCTTTCTGGATCAAAAGAAAACATTTCGCGTCTGCCGGGACCTGCCGATGACGGACAAAAAGCGGATCCTGATTCTTTGTACGGGGAATTCCTGCCGGTCCCAGATGGCTGAAGGGGTTTTGAGGCATTACGGCGGTGACCGGTTCGAAGTCTTCAGCGCGGGGACGGCGCCTTCCCGGGTGAATCGGGTTGCGATTGACGTAATGAAGGAAATAGGCATTGATATTTCGGGGCAACGCTCGAAACACGTTGAAGAATTCAAGGGGCGGAAGTTTGACTGTGTGATCACCGTTTGCGATGACGCCAGGGAATCCTGCCCGTTTTTCCCGGGGCCCGTCAAACGGCTGCATTGGAGTTTCCCCGATCCCCCGCATGAAAGGGAAATAACGTCCGAAACAATCGAGGCGTTCCGGAGCGTTCGGGATCAAATTCACCGGAAATTCAGGGAATTGGCCGAAACGGGCCGATTGGAATAAGCGCGGCAGTATCTTCGGATTACGGCGCGAACCAGAAAATTAAAGCGAGGGCGATCCGGTAGATCCCGAAGGGAATGAAATTATTGTTTTTGATGAAGTAGATCAGAAATTTGATGCCGAGAATCGCGACCAGAAACGAAGCCAGAAACCCTGTCCCCAGAAAAACAAAATCTCCCCGGGAAAACGCTCCGGCGCTTTTGATCAGATCGAGTCCGGTCGCGGCGAGCATCGTCGGAACGGCGAGCAGAAAAGAAAACTCAACGATGGTTTTCCGCTTGAGCCCTAAAGACAGCCCCCCGAATATGGTTGCCGCGGCCCTTGAAACGCCCGGGATCATGGCAACGGATTGGAATATTCCGATCAGGAAGGCCTGACGGTAGGAAATGTCCGAAACGTCTTCCGCGGCGTCCTTTCTTTCTTTGTACAGCATCTCGAATACGATGATGAAGACCCCTCCGAGGAACAATGACCACAGGACGACGCTTTCGCTTGAAAGAAGAAATTGTTTAACGATTTTATAGAAGCCAAGCCCCAGAATTGCCGTGGGGAGGAAGGCGGTCGCGATTTTCGTAAGCATCCGGAAATCGACGAGAAGTTTCTTCCAGTAAAGGATAACAACCGCAAGAATTGCGCCGAGCTGGATCGCGATGTCGAAACTTTTAAGGAATTCCGTCTGGGAAAGGCCGAGAAGGCGTCCGCTCAGGATCAAATGACCGGTGGACGAGATCGGGAGGAATTCCGTGATGCCTTCCACGATCCCCAGCAGGAGGGCGTCTAGGAGATTCATGCCGTCTTTTTCCTAGAGGATGTCTTTGGGGTTGTAGCGTTTAATGCGCCCGCAGGGGCCGACTTCGATGACTTCTTCCGCTTTGACTTTCAGCACGACGAATTTTTCCGGCATTTCGACTTCGTAGCGTTTCTGAAATTTTTTTGACTTCCGGCTCCCTTTGCTGATGCCGGCGATAATCCGGTCGACGGAGAGCGTGACCTGTTTTTTTCGGAGTTCGGAGGTGATTTTTTCGAATTCGGGGCCTTCCGGGATGATTTCCACGTCACCGTTGACTTGGTAACCGGTCAGCGTTTCCAGATTGACGAAAGACAGGGACGCTTTGGGATTAATTTTTAGATTGCTCATGGTCCTGCCGAAAGAGTGATCGATCAGATAAAAGCAGTGGTCTTCGAATTTGAGCAGGAACTTTGCCGCCGCATTCGGATGGCCCGCAAAATCGCAGGTCGCTATATTTACAAATTCCCGGTTTTTCAAAATCTGCCGGATACTGTCGACAACCATCTTTTAACTCCCCGTGTTTTTAAAAACGGAAACTTGCCAGTTATTCTACTAATTTTTTGAAAATCAGCTACAAAATAAAACAACCGCAGGAGACCGGCCCGAAAGATCTCCTGCGGTTGCGTTCGAAAAACAAAAAGGCGCGTCAGGGGACGCTTACACCAGTCCCTGGTCGAGCATCGAGTCGGCGACTTTTACGAAGCCGGCGATGTTTGCGCCGTCCACATAATTGACGTAATTGCCCTTTTTGCCGTACTGGACGCAATTCTCATGAATCGCGACCATGATGCTGTGGAGTTTCTCGTCCACTTCTTCCCGGGACCATGAGAGGCGCATGCTGTTCTGGCTCATCTCAAGGCCTGAGGTCGCGACGCCGCCCGCATTGGCGGCTTTTCCGGGCGCGTAGAGAATCTTCGCCTTCTGGAAAACCTCGATCCCTTCGGGCGTGGTGGGCATGTTGGCCCCTTCTCCGATCGCGATACAACCGTTCTTCACGAGCGTCTGGGCTTCTTCTCCGCTGATTTCGTTCTGAGTCGCGGAGGGAAAAGCCGCATCGCACTTGACGCTCCACGGCCTCTGCCCCTCGACGTATTTGCATTTGAATTTCGTCGCGTATTCCTTGATCCGTCCGCGCCTGACGTTTTTCAGCTCCATGATGAAATCCAGCTTCTTCGCGTCGATTCCCGCCGGATCGTAAATGAATCCGTTGGAATCCGAAAGCGTGACGGCCTTGGCGCCCAGCTGGTTCAATTTTTCGACCGTGTATTGCGCCACATTGCCGGAACCGGATACCGCGCAAATTTTCCCCTTGAGGGATTTCCCTTTTGTCTTGAACATTTCCTCGACGAAATACACGCAGCCGTAACCGGTGGCTTCGGGCCGGATCAGGCTTCCGCCCCAGTTCAGACCCTTGCCGGTGAGAACGCCCGTGAATTCATTTCGAAGGCGCTTATACTGGCCGTACAGGAATCCGATCTCGCGGCCCCCCACGCCGATGTCACCGGCGGGAACGTCCGTGTCGGGTCCGATATGCCGCTGCAATTCCGTCATGAAACTCTGGCAGAAACGCATGACTTCGTTGTCGGATTTCCCCTTAGGATCAAAATCCGAACCGCCTTTGCCTCCACCCATCGGAAGCGTCGTGAGGCTGTTTTTGAAGACCTGCTCGAAAGCCAGAAATTTCAAAATTCCCAGATTGACGCTGGGATGAAAACGAAGCCCTCCTTTGTAAGGCCCGATCGCGCTGCTCATTTCGATGCGAAAACCGCGGTTGATCTGGACTTCTCCCCGGTCGTCCACCCAGGGAACCCGGAACAGGATGACCCGTTCCGGCTCGACCATTCTTTCCAGGATTTTGGCCTTCTCGTATTTCGGATTTTTTTCGATGAAAGGCATGACGGATTCGGAAACTTCTCGTACGGCCTGATGAAATTCCGATTCGCCGGGATTGCGACTGATTACTTTGGACATGAACTCTTGAATCTTTTTTTCCATGGGCGTCTCCCTTTCTTGGAGCTGATTCAAAAAACAGGATCTTTCAGCGATTATTTGCAGAAATAACCGACGGAGGATTGAAACCTACGAGGATTAGGCGCTACGGTCCCCCAATACGTTACCCCGTTATTGGGGGGAAATTTTACTCCAGATCTCGGGAGATGGCACGGATTTTTTTAGATTTTCTCCGGATACGGGGTTCTTTCGGAGCGTATTTGCAATATCCCGGGGCAGGAGGTATCTTTTAAATGTAAGGCAGTTTCGTTCGAAAGGGCAAACTCCGGGCGACCGGAGGGCCCCGCGTTTTTCCCTTGTCGGAGAGGCGCGGGCGCGTTTCCAGCGCGCGAAAGCGCGATACGGGGCGCGGCAAAGCTTCGGGTCCGGAAAAGCATCTGCTTTTCCGGGCGGCTGGGCTGTCGAAGACGATATGAATAAACCAATCATTGCGATAGGGGTGGCGGTGTTTTTGGCGCTGTCACGGACGGTTTGCGCCGGCGCGGGGGAGGGATCTGTCCCTTCCGCAACCATCTGCTATCTTGCCGTTATTCAGGAAATTCAATCGGACGGGACATTGGTCCTCGACAATCAAAGGAAAGTCAAACTCCCCGCCGGGGCGCTTCAGCTTGACGATCAAATTCGCGCCGGAGAGGAGATCGTTATTTTAACCAAAGCCGGGCTGACTCAGTTGGATTCGCAGGGAAGAATTTTGGGGACCATGCTGGTTCTCGATCCGAACGGAGAGACCGGGGGGGCGCGGGGATTTTTGCCGGAAGATTTATCGGCGGGGAAATCCGCGATCCCTTCTCGGGGATACGATCAGGCCGCCCGATCGACGGTGGCCCCTCCCGTCGGAATCGGGATTCAGCTTTTCAGGGAAGAAGCGGCGGCATTGATGACGCTTGAGCGGGAAACCGGCCTAACGAGTCTTGATTCTCCCGATCATATGGACGCCATCCCGGTTCCTTCCGATCGGGGGATCCGGGGCGGGACCTTTTATTTCGAAAACGGCAGAGAGATCCGAATGCCGAATAATGTGTTCCGTCTGCCCGCCGCGGTTAAGGCTCAGCACCGCCTTTTGTTCTGCGCGAAGTAAAACCCTCTTTTACTGAAAATTAAAACCGCTCAGTGTATAATGCTTCCGGGCTTTTTCCCGGCAAACGACGATCGAGGTGCGAAAATGACGGAATCCCGGAATAAGTGGTACCTGAATCCATGGGTGGTTTTGGCGCTGACTTTCTTTGTCTTGGGCCCGTTTGGGTTGCCGCTGGTCTATAAATGCCCGCGATTCGGACGGCTGATGAAAATTGTCCTCACCATTGTAGTGGCGGTCTATACGGTTTACGCGGTTTTGATTACCGCAAAAACGGGGGAGCAGACCTATAAAAGAATCATGGAGCTTCAGGCGACTCTGCTGGGAGGGGGATTTTGACAGGCGGGGGCGATTACATGTATTTTATGAGGAAAAAAGCGGAACAACCGATATTATAGTGTGATTAGTATTTACCCGGGTTATCTCCTAATTAAACGGATATTTTGGGTTAACGGAGTATGAGCGGTATGGCGAAAATGATTTTAGTGACGGATGATGAGCCGCATATTGTGAAAATTCTTGAAAACCGGCTTAAAAAATCCGGGTATGAAGTGAGAACGGCGCATAGCGGGGAATCGGCGCTCGGCGAGATCAAAAAAGAAAAGCCGGATTTAATGATTTTGGATGTGATCATGCCTCCTCCGAACGGGTATCAGCTGTGCCGTATGCTGAAGGAAGATCCGAATTACAAAGACATCCCCATTATCTTGCTGACCGCGAAAGCATCCGAGAGCGATCAGTTCTGGGGGATGGAGTCGGGGGCCAATGCTTATATCACTAAGCCGTATGATCCTGAAGATTTGCTGGGCAGGGTCCGGGAGTTTTTGGGGGGATGATTGGTGCCGCGGAGAATTTTGATTGCGGACGACGAGGAAGGCATTCGCGATATTGTTTCGCTTTTGCTGACCAAGAACGGCTACCAGGTGATTCAGGCGACTGACGGGCAGAGCGCGTTGACGGCCTTTGCGGCCGAAAAGCCGGATCTCG
>JAKQXH010000051.1 GCA_029561555.1 Candidatus Omnitrophota bacterium
CTCGGGTCCGCGTTTTCGTTGATTGTGACGGCTGCGGTCGTATGCGGGGTGAACACGATGCAGAGGCCGTCGCGGCATTTCAGCCGTTCGAGGGCTTTCTGCACGTCGGCGGTGATGTCGATCAGGACTTCTTTCTGTCCGCTCTTCAGATGAATTCTCTCCGGCATTCCGGTTTTCCTCCGTCTGGAAATTCCCGTCCGCTTCGGAATATCCCGAGGCCCGGACGGTTTAAAATTTTCAAATAGACCTTTGTCTGAAGACCCTATTGGTATTATGATATGGCAAACCTGCCTGACGGGGAAGTGTCTCGCGGATTTATTTTTAAAGGCCGGAATTTCAAAACGGAAGTCTCAAAGCAACCAAAGACAAGGAGAGAGCGAGAATGTTGAAAGTGAAGCGAGCGATTATCAGCGTTTCGGACAAGACCGGGATCATTGACTTTGCCAAGGGGCTCAGGGAACTGGGCGTCGAGATCCTTTCCACGGGGGGGACTCTCGCGACTTTTGAGAAAAACGGGATCAAGGCTTCTTCCATTTCTTCTTTTACGGGTTTTCCGGAAATTCTCGACGGCCGAGTCAAGACGCTTCATCCCAAGATCTTCGGCGGATTGCTTTTTCTCCGGGAGGAGGAACGGCACGTGCGTCAGGCCGAGGAACACGGCATCGTTCCCGTCGACATGGTGGTTGTCAATCTCTATCCGTTCGAGCAGACTATCCGCAAGGAAGGGGTGACGTTCGAAGAGGCGATCGAGCAGATCGATATCGGAGGGCCCAGCCTGCTTCGGGCGGCGTCCAAGAATTTTCATTCCGTCGCGGTGCTTTGCGACCCGGCCGACTACGAATGGGTACTCAAAGGGCTGAAGGGCGAAGGGCTTTCGGAGGCCGATCTGACCCGGCTTGCCACAAAGGTTTTTCAGCGGACCAGCGCCTACGACCGCGCGATCGCCGCTTATTTCGAAGGGCCGGGGAAGAAAGAATTATTCCCCGAGAGGCTGGATTTCTCCTTTAAGAAAGGCGCGTCTCTGCGCTACGGTGAAAATCCGCATCAGAAGGCCGCGGTTTACGGGGCAACCGGGTCGAAAGAAGCGTTGTCGATCCGCGCGCTTCACGGGAAAGAGCTTTCCTACAATAACCTGATTGATTTGGAATCCGCATGGGACGGCGCTCAGGAATTTGAGGAGCCGGCCGCGTGCGTGATCAAGCACAATACCCCCTGCGGGATGGCATCGGCCGGAAGTCCGGAGGAAGCCGTCTCCCGCGCGATCGACTGCGATCCGGATTCGGCTTTCGGAGGGATTATCGGATTGAACCGTCCGTGCGGAGTGAAGACGGCCGAGACCATTCTCGCGAAACTCGGTTTTCTGGAAGTGATCATTTGCCCCTCGTTTGAACCGGAAGCGCTTGAAAAACTTTCGACGCGGAAAAACCTGAGATTGGTTGAAGCCGTTCAGACCCGAGAATCCCCTCTGAGTTACCGGTATTCGAAATTGGGGCTTCTGGTTCAGGAAACGGATCCGTCCCTCAGGGCCGGATGGAACGCTTTTCGCGAGCAGGCCAAATGCGTGACCCAAAAGAAGCCTTTGGCGGAAGATCTGGAAGAGCTTTTCTTCGCCTGGCGCTGCGCCAAAGTCGTGAAATCCAACGCGATTGTCCTGTCCAAGGGCCGGAAGACCGTCGGCATCGGCGGGGGGCAGGTCAGCCGGATCGACGCGGTGAAGATTGCCTGCGAAAAGGCCGGCGAAAAAACCCGGGAGAGTTATCTGGCCAGCGACGCGTTTTTCCCGATGCCGGACAGTATCGAAAAGGCTTCGCAGGCCGGTATCCGGGCGATCGTCCAGCCCGGAGGTTCCGTCCGGGACGCCGAAGTGATTCAGGCGGCGGACCGGTTGGGCCTGATCATGATTTTTACGGGCGCGCGGCATTTTCGTCATTGATCCCCGGGGTATACGGGAAAGAGTCGTTTTCTATGGATTACAGGGACGCGCTCCGGTATCTGTACTCATTCCTTAATTTCGAGGCGAAAACCGATTACGTTTACCGCGAAGACTTTCACCTCAAGAGGGTCCGCTGGCTGCTTCGGGCTTTCGGGAATCCGCAGAAGAAGCTCCGTTTTGTCCTGGTCGGGGGAACGAAAGGAAAAGGCTCCACGGCCTGCATCCTCGCGTCGATTCTTTCTTCGGCGGGATACCGGCCCGGTTTGTATACCTCTCCTCATCTGAATGACGTCCGGGAAAGGATCCGTATCGGCGGCGTGCTAATCCCGAAAAAGGATTTCGCCGCGATATTCCGAAAAATCAGAATCCGTTTGACTCGGGGGGCGCCCCCGTCTTTCGGCGCGTTCACATTTTTTGAAGTCCTGACCGTTGCGGCCATCCTGTACTTTTTTTCCCGGAAAGCGGATCCCGTGATTCTTGAAGTGGGGCTCGGAGGGAGACTCGACGCGACGAACGCGGTTGATCCGTTGGTTTCCGTGCTGACTCCGGTCAGTTACGACCACATGGACAAGCTCGGCCGTTCGCTGCTTGAAATCGCCGGCGAGAAGAAAGCGATTATGCGGGAGAAAGGGTTTTTGATTTGCGCCCGCCAGCCCGCATCCGTCGGGGCTTTGCTGAAGGAATGGGCGTGCCGCCGGAAAGTCGAAGCCTTTTTTTCGGGCCGGGATTTCCGGTCCCGGGCGGATTGCCTGACGGAATTCGGGTCTTCGTTCGGGGTCCGATCGGGGAAAAAGCGGTTGCGGCATCTTTTCCTGCCGCTGGCGGGGAAGTACCAGATCGAAAACGCCGCGTGCGCGGTCCAGGCCGCGGAGGTCCTCGCTTTGCGGCGGGGATTTCGGATCGGGGAGTCCGCGATCCGAAAAGGACTTTTGAACGCTTCCTGGGACGGGCGTTTTCAGATCCTGCACCGTTATCCCCCGGTGATTGCCGACGGCGCGCATAACGGGGCTTCCATGCGCGCGCTCCGGGAGAGTTTGAGGGCGATTTTCCCGGGCCGGCCCGTCACGGTGATATTGGGGATTTCAAACGATAAAGATCTCCCGAGGATCTTGAGGGAATTGATTTTACTGCGTCCGGAACGAATTTTCGCGACTCAGGCGGGGAATGTCCGCGCGATGCCCGCGCCGGTATTGGCCGGGAAAATCGCCGCGAGGTTACCCCGGGTCCGTTCCGTGTTTAATTTAAAGGAAGCGATGGATGATGCCATGCGGAACAAAGCCGGCAGACATCTTGTCTTGATTACGGGGTCTCTGTTTTTGGTCGGGGAGGCTTTGAATTTTTGGAATTCAAGGTCCGGCTGCTCCGGAACGGCGGAGCCGTGAAAATGGCGAAACAGGATTTTGACGACACGATCGGCGCGGTTTCGACTCCTCCCGGCGAAGGGGCTTTGGGGATCATTCGTTTGAGCGGAAATGAATCGATTCCGGCGGCCGAGAAAATTTTCAGGAGTTCGTCCGGGACCCGTTTGTCCGATTTCAGCCCAAACACCGTTCATCACGGGCGGATCGTCGACGCGGAAGGGCGGATGGTCGATGACGTGATGATAGCTTGTTTTCGGAGCCCGCATTCCTATACCGGGGAAGACATGGTCGAAATCAGCGCGCACGGGGGCATGAAAATCCTCAAAACGATCACGGGTCTCCTGGTGAAACAAGGGGTCCGCCATGCGGAACCCGGTGAGTTTACGAAACGGGCTTTTTTGAACGGGAAGATGGATCTCGCCCAGGCGGAAGCGGTCCTGGACCTGATCCGGGCCAAGACGGAGTCCGCGCACCGCCAGGCCGTTTTACAGCTCCAGGGCGCGTTTTCGGAAAAGATACGGGACCTGCGGGAGGGCATTCTCGGGGTCTGCGCGGTGGCCGAGGCCTCAATTGATTTTCCCGAAGAAGAACTGGATATCGATCCGGCCGCGGAAGTCACGAAAAATTTAATTCCCGTGATCCGTGAAATTGACGGGATGATTCAGGGGTTCCGGCGTGGCGCGATCCTCCGGGAGGGGGCTTTGGTCGTGATTGCGGGAAAACCCAATGTCGGGAAATCTTCCCTGCTCAACGCGCTTCTGGAACGGGACCGGGCGATCGTTTCTCACCTGCCCGGGACGACCCGCGATATCCTGGAGGAGGAACTTGAAATCGGAGGGTTTTTGGTCCGCATTGTCGATACGGCGGGGATCCGTTCCGATCCGGACGGGGTGGAGAAAATGGGGATTGAGCGGGCGAAAAATTACCTCACAGATGCGCAGCTGGTTCTCATGGTCCTGGACGGATCGCGTGAACCGGACGGGGAAGACCGGAAAATTCTGGAAAGCCTGAAGGACAAGAAAATCATTTTGGTGTTCAATAAGAGCGATCTTCCCGCGAAAACGGATCCTGAAAAATTTTCCGGCATCGTACCGCCGCTTGGGGCCGTTTGCGTTTCCGCAAAAACTTCGGCGGGGGTATCGGATCTGGAGGAGGCGATCCGGAAGGCGATTTGGGATGAAGGCCTTCCGACGGACAGTGCCTGGCTGACGCGGCTTCGGCACAAGCAGGCTTTGGAATCCGCGCGGGAATGCTTTGCAAGGGCGGAGGAAGGGTTGAGGAAAGGCCTTTCCATGGAGTTTATCGCCTTTGATTTGCGGCAGGGGGTTGATTGTCTGGGGGAGATTATCGGGGAAGTGTACAGCGAGGAAATCCTCGGCCGGATCTTCCGGGATTTTTGTATCGGGAAATGATCCCGGTTTATCGGATATCTTGAAGGGGCTTTGGACGGGAACCCGTGCGCGCAGCGGGGTTTTTCAACGGGAATCCGACGGGAAACGGCCGAAAAAAAAGCAATCTTTTCTTGAGGAAAAGGCGGGTTCGAGATTATAATGTACCCCACTGTTGGATTCCATATTAAAGGGATTGAACCGAAATGATAGGGAAGGAGAATGGGATGAAAGGGAAAAGGATTGCGCCGCTTTTTCTGCTTGTACTGTGCTTTTTTTTAACGACGGGTTTTGGCTTCTGGGGAAAGCAGGATCAGGGGAAAAAGGACGAGAAGAAAACTTCCTCGGTTCAGAAAAAACAGGAACCCTCCAAGCCCGCTAAAAAAGAGGCGCAATTCGCTGCGGAGGACGAAGCCGGAACGGAAGGGGAAGCCGGAACGGAAGAGGATGCTTTGAAACAGCAGGCCATGGCCGCACTGAAACCGGCCAACGATGCGAAAGCGATTTTGAACGCTCTCCCGAAGATTCCTTCCGCAACGGGGGGCATGGCCAATTTCTCCGGCAACAAAACCACGGCAGCTCTTCCCGCGATTCCTCAAATCCCGTCCGTTTCAAAAAGTGTCCCGAAAATTCCGGGCTCGGGCGCGAAGACCTTGGGTCCCGCCGCGCTTCCTAAAATCCCTTCGGTTCCCACCGCGGCGGCTTTGGCGAATCTGCCTAAAATTCCGAACGCGAGTTCGGGAGTCAACATGCCTTCTCTTCCTCAAATCCCGACCGGACAGGTTAAAATTCCGGGGATGGTAGCCGGCGGCGGGCTGGGCCAGATGCAAAATTCCCTTCAGGAAATCAGGGCGAAGCAGGAGAAAATCCGGAAAGAACAGGAGCGGATTCTCGAGGAGCGTCTTGCCTTGGAAAAACAGCTGACGGAGCAGAAGAAAGAAGGGAAAACGGAAGAAAAGAAGGAAGAAAAATAAAAAATCAAGAAATTTTTTCGGAAAAATTTTTTTTGAAATAAAAAAAATAAAAATTAATTTGACTTCGCAAATCAGTGCGAATAAAATTCACATCACGGAAATTGAAATCGATCTTTTGAAAATGAGAAGCGGGGAAATGAAAGCAGCCGTATCAAGTTTTCATCTCATTTTTGTTTTTCCCGAAAGGGTATCCCGATTTTCAAATTCCCGCAGCCGAGAAATACGATAAACGCTTTCCGAATGTAGCCGTTTTTTTCACGCTCAAGTGAAAGTAAAAGGAGTCGTATTTTTACTTGGAGGCCCAATATGTTGGGCTTGGTGATCGATTTTGATACAAGATGTGCTATAATGATAAGTAAGCCGCGAGAATCGAACCATGGCTAAAATAATGCCCCTGAACGGAAAAAGCCTCAATCAAAGGAGGAAGGTATGCCCGTGAAAACCCACCAGCCCGAAAAGGCGCAGCATCAGAATGGACCTAATATAATGGAAGGCAGGGATGGTGCCGGGGGGCTTAAGGTTGCGAGACGGTATACGCGCGAAGGGGAAAATCCTTTTGATTCCGTGGAATATGAAATCTGTTCATCGGCGATTACCAATCCGGACGGATCGATTATTTTCCGGATGGATCAGCTCGAGATTCCGAAATCCTGGTCTCAACTTGCGACGGATATCGTCGCTTCGAAATATTTCAGAAAAGCCGGCGTTCCCGGGTTGGGGCATGAAACGAGCGTTAAGCAGCTGATTCACCGGGTTTCCCATACGATTCGTAAAGCCGGGGAGGAATTGGGCGGCTATTTTGCTTCCGAAACGGACGCGGCGAGTTTCGAAGACGAGTTGACCTACCTCTTATTGACCCAGCGGGGGGCGTTTAATTCCCCGGTCTGGTTCAACTGCGGTTTGTATCACGAGTACAAAATCCGGGGAAGCGGCGGCAATTGGTACTGGAATTCGAAAAGCGGAGAAATTGAGAAGACCGGCGATTCTTATTCCCACCCGCAATGCTCCGCGTGTTTTATTCAATCGGTGGACGATGATTTGATGTCCATTTTTGACCTGATCAAGAATGAGGCCCGGCTTTTCAAGTTCGGTTCCGGGACCGGAACGAATTTTTCTAAAATCCGCGGGAAACAGGAAAAACTGTCGGGCGGAGGGACGTCGTCGGGACTGATGTCGTTTCTGGAAGTTTTGGATAAAGGGGCCGGAGCGACCAAATCCGGCGGGACGACCCGGAGAGCGGCCAAAATGGTCTGCCTCGATATGGATCATCCCGAAATCGCGGACTTCATCAATTGGAAGGTGCGGGAGGAGAAGAAAGCCCGGGCGCTGATTGCCGCGGGTTATTCGTCCGACTTTAACGGGGATGCCTATCGGACGGTGGGGGGGCAGAATTCCAATAATTCGCTGAGAATCAGCGACGAATTTATGCAGGCCTATCTCAAGGGAGGGTCTTGGAGCACAAAACTCAGGACGACGGGGGAGGTCTGCGAGACGTTCGACGCGAAGGATTTGATGCGGCAGATCGCTTATGCGACCTGGATGTGCGCGGACCCGGGCGTTCAGTTCGACACGATTATCAACGACTGGCACACCTGCGCGGATACCGACCGCATTTACGCGTCGAATCCCTGTTCGGAGTTCATGTTTCTGAATGATTCGGCCTGCAATCTGGCTTCGATTAATTTGATGAAATTTCTCAATGAAGACGGATCTTTTGACGTGGAGGGCTTTCGCCACGCGGTGAGGATTTTCATTGTCGCGCAGGAGATCCTCGTCGATGCTTCCTCCTATCCCACCAAATTGATTGCTCAAACCAGCCATGATTACCGGCCCCTGGGACTGGGATATGCGAATCTGGGAACGCTTTTTATGGTCAGCGGGGTCCCTTATGACAGCGATGAGGCCCGTGCGATGTGCAGCGCGATCACCTCCATTATGACCGGACAGGCTTACATGGTTTCGGCGGAAATCGCGAAGGCCAAATCCCCGTTTCCCCGATTCGAAAAAAACAGGAACAGTTTTCTGCGTGTGTTGAATAAACACCGCGCGGCATCGTACCGGATCGACGAAAGATTCTGCTCTCAGAATTTGCTGAAGGCCGCCCAAACGGACTGGGATGAAGCTTTGGCGATGGCCGAACTGTACGGCTGCCGGAACGCCCAGACGACGGTTATCGCGCCGACGGGGACGATCGGATTGCTGATGGATTGCGATACGACCGGGATTGAGCCTGACTTTGCCCTGGTGAAATTCAAGAAACTGGCCGGCGGCGGGGTGTTCAAAATCGTCAATCAATCCGTTCCGTTCGCGCTGAAAAAACTCGGGTATAACCCCGATCAGATTCTTGAAATCGTGACCTACGTGCTGGGAACGGGGACATTGAAAAACGCGCCGTGGATCAACGAAGCGACATTGTCCGAACGGGGACTGACCAAAGAAGAACTGGAACGGATCAACGGGATTTTGCCCAGCGTTTTTGATCTTTCCGGGGCGGTTTCCGTGATTCTCGGGGAAGAAACCTTCGCGAGACTGGGATTCAAGGCCGAACAGTATAAAAGTCTCGGGTTTGACTTTTTGAAGGCCCTGGGTTTTACCGGCGAGCAGGTCGAAGAGGCCAACCGGGTTATTTGCGGGCATATGACGGTGGAGGGCGCCCCTCACTTGCTTGAGGAGCATATTCCGGTTTTTGATTGCGCCAACAAATGCGGAAAATACGGAAAACGCTTTATCGCGCCGATGGCGCATATTCGGATGATGGCCGCCGCGCAGCCTTTTATTTCCGGGTCGATTTCCAAAACGGTCAATCTTCCCAACGAAATCACGGTGGAAGAAATCGAGAGGATTTATCTCGAATCCTGGAGATTGGGCCTGAAATGCGTTGCCCTGTACCGGGACGGCTGTAAAGCTTCCCAGCCTCTGAACACGACTTCGGGTGACGGTAAAGAAAAGGAATCCTCCTCCTCGGCAGCGCTTTCCGTTCCCGCGCTGACCCGGCAGCGTCTCCCGAAGAAGCGGGTCGGCTGGACCTTGGAAGCGAAGGTCGGCGGGCATAAAGTCTATCTGAGGACCGGAGAGTATGACGACGGGAGTCTGGGCGAGATTTTTATCGATATGCACAAGGAGGGCGCGGCATTCCGGAGCATGATGAACTGCTTTGCGATCGCGGTTTCTCTGGGACTTCAGTACGGCGTGCCGTTGAAGGAATTTGTGGATGTTTTTACGTTTACGCGTTTTGAACCTCAGGGAATGGTGGATCATCCGAATATCAAACAGGCGACTTCGGTGGTCGACTATATCTTCCGGGTCCTCGGCATGGAGTATCTGGGCCGGATGGATTTTGTTCATAAACCGATTGACGGGGGAGATGTATCCGGCGGCGCGTCCGCAAACGACCACGCGGCGAAAAAATCCAAATGCTGCAAGGAGAAAAAAGCGGAGGCCCCCGGCGGCCAGGCCGTGAAAAACGCTTCTCCGAAGTCCGCTCAGCCGGAAGCGGGCGAAATTTCCAAAGACGTGTCCAAAACCGCCGAAAAGGCCCAAGGGGGCGTTTCTTTTAGCGGGGCCCTGGATGAACAAATGGGGCAAATGATGGGGGACGCGCCTTTCTGCAATATCTGCGGCCACATCACCCTGCGAAACGGCGCCTGCTACAAGTGTCTGAACTGCGGGAATTCCATCGGCTGTTCGTGATCGGACGCTCCGAGAGTACGGAAAAAATCATTTAGGCGGGATTTTCAATCTGCCCTTCGTATTTCGAGGCCAGATCGAGAAACTTTCGGGCTTCTTCTCCGCGATTCCTTTTGAGGCATCCGTTTCCGTAAATACGGCATTTTTTCCTGAGCTCCCGAAGGCAGGCGTTTTTCTGCTCCGCGCCGAGAGAGGAAGAGAGCAGGGTCTTTTCGATGGCAAGAATTCGGAAGCGGTCCATCCCCCAGTAGCGTTTGGAAAGCTGATCCGCATGGCCTCCGGTCTTGACGGTGAGCGCTTTGTCGACCAGTCCGATTTCGAAATCCAGGGTGACGCGAAGCCAAAGCTCATAGTCCTCGCAGACCGTGAAGCGCTCGTCAAATCCTCCCGTTTTTTCCAGGACATCCCGGTGGAGCATGACGCAGGAGGGGCTGATGATGCAGAGAGGGAGCGAAGATTCGAAAAGCGCTCCCGCCGGTTTCCGGTGCCTGTTTTTCGGATTGACCCGTTTTCCGTTCCGGATCCAGATTTCCTGAGTCTGAGAAACGCGGAACCGGGGGTTTTCGGAGTGAAACCGGAGCTGCGTCTCTAATTTCCGGGGGAGCCAGTAGTCGTCCGAGTCCAGGAATGCGATCCATTCCCCCCGCGCGTGCCGGAGTCCCAGGTTTCTGGCCGGTGCGACGCCCCGGTTTTCTTGAAAAAAATACCGGAGCCGGGGATCGACGGCCTTGAGTTTGGAAGTCCCGTCCGAGGAGCCGTCATCGATGAGGAGGATTTCGAAATCCGGGCCGGTTTGGCCGAGGACGGACCGGACCGCTTTTTCGGTGAATGTCTTCCGGTTGAAGGTCGGGATAATAACGCTGATGAGGGGAGTCATCGGGAGTTTTTCCGTTGCATTGGAAGCAAGAATTGCCGGCGTTTCAAATTGTCACCCCCGGGAATATCTGTTATGATAGTTCTGCATTTCGCGAAACATCGAATTAAAAGCGAAAGAACGGCCGCAAAGCCCTTCTTTTGCGCTTTCCGGAAATATTAGCATATCAGGCGGACAAGAAGCCATAGACGTTTTTGTCGGCCTGGAATTTAATTTTCGAACGATCTCTTCGAACGGGAGACCTGTCGTGCCAACCGGATGGCAGTGGGGAATTCTGTCTTCTCTTTTGTTTCTCGGCGTTTCCGCCGGAAGCGTCTTTCTCTTCCTGAACCGTCACACCCGGCAAAGAAAAAAAAATCGGGAACCCTTCAAAGGGGAAATCGCCTATGAGGCGATTCTGCGGACGGCAATGGACGGATTCTGCCTGCTCGATGAAGCGGGCCGGTTTTTGGACGCGAACGAGTCTTACTGCCGCTTGCTTGGATATTCCCTTGAGGAATTAAACGGTCTGTCGCTTGAAGACGTCGAAGCTTCGAAGAATCCGGCTGAAATTGACCGGCACCTGCAAAGCATCGTCCGGACGACCGGGTATGACCGGTTCATGACCCGCAACTGGCGCAAAGACGGCCAAGCCGTCGATTTGGAGATCAGCGTCAATTACCTGAAATCGGAGAGGCAATTTTTTTCTTTTGTCCGGGACGTGACGAACCGGAAACAGATGGAAACGGCGTTGCAGGAGAACGAAGAAAAATTCAGGAAGATCGCGTCCTCGGCGCAGGACGCGATTATCATGATCGATCAGCACGGGAAGATTTCTTTCTGGAACGAATCGGCGGAAAAGATGTTCCGGTATTCCAGGGACGAGGTCCTGGGGCGGGAGCTCCACCGGTTTCTTGCGCCCGAGAGATACCGGGGGACTTACGAAAAGGCCTTCGGGCGATTTGCCGAAACGGGCGAAGGACTCGTGTTGGGGAAAACCCTCACCCTGGAGGCCCTGCGGAAGGACGGCACCGAATTTCCCATCGAACTTTCCGTTTCTCCCGTGAGAATCGGCGGGCATTGGAACGCCATCGGAATCGTGCGGGACGTTACCGATCGCAAACGCGTGGCCGAAGAAATGCTGCGCCTGAACCGTGAATCGGAAGAGAGGATCCGGAATTTCCGGACCTTGGTCGCGAATATTCCCGGCGCGGTTTATCGGTGCGCGCCGGATTCCGCTCGGACGATGGATTTCTTGAGCGAAGCGATTGCTTCGATTTCCGGCTACCCCGCCTCGGAATTGATCGAGAATCGTATCCGGAGTTATTCGAGCATCGTCCACCCGGATGATCGGGCTCTGATGGAGCAGGCAATTTCGGAAGGGGCAAAGCAGGGGAAGCCCTATGCGATGGAATACCGGATCATTCATTCGGACGGCTCAATCCGTTGGGTTTATGAGCAGGGGCAGGGATGTTTCGGGGAGGACGCGAAGTTACTGTCTTTTGACGGCGCGATCTTCGATATCAGCGAAAATAAGCGGATCGAAGAGAACCTGTCGAAACTCAATCAATGCTTTCTGAGTTTCAGCCCGAATCCGGACGAAAATATCAAACGCCTCGTGGTTTTCTTGGGGGAAATTTCCGGCGCATCCTGCGCGCTTTATAACCGTCTGGAAGGGAAGGAACTCCATACGTTTGCCGAGTGGAATGCTCCCGCCGATTTGGTCCGCCGGGATGTCGCCGAAGGCCACATCTGCTATGACGTGATCCGTCATCAATCTCAGAAGGGAGCTTTTTTGATCCGGAATCTGCCGGAGACGGATTACGCGAAAACGGATCCGAATGTCATGCGTTACGGATTGAAAACCTATTTCGGGAAGACCGTCGAGTTCCGGGGGAATCCGCTGGGGACTTTGTGCCTGGTTTCCCTTCAGGATTTTTTCCCCGATGCCGGCCTTGAAAAGCTGATGGGAATCGTCGCCCAGGCGATCGGGATCGAGGAGGCCCGCAAGAGAAGCGAGGACGAAATCAAGATCCTGATGCAGCGGATGGAATTTATTCTCGGCGCAGCGAAAACGGGCCTCGACATCATCGATTCCGAATTCAATCTCGTTTACGTCGATCCGGAATGGGCGAAGCTTTACGGGGATCCGAAAGGGAAAAAATGCTACGAGTATTTCATGGACCGGGCGGCGGTCTGCCCCGGATGCGGGATCCCGGAAGCCCTGAAAACAAAAAAAGTCGTGGTGACGGAAGAAATCCTGGCCCGGGAGGGGAATCGCCCCATCCTGGTGACCACGATCCCGTTTCAGGATGCTCGCGGAAACTGGCTGGTGGCGGAAGTCAATGTCGACATCAGCGAACGGAAGCGTGCGGAAGCGGCTTTGAAGCAGAGCGAGGAGAAGTACCGCGAGCTGGTCGAGAACGCCGATACGATTATTCTCAGGGTCGATCCCGAAGGCCGCATTACTTTTTTCAACGAATTCGCCCAGAAGTTTTTCGGGTATCGGGAAGAGGAAATCCTGGGGCGGCATGTGGTGGGCACGATTGTCCCGGAGGAGGATTCTTTCGGCAGGGATTTAAAGGGAATGGTGCGGGATGTCCTGAATCGTCCTTCGGATTATCAGACGAACGAGACCGAGAATGTCATTCGCAGCGGGGAGCGCGTCTGGATTTATTGGGCGAACAAACCCGTTTATGACGCGAAGGGGAACTTGAAGGAGATTTTGTGCGTGGGCAGCGATATCACCGAATTGAAGGAAACCGAGGGAAAATTGAAGGCTGCCCACCGGTTTCTCGATTCAATCGTCGAAAATATCCCGAACATGATTTTCGTGAAAGACGCGAAGGACCTGAGATTCGTCCGTTTCAACCGGGCCGGGGAGGAACTGCTCGGTCATTCGAGGGAGGAACTGCTCGGCAAGAACGATTATGATTTTTTTGAAAAGAAGGAAGCGGATTTCTTTACCGGGAAGGACCGGCAGGTCCTTTCGGAGGGGAAATTACTGGATATCCCGGAAGAACCGATCGATACCAAATACAAGGGGCGGCGTTTTCTGCATACCAAGAAAATACCCATCCCGGATGAATGGGGGGAACCGCTTTATCTCCTGGGGATTTCGGAGGATATTACCGAGAAGAAAACCGCCGAAGAAAAACTCCGGCGAAGTGAGGAGCATTTCCGGTCCCTGATCGAAAATGCCCTGGATGTCATCATTTTGCTGGATCGCGACGGGAACGTGAAATACGCAAGCCCCTCCATCGGGAAGATACTGGGATATCCGCCCGAAGAACTCGTCGGCAAAAACGCTTTTAATTACGTCCACCCCGACGATTTGGGAAAGGTCCGGGGGATTTTCGAGAAAGGAGCCCGGATCCCCGGCCATATCGATACCGCGGAATTACGGTTCCGGGCGAAAAACGGGGAGTGGCGCGTTTGTGAAAGCATCGGGGAAAATTTGCTTCAGGATCCCGCCGTCGCGGGGATTGTCATCAACTCCCGGGATGTGACGGAACGAAAGCAGCAGCAGGAGATTTTATTGGAGAAAACGGCGGAGCTGATCAAGGCCAATGCGGAAAAAGAGCAGTTGGAGCTTTTTGCGGTTTTGGCGTCTCACGATTTAAGAGAGCCGCTTCAGAAAATCATGGGTCTCGTGGATCTCCTGAAGGATCATGTGGGGGGTACGATGGACCCGTCCGGAATGGGATACCTGGAAAAGGTTGAAAATGCCGTCGGCCGGCTTAACCGTTTAATCGGCGATTTGCTTCAGTTTTCAAAAGTCACGATCGGGACCAAGCCGCTTGAGGAAGTGGACTTGAATCTCGTTTTGTATCATGTGCTTGCCGATCTGGAACTTCATATCGACCGGTCCGGGGGGAAGGTTGAGGTCGGGGAATTGCCGAAAATCAGGGCGGATAAGCTTCAAATGCGTCAGCTGTTTCAGAATTTGATTTCGAACGGGCTTAAATTCTGTCGAAAGGATGTCTCGCCTTTGGTGCGGGTTTCGAGCCGCCCGCTGGAGAATGACCGGGTGGAGATCACGGTTGAAGACAACGGGATCGGTTTTGACGGAAAATACGCGGAACGTATTTTCAAGCCCTTTGAAAGGCTTCATTCCCGCAGCGAATACGAAGGCAGCGGATTGGGATTGCCGATCTGCCATAAAATTGTCGCGCGGCACCGGGGAACGATCGAAGCCGAGAGCGTTCAGGGCCGGGGATCGGTTTTTCGCGTCATACTTCCGGTTGGCAAATGAGCGGGAAAAGAAGTAGTATAGAGCCCGGAAGGTTGAACCGGATTTTCGGGGAACCGGATTTTATCAAACGCTATTTCACGGAGTAAGCACATGGGGAAGAAAATCTTAATTATCGACGACGATATCGAAATGGCGGAAATCATGGGCGAGATGCTCAAGAAGAAAGATTACGAGGTCATCCTCGCGCATGACGGTCTTCGGGCGATCGAGAAATCCAATCAGGAGAAAATCGATCTTATCCTGCTCGACATCCGTATGCCGTTTTTCTCCGGGTTCTGGTTTTGTGACGCTTTCAAGCAGAGGCCCCAGACGAAAGATATCCCGGTGGCGGTGGTTTCGGCCCTGACCGAACGGGAAGATATCGAGAAAGCCTACAGCGTCGGGGCTTCCGCTTATCTCAAAAAACCTTTCCAGGCGAAAGAACTTCTGGAAATCGTCAACCGGCTTATCGGTAAAGACTCTTCCGCGTAACGTCAGGGGTTTCGGTTTTCAAGAAGTTTCAGCACGGCCTGAGCCGCTCTTCCGACCGCTCCGGGCCTGCCGAGAGCTTCTCTCACCGATTGGAGTTCTTCCAGGGTTTTGATCCGGGCTTCTTCGTCCAAAATCAGATGCAATGCCGTATCCGCGATTTTTACCGGGTCCGTATCGTTTTGTATGAATTCGGGAATAATTTTCCTTCCCGCGATCACATTTGCCAGACCGAGGTAAGGGAGTCGAACGAGATTTTTACCCAGAAAATAGGTCAGGGGATCGGTTTTGTAAAGCAGCGCGAACGGAGTCATGCTGATGGCCGTCTCCAGCGTGGCGGTCCCCGAGGTGACTAGGGCGAAATCCGATACGGCGAGCAGGTTGTAGGTTTCGTCCCGCAGCCGTTTGACCGGAACGGAAGTCTCCCGGAGGATTTTTTCATACAATTCGGGGGGGAGGGTCCGGGATTCCGCCAAAAGGAAAACCGTTTCGGGAAGCGCTTGGGCAATGCGGGCGCAGGCCCGGAGCATGACGGGAAGGATGCGGCGCACTTCATGATGCCGGGAGCCGGGCAGCAGGCCGACGACTTTTTTCCGGTTGAGCTGCCAAGCGTCTTTCAATCCCTGAAGCGATCGGGAAGGTTTCACCAGATCAACGAGCGGGTGGCCCACGAATTCACACGGCATTCCCGATCCTTCGTAGACTTTCACTTCGAACGGGAGAAAAACCAGCATTTTGTCGGTGTGTTTCGCGATGGTTTTGATCCGCCTTTTTCCCCATGCCCACACCTGAGGAGATATATAGTAGAGAACCGGAATGCGGCGTTTGATTTTTTTTGCGAAACGGATGTTGAAGCCCGGATAATCGATCAAGATGATCAGGTCCGGTCGAATGCGGTTAAAAACCTGGTCCAAGGCGTTGTAGAAAATTTTCCTGAAGACGAAGTATTGCTTCAGGACATCTCCCAGTCCCAGGGCCGCGACGGAAGGCAGGTCAAACAGGATTTGCACGCCTTCCGCCTCCATGGCCTTCCCCCCGAGCCCGTAAAAGCGAAGATCGGGCCTGATTTTTTTGATCTCCCGGACGAGCAGGGCGCCGTGAAGGTCTCCGGAGAGTTCTCCCGCGATTAGAAAGATTTTTTTCGTTTCCATAATGCGGGATAGTATAAGTCACAATCACCCGGACTTCAACCCCGGTCCCCGGATAATTGAGGGGAGCTTCAAAAGTGTCGGAGTTTTCGCGTGCGGGTTTCATTCTCTTTACGTGGGCGGATTTTGTTTGCCGATGAGGGTGAGGAGGGTGTGAGTATGCGGGGAAATTATCCGAATCATCAATGAGGAAGGTAGCAAAAACCCATAGTTATCGAATGGTTACTTTTGACACATTGCTTGTTTTCGTAAATCGTTACTGTGTAACAATTCAAATGATGGCTTTAAAAAAACGAAATGCTATCATATTGATTTGAAAAAGGTTAAGTTTTGTGATATATTTATAATGATTAAAGTTAGTTTAATTCTCAGAGATTTCCGAAAATTCGGGAATCTGAAATTTGAACGGCGGTTTCGTTAGCTTAGCGTGATATAAACGCAAGGAAGATTGCCCTAAGGGGAAGCTGACATGGATGAGATCGTCACCAGACTAAAAGACAAAAAAGATCCCGGTGAAGTGAAAAGTGAGATCAAAAGAAAGCAGGATGAGTTTCTTGATCTTTACTCCCTCTATCGGAAAACGGGATTGCAGTGGATCAAGGAAGAATTAATTACCAAGGCCTATGAACTGCATGTCCTGGACAAGAATTTTTCGGTAGAACTTTAAGTGTTTTCACGGAACTTGAACGGGATCTGCCTTTCTGATCGTTTCCTTATTCCCGATTCCCGCGATTTTCGAAAGTCCGTTTCCGGTGAGCCGGATGCCTTGACAAAAAAATAAACGGCTTGCTATAATCCAGCACTTTCGTAACGCTTTCGCGGATAACCACTTGAAGCAGTTTCGATACGCGGGGATTCTTCGCTCGCACTTCCTTGTGTTCTTACCCGGACCGGGAAAACACAAATGAGGCAAAATTGAAACGGCTTCATACCATAAGGATTTGAATATGCCCAATACAATCGGTTTTGAAATGTCGGAACGTCTTGGAAAATTACCGCCGTATTTATTTGCAGAAATTGACCGCCTGAAGCGTGAAGCCGTGGCGAAAGGCCGGGATATCATCGATATGGGAGTGGGAGATCCCGATACCCCGACGCCGTCTTTCATCATTGAGGCTTTGAACCGGGCCAGCCGCGATGCCCAAAATCACCGTTACGCGCTGGATGCCGGGATGCCTCAACTCCGGAAGGCCATTGCCGAATGGTATGAGAGCCGGTATGAGGTGCGTTTGGATCCGGAGCGCGAAATTCTGCCTTTGATCGGATCCAAGGAGGGGATTGCGCATATGCCTTTGGCGATTTTGAATCCGGGCGAGGTCGCGCTGATCCCGGATCCCGGGTATCCGCCTTACCGGTCCGGAACGGTTTTCGCGGGAGGGGTCCCGTGCCTCATGCCTTTGCTTGCGGAAAATCATTTTCTGCCCGATCTGGGGGACATCGATGAAACGCAGTTGAAACGCGCAAAAATGATGTTTCTCAACTATCCCAATAACCCGACGACGGCCTGCGCGCCGCTTGAATTCATGGAAGAAGCCCTTCGTTTCGGGAAGAAAAACGGACTGGCGATTTGTTATGACGCCGCTTACGCGGAAATGGGGTTCGAAGGATACGAAGCCCCGAGTTTTCTCGGGATCGAAGGGGCGAAAGAGCGTTGCATCGAATTTCACTCGCTTTCGAAGACCTTCAGCATGACCGGATGGAGAATCGGTTTCGCGGTCGGGAACGCCGACCTCATCCGTTTTCTGGGGAAAATCAAATCGAACGTGGATTCCGGGATCTTTCAGGCCGTTCAGTGGGCCGGCGTCACGGCACTTCGGGAAGGCGCGGAAGAGGCAAGGAAGATTTTGAAAATTTACGAGGAACGCCGGAATGTTCTGGTGACGGGATTGCGGAAACTGGGATGGGAGAATATCGAAATGCCGGCCGCGACGTTTTATGTCTGGATCCCCGTGCCTCCGGGGTATACGTCGCAGGAAATCACTCTGAAGTTTCTCAGGGAGGCCGACATTGTGGTCACGCCCGGAAACGGTTTCGGCGCAAACGGCGAGGGATATTTCCGGATCGCGCTCACGGTCCCCAAACAACGGATCCAGGAAGCCCTCGAGAGAATCGCGAAGATCAAGGCCGGGAAAGCCAAACGCCCATGACTGTTGCGTACGTCGGATTGGGTTCCAATCTGGGAGACCGGGAGGGGACGATCCGGAAGGCCTTGGCGCGTTTGAATGAACGGGACGTCCTGAGGGTTCGAAAAATCTCGGCTTTTTATGAAACGAAACCCGTCGGATATCCGGACCAGCCCGATTTTCTGAATGCCGTCTGCGAAATCGAGACCGGATATCCGGCCCGAGAACTGCTCGCGGCTTTGCGGGAAACCGAGGATTTTTTCGGAAGAGAGCGGAAGATTGAACAGGGCCCCCGGACGCTGGATCTGGACCTGCTCGCTTTCGGGGATTGGGTCGTCCGGGAAGAGGGGTTGATCCTTCCCCATCCCAGGATGCATGAGCGGGATTTTGTCTTGAGGCCGTTTTTGGACGTCAACCCGGATTGGGTGCATCCCATGCTGGGCCGTTCCGTCCGGGTTTTATTTGAGAAATTAACCGCAGCGGGAGTTTAAACCGTGAAACGGATTCGATCTCCGAAGAAATTTCAGTCGCTTTGCCTGTCTCTGAGGCGAGGGGGAAAGCGGATCGGATTTGTCCCGACGATGGGATTTCTGCACGAAGGGCATTTGTCTCTTTTCCGGAAAGCCCGGAGAGAAAACGACGTCGTGATCGGGAGTATTTTCGTCAATCCGACTCAGTTCGGACCCCGCGAAGATTTTGACCGCTACCCGCGGAATCTGAAGCGGGACTGCGCGCTTCTCGCGAAAGAAAAGGTGGATTGGCTTTTTACGCCGAACCGGGACGACTTGTATCCCGAAGGCTATCAGACATTCGTTGAACCGGGAGCCTTGGCGCGGGGACTTTGCGGGCGGAGCCGTCCCGGACACTTCCGGGGGGTTGCCACCGTTGTGATGAAACTGCTGAATCTTTCGCTTCCGTCACGGATTTATCTGGGACAGAAGGATTATCAGCAGGCTTTGGTGATCCGCCGGCTTGTCGAGGATTTCCATGTGCCGGCGGAGGTGAAGATCTGCCCGATTGTCCGCGCGTCTGACGGCCTGGCGCTGAGTTCGCGGAACAGTTATTTATCTCCGGAGGAACGGCGGCGGGCGCTTTGCTTTTTCAAAAGTCTCGGGACGGCGAAGGAGTGGATCGGGAACGGAGAGCGGAATCCCCGGCGGGTCCGGGCGGGTATCAGGAAAATTCTCGTCCCCGGGCTTTCGCGCGTCGATTATATCGAAATTTTAGATGCCCGCGACCTTTCGCGGATCAAAAGGATTTCTGGTAGAATAGTGATTGCCCTGGCCGGGTTTGTCGGGAAGGTCCGCCTGATCGATAATTGCGTGTTGAACGTTCCGGGATGAACGAAAAGCCGGACGGGTTTTTTTTGAAATTTCTTTAAGGAAAGGAAACCTGAAGCCATGTTTCGACAGATGATGAAATCGAAAATCCACCGCGCGTTCGTCACGGATGCCAATATCGATTACGAAGGGAGCATTTCGATCGACCGGGATCTCCTGGAGGCGGCGGATATTTTGTCCGGAGAAAAGGTTCTGATCGTGAATCTCGACAACGGCGCTAGGATCGAAAGTTATGCGATTCCCGCGGAGCGGGGGTCCGGCGAAATCTGTCTGAACGGCGGCGCGGCGAAACACGGCAAAAAAGGAGATTGCGTCATCATTATCACTTTCTGCACGCTGGACGAGAGCGAGGTCAAGACGTATATTCCCAAAATCGTCAAGGTGAACGCGAAAAATAAAATGGTCAAAACTTGAAAGACCGGTGAGGCATGAGACGGATAACGGGAGTCGGCCAATGAAGGGAAAAATCAAAGTCGGGATTGTCGGTTGCGGGGCGATCGGGACTCAACTGGCGCATGTCATCGAAAAGAAATTTTCCGCTCGCTGCAGGCTGGTCTGCCTGAACGACCTCCTTCCCGAAAAGGCGGGGTTGCTCCGTTCCATTCTGGAGTCTCAGCCTTCCGTGGTGAGTCAGGAGAAACTGATCCGGGAAAGCGATTTTATCATCGAAGCGGCTTCGGCGAAGGTGGTGCTTCCCCTGCTCAAAAAAGGACTTCCGTTGGGAAAATCTGTTTTGGTGATGAGCGTCGGCGCGCTGTTGGTGGAGGATCAGGCCGTTCGGAAGCTGGTCGGGAAGGGGAAGGGAACGATTTTTCTCCCTTCGGGCGCGATTGCCGGACTGGACGGATTGCTTGCGGCGAGGACGGGCGGGATTCAATGGGTCCGGCTGACGACCCGGAAACCTCCCCGGGCTTTGGAGGGGGCGCCTTATGTCCAGAAGCGCGGCTTCAAGCTCGCAAAACTGCGGAATCCGAAGCTGATTTTTCAGGGGAGCGCGCGCGAAGCCGTGAGCGCGTTTCCGGAGAATATCAATGTCGCGGCCCTGGTCAGTCTTGCGGGAATCGGTCCGCAGCGGACCAAGGTGCAGATTTATGCCGTCCCGGGACTGAAGCGGAACGTCCATGAAATCGAAATTGTCGGCACGTTCGGCCGGCTGAAAGTGATAACGGAGAATGTCCCTTCGCCCCGGAATCCAAAAACCAGCTACCTTGCGATGCTGGCGCCGGGCGCCCTCCTGGAAAAGATCTTCGGGATGATCAAGATCGGGACCTGACCGGGCTTTTCCCATGGAGACTGAAATTGTTGTCCGGGGCGCCCGCGAGCATAACCTCAAAAACATCAGTCTCCGGATCCCCCGGAACGCTTTCGTGGTGGTGACCGGTCTTTCCGGTTCGGGGAAATCCTCTCTGGCTTTTGACACCATTTACGCGGAAGGGCAGCGAAGATATGTGGACTGCCTTTCTTCCTACGCGCGGCAATTCCTTGAGAAATTAAAAAAACCGGAAGTGGATTATATCTCCGGCCTCTCCCCGTCGATTTCCATCGATCAGAAACATTTTTCCCACAACCCCCGTTCCACGGTCGCGACGGTCACCGAGATCTATGATTTTTTGAGGCTTCTCTACGCGAAATTGGGCAGGGTCCATTGCTATCAGTGCGGCGCGCGGCTGGGGGGGCAGGATGTCGACGCGATGACCGGGCAGATTTTTACCCTTCCGTCCGGGAGGGAATTTTCGGTTTTGGCGCCGCTGGTGCGGGGGCGCAAGGGGGAATTCCGGAAATTTTTCGAAGACCTGAGCAAAAAGGGATTCGAAAAAGCGGTGGTCGACGGGAAGACCTTTCCGCTCGGGAAGGTCCCCAAACTCAGGAAATCAAGCCGCCACGACATTGAGGTGGTGATCGATTATCTGAAAGCCGACCGCCGGTACGAAGCCAGGATCCGGGAAGCCCTCCGGGCGGCGTTGAAGCTTACCGGTTCCACGTGTATGGTCCGGTGCGGGAAAAAGGAAATCGTTTTTTCCGAGAAACTGTATTGCCCCCGCTGCGACATCAGCCTGGGGGAGCTGACGCCGAACCAGTTTTCTTTCAACAGCCCTTACGGGGCCTGCCCGGCCTGCCGGGGGTTGGGCAAGAGCTGGCGCGTGACGGCGCGCGCGTTGATCCGTGACGCGTCGCGGCCGATCCTCCGCGGCGCGATCAATGAAGAAATTTATTTTTCCTTCAACCGCTATGTGATCGAGGATCTGGTTTATCAGCTCCGGGAGCGGTTTGAATTCGACCTGAAGACGCCTTACCGGGACCTTCCCGAGGAGGTGAAGGACCATTTCCTCTACGGGGGGGAAGACGTCTCCGGTTTGATCGAGGAATTGCAGGAACTTTTCTACGAAACGGGGTCTGAGGAGATTAAAAATAAGATCCGGAAATTTCTCGAGGAAGACACCTGCGCGGCCTGCGGGGGCGGGCGATTGAGGA
>JAKQXH010000052.1 GCA_029561555.1 Candidatus Omnitrophota bacterium
ATTCCCGGGAGGAGCTTCTGGATTTTGACGAGCGGGTCCGAAAGGGCCTGGGCGGACGGGACCGCGTCGATTACTATGTCGAGGAAAAAATCGACGGGGTTTCCATTTCGCTTCTGTATGAACGGGGGGTCCTGAAACTGGGTGCGACGAGGGGTGACGGGCGTTTTGGGGATGATGTGACGAACAACATTAAGACCATCCGCGCGATTCCGTTGAGGATTTCTTCGGCGGGCGATTTCCCCGTCCCCGAAATATTGGAAGTCCGCGGCGAAGTTTACATGCCGAGAAAGAGTTTTTCCCGCCTCAACGAAGAAAAAAACCGAAAAGGGGAAGAACCCTTTGCCAATCCCCGGAATGCCTGCGCGGGCAGTCTCAAGCTCTTGGACCCGAAGCTGGTCGCGGCACGCGATCTGAATATTTTTATTCACGGCAGGGGTTCCGTTCGCGGGGCGATGCCTCCGACTTATCATCAGTTGATCAAAACTTTTGAGGCGTTCGGATTTCGCGTGATCGGAAATGCCAAATTGTGCCGGGGGATTGAGGAAGTGCTTCAACGGATCGAAGAACACCGGCACGCGATGGATTCTTTGGATTACGATATCGACGGGATGGTGGTAAAAGTCGATTCATTTTCGGATCAGGAAATTTTGGGAGCGACGAGCAAGTCTCCCCGGTGGATGATCGCGTACAAATATCCCGCGGAAAGGAAAGAAACGACTCTGCGCGGAATCGAGGTCCAGGTCGGACGGACGGGGGTCCTGACGCCGGTCGCGATTCTGGAGCCGGTTCTGATCGCCGGGACGACTGTTTCCCGGGCCAGCCTGCACAACCGCGATGAGATCGAGAGATTGGACGTGAGAATCGGGGACCGGGTCCTGGTGGAAAAAAGCGGGTTGATTATCCCGAAAGTCGTCGGGGTGGTGATCGAGAAAAGGCCGAAGGGGTTGAGGCGGTTTGTTTTTCCGGACCGCTGCCCGGTTTGCGGGGGGCAGGTGGTTTCCGCCGGGGAGGAAGTGGCGGTTCGCTGCGCCAATTTGGCATGTCCGGCCCAGCTCAAAGCCGGCCTGAAGCATTATGCGCAGCGGGAGGCAATGGATATCGAAGGGCTTGGGGAGGCGCTGATCGATCAGCTTGTGGATTCCGGCATGGTGAAAGACCTCGCCGACATTTATTCTATGGAATTTGACCGCGTCGCGGGATTGGAGCGGATGGGTGAAAAGTCCGCGGAGAATCTTTTTTCGGCGATTCAGCAAAGCAAGAAAAGAACGCTGGCGAGGCTCGTATACGCTTTGGGGATTCCGCAGGTCGGTGAGCGGGGCGGAGAGATTTTGGCGGAGTGTTTCGGCACGCTGGATGAATTGATGCGGGCATCCGAAGATGAATTGATGAAGATCCGCGAAATCGGCCCGGTGGTGGCGCGTTCGATTGCCGATTTTTTCAAGCAGCCGGGGACGCGGGGGGTGGTGAAGAAACTCAGGCAGGCGGGAGTGGATTTCGCGGTCCGGGAAAAGAAGGAGTCCGATGTGTTTTCCGGGAAGACTTTTGTGGTGACGGGGACTTTGAAGAATTTTTCCCGGGGTGAGATTGAGGCGAAAATCAAGCGCCTCGGAGGGATCGTGTCTTCCGGCGTGAGCAAGAAAACAAGTTTCCTGGTGCTGGGGGAAGATCCCGGCTCCAAGTACGACAAAGCCCGCCGGCTTGGGGTCCCCGTCCTCACCGAAGACGAATTCTTGAAACTTGCCGGGCAGTCCGGATGATTTCCCGATGAAAAATTTCGACGACGGGCTGGAGTCTTTTCTCGCTTTTCTCTCCGTGGAACGGGGACTTGCCGCCAATACGCTTCTTGCCTACAAGCAGGATCTCCTGCGATACCGGGATTTTCTGAAGCGCGAGGGGATTTCGGACCTTTCCGGGGTCGGAAGGAAGGAAATCAGCAAGTATCTTTTCGAGGAGAAAAAAAAAGGAGCGTCGACCAGCTCGGTCGCGAGACGTTTTGTGACCGTCAAATTGATCCATCGCTTTCTGACCCGCGAGAAGCTGATCCGGGAAGATGTGACCGCAAGTTTTGACGCGCCGAAGATCTGGCGGAAGCTTCCGCATTTTCTGAATCTGGACGAGGTCAGCCGGATGATCGAGCTTCCCAACCTGAGAAAAAAGGACGGGATCCGCGACCGCGCGATTCTCGAGCTTTTCTACGGAACGGGGATGCGGGTGTCCGAACTGGCCGGGCTCCGGACGGAGGGAGTGAATTTTGAGGCCGGGTTTCTGAGATGCCAGGGGAAAGGGAGCAAGGAACGCATTATCCCCCTGGGGGAGAAGGCCCGGGAGGCTTTGTCGAAATACATGACGGCCGTGCGCGTAAAAGTAAAGAGCCGTGAGGGAGCGTCTCCTTTCGTATTCACCGGAAGGGGAAATAAGGGGCTGACGAGGATGACCCTGTGGAGGGTTATCCGGAAATACGCGCGGCTTGCCGGGATTCAGAAGAAAATCTCGCCGCATACGCTTCGGCATTCTTTTGCCACGCACCTTCTGGAGCGGGGGGCGGATCTCCGCGTCGTTCAGGAACTTTTGGGGCATTCGGATATCGCGACGACTCAGATTTACACCCATGTCAACAAGGACCGGCTCAAAGCGATCCATGAAAAATTCCATCCCAGGGGGTAAGGCTTAATCTCTCCCGGAAATGATTTAACCTGTTTTGGGGCCTTGACTTTCGGGGGAGTATCGGTTAGCATGTGCCTCACTTGGGCGGGCTTTCCTGTCCGAATTTTCCGAACCAGAAACCGAATCTAAAGAAAGGTTGTGATATTCAGTGGTTAAGATTTACGTACGCGAAGGTCAGAATATTGACGGTGCTCTCCGTGTTCTCAAGAAAAAAATGCAGAGGGAAAAGATTATGGAGGGGCACAAAAAGCATTTGCGGTACGAAAAGCCTTCCGATAAGCTTCGCAAGGAACGTTTCAGACGGTATATGCGCGCAAAACGGGCGCAGCACTATATCGACACCCGGTCCTGAAGATTTCTCACTCACTGCGATCCTAAGCATTATTCCGGGGGATTTTGTCTCTTTTTTCCCCGGGAGTGCGCGCCAAGGGACGATTTGAAAGGGTTCGGAGGGATGCGATCATCTTTTTCTTCCGGTGCATTTTTTAAGCGGCATTGGCCCTTATTTGCCGGTTGTCTTTTGCTCGGCGCGTTATTGTGGCGCGATCCGTTTTCTCCTTCCTCAAAAGTCTTTGATTTTCTGCCTTATCCGGATTCGTTCCATTACGTGCTGAGGGCCCGGAATTTAGTCCAGGGCAGCGGATTTAAAGTGTTTTTTGACGGGAGGGAAATCTATTCTCCTTTTTCTCCGCTATACTCATTGTTTCTTACGCCTGTCTATTTTTTTCAAAATGATCCGCACGCGTTTTATTTCGCCAATGTTTTGTTGTCTTTTTTGTCTCTCGCGCTTTTCTATTTAATCCTCCGGAAATTATTCGGTTCACCGGCGATCCGGTTCGTTTTGACCTTCCTCCTCGTGACGAACCCGGTTTTTTTTACCTATCCGATTATTGCGGCGCCCGGAAATTTAATTTTTACTCTTTTCTTGCTTGCGGTTTACTGGCTGCTGCAGCCGGTCACGGTTTTGCGGAGCGTGGGGGCGGGATTGTGCGCCGTGAGTTTTTTCGCCGCGAAGTACAGTGCCGCGCCGCTTACAATCTTCTATTTTCTTCTCTATGGGGCAAAGATTGTTCTGGAAGGGGGGAGAGAAAGAAAGGCGATTTTTCTTTCGGTCCTTTTCTCCGTTTTTTTCACGGTTTTTTCGGCTTTTTCGGCCTTCGAATTTTTCCTGAAACAAACAACTCCTTTTCAGCAAGCGGTCGAAGTGTTTTCGCAGATTTTTCTGGGTCATTTCACCCCGAAAGTGTTGCCGACACTTGAACACATGAAATACTTCAATGCCCATTACTTTGCAAAAGGGCTTTTTGTTTGCTTGAAAGGGCTTTTAGGGGAAAAAATTCCTTACATTGCCGTCAAAAGTTCTCTGTTTCCTGTTTGGCTCGGAGCGGGAGGGGGGATGGGCTTGGTTTTGGGATTTGCACGACGGGAGAAGCGTTTTTTGATCCTGGCTCTCGGCGCCATGCTTTTGGGGCAAGTCATTTTTATTTCGTTTTGCAGTGTTTTTGTCCGGTATCTGTACTTTGCGATTCCGGTTTTTCTTATCGGATTCGGATTTTTAATTGAATTCCTGAAGAAATGGTGCGGGCGGCTGAAATACGGGAAGTGGTTCGGCGCATTTCTGATTTTCTGCTTTCTGGCCGGAGCGATTCCCGTCGCGGGAAAAGCAATGAAGGAAATTCGGATGAATTTCCGGCCTTCGGAAAAGATTTCTTACATGTACGGATGCGTTCTTGAATTGAACCGGTTCTTTTCCGATCCCGGGTTTCCTTCCGGGGAAAAGCCGGTAAGGCTTGCGACGACCATTCCGCCTCCCTTTTTCGATTTTTACGGGAAACCGAACTGTGAACTCTTGCCTTTTTCGGGCACCTGCGATTATTTGTACTATCAGACCGGGGTGTGGCGCGATAAAAATCCGGGGAAAGTCATTGATTTTCTCGGCAGCGGCTTGGAACAGGGGAAAGATGTTTATATCGCGATTCTCCCCTCCGAGCGGACCGAAAATGTGAAGCTGTTTAAACGGCTTCAGGAGAAATTTTCCTTAAAACTTATGAAAATCGGGAAATTTTGTCATATCCTTCGGCTGGAAAAGAAAATCGGGGCATCTTCCGGCTAGCTTGGCGGTTATTTCATTTGACTTTCCGGGGACTTTTAGTATACTTACTTCTCCTCGAGAATATTTTTTTGGTGCCACAAACCGTTTTAGGTAAAGCACTTAGAAGAATTGTTTTCAGAGGCGGGTTTGATTACTTGAGGCGCTATCGTCTAGCCCGGTCTAGGACATCAGATTCTCATTCTGAGAACACGGGTTCAAATCCCGTTAGCGCTAATTGAAATTCATAGAAAACGTGATTTCGGAGCTAACCCCGGAGTAAATGTTGCAATGATCGAACGGTACACTCGCCCGGAAATCGGCGCGATTTGGACGGAAGAAAATAAGCTGCGCAAATGGCTGGATGTCGAAATTGCCGCGCTTGAGGCGCTTGCGAAATACGGTTACATTCCCAAGAATATTCCCTCCCGGGTTAAAAAGAAAGCCGCTTTCAATGTCTCTGAAATCAAAAAAATCGAAGGGGTCACCAAGCACGATGTCATCGCTTTCCTGACCAATGTTGCCAAGCGGGTCGGGCCCGCGGGAAGATATATTCACTTCGGCCTGACGTCATCCGATGTTTTGGACACGGCGCTTGCCGTGCAGGTCAAAGAAGCGTCCGATGTGATTCTCCGGGGGCTTCGGGAATTGCTTGCCGCCGTTAAAACCAAAGCTTTAGCGCATAAAAATACAATCATGGCGGGAAGGACGCACGGGGTCCATGCGGAACCGACGACGTTCGGCCTGAAATTGGCGGTATTTTACGGTGAGATTTCCCGCGGGACGGAACGGTTTCGTCTTGCGGCAGAGGAAATGGCTTTTGGGAAGATTTCCGGCGCCGTGGGGACTTTCGCGAATGTGGATCCCCGGGTTGAGGCGTATATCTGCCGAAAACTCGGGTTGAAGCCGGAACCGGTTTCGACGCAGATTGTCCAGCGGGACCGGCACGCGTCGTACATGACGGCAATGGCGCTTCTGGGGAGTTCGCTTGAGAAGTTGGCGACGGAAATCCGGCACCTTCAGAGGACTGAGGTTCGCGAAGTCGAGGAACTTTTTGAAAAAGGGCAGAAGGGGTCTTCGGCCATGCCGCACAAGAGGAACCCCATCACCTGCGAGCGGGTGGCGGGACTTGCGAGGCTTTTACGGGGCTATGCGCTGGCCGCCATGGAAAATGTGGCGCTCTGGCATGAGCGCGATATCACCCATTCTTCGGTGGAGCGGGTGATTTTCCCGGACGGCACGATTATTATGGATTATGTGACCGGCCTGATGACGGACATCATGAAAGGGCTTGTTGTCTACAAAGAAAACATGCTTTCCAATCTTGAGAGAAGTAAGGGCATGGTTTTTTCCCAGGCGTTTCTTTTGGCCCTGATCCGAAAGGGGATGACCCGGGAAGAAGGATACCGGACGATGCAGAATTGCGCCAAAAAAGTCTGGGATGAAGGGATGACATTCCGTGAATCCGTTGAAAGCGACGTGACCGTGAAACAATATCTGGAGAAACGGGAAATCGAAGAAATTTTCGACTATCGCTACCATACAAAATTCGTGAACGAGATTTTTAAACGGGTAGGGCTCGGAGGTAAATCATGATTGCGACCGCGCAAACGGGAAAGACCGTATGGGAAACCAATCTTCCGCTTGAGAGGATCGGCCGGGGAAAAGTCCGTGATATCTACGCGGTGGGGGATGACAAGCTTCTGATCGTCGTGACGGACCGCCTGAGCGCCTTCGACGTGGTCCTCCCGTCACCGATCCCTTTTAAGGGAAAGGTCCTGAATCAGATATCCGCTTTCTGGTTTTCGTTTTTTAATTCGCTGGTGAAACATCACCTTCTGACCGCGGACGTGAATCAAATGGGTTTTAGCGCGGATTTCCTGAAACAGCACGGCGACGATTTGCGGGGAAGGGCCATGCTGGTCCGGAAAACCAAACCCCTTTTGGTGGAATGTGTGGTGCGGGGATATCTGACGGGATCGGGCTGGAAGGATTACCTCAAAACCGGCGCGGTTTGCGGGCATGCCCTTCCCAAAGGGTTGAAGCAGTGCCAGAAACTTCCCGAGCCTATTTTTACGCCGTCGACCAAGGCGATGGAAGGGCATGACGAAAATATCGATTTCCAAAAAGCTTCGGCGATTGTGGGGCCGGAAGTCGCGAAAAAAATCCGGGACTTGACGATCCTCCTTTATTTGAAAGGATCGGAATGGGCGGAGTCGAAGGGGATTTTGATCGCGGACACGAAATTTGAATTCGGCATTCTGAATAATGAAGTGATCCTGATCGACGAAGCGCTGACGCCCGACAGTTCCCGGTTCTGGCCGAAAGACGGATACGAGCCCGGGAAAGACCAGCCCAGTTTCGATAAGCAGATCGTCCGGAATTATCTGGAATCATCGGGATGGGACAAGAAGGCCCCGGGGCCCAAACTCCCCGAAGATATTGTGTCAAAGACGAGTGCCGCGTACCGCGATATTTACAAGCGGCTGGCGGACAAAGAATTGTCCTGATTTTTTACGTTTAAGGAGCAACAACATGCATGAGGCAAAAGTGGTCGTAACGCTTAAGAAATCCGTGTCGGATCCGCAAGGAAAAGCGATTTTGAACGCCCTCCATTCTTTGACGTTTAATGAGGTCCAGGAAGTCCGAACGGGAAAGTATTTCGAAATCAGGCTTGCCGGCGAGGACAAAGATCTCCTCGAAGGCAAGGTCCGTCAGATGTGCGACCAGCTGCTTGCCAACCCCGTGATTGAGGAATATTCCTGCTCGATCGAGGCGAAGGGGTGATTTTCCGGGGAGCCGTTTTCCCCCGGAGTGCAACGGGAATCGTTTTTTAGGAGAATCGAAGTGAAGTGTTCCGTCGTGGTGTTCCCCGGTTCGAATTGCGACAGCGATTGTTTCCATTCGATCCGGGATGTGATGAGCCAGCCCGTCGAGTATGTCTGGCATAAAGAGACGACCCTCCCCCCATGCGATCTGGTCATATTACCCGGCGGGTTCAGTTACGGGGATTATCTCCGGACCGGCGGGATCGCCCGTTTTTCTCCCGTCATGAGAGAGGTCGCCCGGCACGCGAAAACGGGTCGGGCCGTGATCGGGATTTGCAACGGCTTTCAGATCCTTTTAGAGTCCGGTCTCCTTCCCGGTGCCATGCTCCGGAACCGGTCGCTTTCGTTCCGGTGCGAGTACGTGTCGCTTCGCGTTGAAAATTCCGGGACGATGTTTACGAAAAATTTCAAGAAAGGGGAAGTGGTGAAAATCCCCATCGCTCACGGCGAGGGGAACTATTTTTGCGACGAGAAGACGCTGGCGGGTTTGCTCGCCGGCAATCAGGTCGTATTTCGCTACGTTACGCCGAACGGCGCGGCGCTGGATTCCGCGAACCCGAACGGATCGGCGGATAATATCGCCGGGATCATCAACGGAAAAGGAAATGTCCTCGGAATGATGCCGCATCCCGAAAGGGCCGCGGAAACGATTTTGGGTTCTCAGGACGGAAAAAAAATATGGGAGTCGCTTCTCGAATGCCTGAAATGACGGATACCCAACTGACGAGGGATATTGCGCGGAGTCATGGCCTGACGCCGGAAGAGTACGAACACATCAAAAAAATCCTGGGCCGCGATCCCACGGTCCCGGAGATCGGGATGTTCGGGGTGATGTGGAGCGAACACTGCAGTTATAAATGCTCCCGTCCCGTTCTTAAACTTTTGCCGAGGGAAGGGGCGAAAGTCTTGGTGAAGGCCGGCGAAGAGAACGCGGGCGTGATCGATATCGGCGACGGGTTGGCGATTGCCTTCAAAATCGAAAGTCATAATCATCCTTCGGCGGTTGAGCCGTTCCAGGGCGCCGCGACGGGGGTGGGAGGAATCCTCCGGGATATTTTCACCATGGGGGCGAGGCCCGTCCTGCTGATGAATTCGCTCCGGTTCGGGAATCTGGAAAGCCCGGTTGCGAGGAGGCTTTTACGGGGCGTGGTGGCGGGGATTGCGCATTACGGCAATTGTATCGGAGTCCCGACGGTCGGAGGGGAAGTCTATTTTGACGAATCGTATGAAGGGAATCCTCTCGTCAACGCGATGTGTCTCGGGATCCTTCGTTCGAAAGAATTGGTCAAAGGGATCGCGAAGGGTACCGGAAACCCCGTTTTTTACGTCGGGTCCGCGACGGGCCGCGACGGGTTGGGCGGCGCAAGTTTCGCTTCGCGCGAAATCACGGAAGCGTCCAATCAGGACCGGCCGAGCGTTCAAGTCGGGGATCCGTTTCTTGAGAAACTTTTGCTGGAGGCTTGCCTTGAGATGATCCCGACGGGCGCGATGGTCGGGCTTCAGGATATGGGGGCGGCCGGATTTACCTGTTCGACCTGCGAGACGGCCGCGCGGGGACTTGCCGGAATGACGGTGGATGTTGCGAGAGTTCCCCGTCGGGAAACGGGGATGACCCCGTATGAAGTCCTGCTTTCCGAATCCCAGGAACGCATGCTGCTGATTGCCGAGAAGGGCAAGGAAGACGTGATTGAGAAGGTCTTCTCCAAGTGGGACCTCCACGCGGAAAAAGTCGGAGAAGTGACGGAAGGGAATCTTCTGAAGGTTTATGACGGAGAGAAACTGGTTGCCGAGATTCCCGCGAAAGCACTTGCGGATGAATCGCCCGTGTATGTCTGCGCCGAGAAAGAACCGGCCTATTTAAAAGAAGTCCAGTCGTTTGATCCCTTGTCGCTTCCCGAACCGAAGGATTGCGGTGAAGTGCTGAAACGTCTGTTGGACCATCCTTCAATCGCGTCGAAAGAGTGGGTTTACCGCCAGTATGATCACATGGTCCGGACGGACACGGTTTTCCTTCCGGGACATGATGCCGCTTTGATTCGCATCAAAGGGAGCAAAAAAGGCGTCGCCGTTTCGACCGATTGCAATTCCGTTTATTGTTATCTCGACCCTTACGAAGGCGGGAAGATTGCGGTGGCCGAAGCCGCGAGAAATGTGGTGGCGACGGGCGGAGTCCCCGTCGGATTGACCAATTGCCTTAATTTCGGAAATCCGATGGATCCTGAAATCTTCTGGCAGTTTCGTCGCTGCGTGGAGGGGATGCGGGACGCGTGTCTTGCGATGAACGTTCCGGTCACCGGCGGAAACGTGAGTTTTTACAATGAGAGCCCCCAAGGGGCGATTTATCCGACGCCCACGATCGGAATGGTCGGTGTGCTTGACGATGTCGATTTGAGGGTGCCGTCGTTTTTCCAAAAGGAAGGGGATGTGATTTTTCTCGTCGGGGAGACCGGCAATGATCTCGGCGGGACGCATTATCTTGCGGTTTGTCACGGCGTGAAAAAAGGGATCCCCCCGAGACTGGACCTCGAGAAAGAAAAGAAACTGTATGATTTGATCCTCAAGGCCGGCCGGGATCGGCTGCTGGTTTCCTGTCATGATCTTTCCGAAGGGGGATTGGCGGTGGCGCTTGCCGAATGCGGATTTTCCCGCGAGAAACTTCTTGCGGCGCATTGTCCGGAGCTGGAAAAGGTGAAGCCCGATGCGGTCCGGACGGACGCTTTCCTGTTCGGAGAGACCCAGACCAGGATGGTTGTGACGGTTGAGAAAGAATCCGCGGAGGCGTTTCGGAAGCTGGCCGGGGAAAACGGGGTTCTTTGCGCGGAAATCGGGGCCGTCGGGGCGGGAAAACTGAAACTGGGGAAATGGATTGAAGCGTCCATGAAGGAATTGCACGCGGAATGGCGGGAAGCCCTGCCGAAGCGGGTGGGAGTCATTTGATGACGGAATCGTCCAGGAGTTTGAAGGAAAAGTGCGGGTTGGTCGGAATTTACGGGCATGAAAAAGCGGCGGAGCTCGCGTATCTGGGGCTTTTTTCGCTTCAGCACCGGGGAGAAGAAAGCGCGGGGATTGCCGTGTCGGACGGGAAATGTCTCCATACCCATAAAGCGCTGGGTTTGGTCGGCGATATTTTCAAGCCCGAAGTTTTAAAACAGCTTCCGGGCCGCCTTGCGATCGGGCATGTCCGATATTCCACGACCGGATCCACGCTTCTCAAAAACGCCCAGCCGATTACGGTGGATTATTCTCGTGGGCAGATTGCGGTCGCGCATAACGGCAATCTGGTGAACGCCAAGCGCCTGAGGGACGAGCTTGAAGCGTACGGCTCTATTTTCGCGAGTACGGTTGATTCGGAAATTATCGTGCATCTCATGGCCCGCCCGGAATCGAAAACGCGGGAGGAATGCCTGCTGAAGGCAGTCCGCCAGCTCGAGGGGGCGTATTGTTTCGTGATGCTCTCGGAAGACGAATTGATCGGGATCCGGGATCCCCACGGATTCAGGCCTTTGTGCCTCGGGAAATTAGAGGATGCCTATGTCCTGGCCTCCGAAACCTGCGCGCTGGACCTGATCCACGCTCAGTACATCCGGGACATCGAGCCGGGGGAAGTTTTGATTATCAACCGGAAAGGCCTGAAAAGCCTTTACCCTTTCCGGGACGTTGAAGTGAAAAAGTCCTTTTGCATTTTCGAACACGTTTATTTTTCGAGGCCGGACTCGCATGTATTCGGCGAAAGCGTGGCGAAAGTCCGCGAACGCCTCGGGGAAATTCTGGCCAAAGAACATCCCGCTCAGGCGGACATCGTGGTCCCGGTCCCCGATTCGGGGAATTTTGCGGCCCTCGGATTTTCGCGGGTGTCGGGGATTCCTTTTTCGTTCGGGTTCACTCGGAATCACTATATCGGACGGACTTTTATCCTGCCGGAGCAGTCGACGAGAGAGTTCAAGGTCCGGATCAAGCTGAATCCCCTTCGGGACATGATCGAGGGGAAACGGGTGGTGATCGTGGACGATTCCATCGTGCGCGGAAATACGTCAAAATCCCGCGTGAAAGAGCTTCGCCTCGCGGGGGCGAAAGAAGTTCACATGCGGGTCAGCTGTCCGCCTCACCGGTTTCCGTGTTATTACGGGATTGATTTCCCGAAGAGTTCCGAATTGATCGCGAACAATTATTCGTTCGACGAGATCAAGAAATTCCTGGACGTGGACAGCCTCGGATATCTGAGCGAAGACGGCTTGCTTGCGGCCGTGACGGCTTTTCCGAAAGAACAATATTGCACGGCCTGTTTCAGCGGCCGGTATTCGACCGAGCTCGGCGATGATGCGGACAAGTTTTATTTTGAGAATCAGAGGGCGGGCAGTTAAAAGGAGCATGAAAAGGATGAAGACGATTTCTCAGAACTGGACTTACGCGAAGGCGGGCGTGAGCGTCGACCGGGGAAACCGGCTGGTTAAGAAAATAAAAAGTCTCGCCAAACGCACCATGGGACGCGGTGTGGTCGGCGAGATCGGCACGTTTTCGGGATGTTTTGATCCTTCCTTCCTGAATTTGTCCAACCCTCTGCTGGTGGCGACGACCGACGGGGTCGGGACGAAGCTTGAAATCGCCCAGGAACTCGGGAAACACGATACCGTCGGCATCGATCTGGTTGCCATGTGCGTCAATGACCTGATTTGTACCGGCGCGAAACCGGTTTTTTTCCTGGATTATCTCGCCTGCGGGAAATTGGACCTGAAAATGTCTCAGAGTATCTTGAAGGGAATTGCCAAGGGCTGTGAAGAAGCCGGATGCGCGCTGATCGGAGGGGAGACGGCCGAGATGCCCGATTTTTACCGGGAAGGGCAGTATGATCTCGCGGGATTTTCGGTCGGCTTGGTGGAACGGGGCAAAGTCGTGACCGGCGAGAAGGTCCGGGAAGGCGACGTGATTTTGGGGATCGCCTCATCGGGGTTTCACAGCAACGGATATTCTCTTTTGCGGAAGCTTTTTTCGAAACAGGAGCTTCAGGGCGCCTGGGGGAAGACACTGCTCCGTCCGACCCGGATTTATGTCTGGCCGGTCTTGTCGGTGATGGCACGCACGGAAGTGAACGGAGTGGCGCATGTCACGGGAGGGGCTTTTTATGATAAAATCGCGAGGATCATTCCCCGGGGACTTTGCGCGTCGATTGATTATAAAAAATGGCCGATCCCGCCCATGTTCACGGAAGTCCGGAAGAGGGGAAAGATTAAGATGAGTGAGATGTTCCGGACCTTTAACATGGGGATCGGAATGGTGTTGGTCCTCCCTCAACATGGAGCGCTCCACGCCAGGGAAGAGTTAAGTCAGTTCAATTTAAAAAGTTGGGTGATCGGGAGGATTGAGAAAGGGGCCCGTTCGAAAAACCGGGTGCTGATCCGCAATCTTCCGGATTGAAAAACGGGATTTCAGAGGGCTTTTGGAGAACCGATGAAAATTCTAGTCGTTGGCTCGGGAGGTCGTGAGCACGCGTTGGTGTGGAAGATCAGTCAAAGCCCTTTGGTGTCCGAAATTTATGCCGCTCCCGGCAATGCCGGGATGGAAAAACTCGCCGAATGCGTTCCGATATCCGCCTCGGACATTCCGAAACTTCTTGAATTCGCCCGGAATCAGAAAATAGATCTGACCGTCGTGGGGCCCGAAGCGCCTCTGGCCGGGGGGATTGTCGATGTTTTTCAGGATAAGGGGCTTTTGATTTTCGGGCCCAATCAAGCTGCGGCCCGGCTCGAGGGAAGCAAGATCTTTTCGAAGGAGCGCATGGCCCGCTACGGCATTCCGACCGCGTCTTTTAAGATTTTCACGGACAGCAAATCCGCGGAGGATTTTATCGCGCAGAACGTCCCGCCTTTTGTCGTGAAGGCCGACGGCCTTGCCGCGGGAAAAGGCGTTGTCGTCGCTTTGACTCGGGAAGAAGCGCTCACCGCCGTCCGTCAGTTCATGAATGAGAAAATTCTGGGCGATTCCGGTTCGAAAATCATTATCGAAGAATGCCTGTCGGGTGAGGAACTTTCCGTTCTTGCGTTTACCGACGGAAAAAAAATCGTTCCGCTCGCGACTTCCCAGGACCATAAAAGGGCGTTTGACAACGATGAAGGGCCCAACACCGGCGGGATGGGGGCGTATTCGCCCTGTCCTTTTGTGGAAGAGACGGATCTGCCTTTTCTGGTGGAGCAGACCATCGCGCCGCTGATTCGGGGGCTTTCCTCGGAGGGGATCGAATACCGGGGCGTGATTTATGCCGGCTTGATGCTGACGGAACGGGGACCGTTTGTTTTGGAATACAATGTCCGCTTCGGAGATCCGGAAACACAGGCGGTATTGGCCCGGATGGAAGATGATTTGCTCCCGATCCTGAAAGATATCGCGGAGGGGCATCTCAAGACGGACCGTTTGAATTTCAAACCGCAGGCCAGCCTTTCCGTGGTGCTGGCATCGCTCGGGTATCCGGGTTCTTATACCGCGGGGGTTTTGATCCAAGGGCTTGAAAATGCCGAGAAAGAAAAAGATGTCGCGGTCTTCCACGCGGGGACGAAAAAAGATGCGGACGGGCGAATCGTGACTTCGGGCGGGCGCGTGCTGAACGTGACGGGATTGGGCGATTCGTTGCGCGACGCGTACGAACGAACGTATCGTGCCGTCAAAAAGATCCAATGTGAAAATCTTTTCTTCCGCAGGGACATCGGGCTCCGCGGGATACAGGGAAAATCGAGAATTAGAATCGAATCGTGAATTCAATGTGCGGGAGGACTTTATGAAATCACCGATCGTTGCGATTTTGATGGGAAGTGATTCGGATTTCGAATTCATGTCGGAGGCGGCCCGGATGTTGAGGGGCTTTGATGTCCCTTACGAGATGCACGTGATGTCGGCGCATCGTTCTCCGGACCTTGTTTCCGAATTTTCCGGGAAGGCGCAGTCCCGCGGCATTCGGGTGATCATTGCCGGAGCCGGCGGCGCGGCCCATCTGGCGGGCGTCGTTGCGGCGCATACGCTTTTGCCGGTGATCGGCGTGCCCATGGGATCGGCGCTGAACGGCCTGGATTCGCTGCTTTCGACGGTGCAGATGCCTTCGGGAGTCCCCGTCGCGACCGTTGCGATCGGGAAAACGGGCGCCGCCAACGCGGGTTTGCTCGCGGTCCAGATCCTCGCGCTTTCGGACGGAAAATTGTCGCATAAACTCAAACTCAAAAAAGAGGAATTCGTTTCCGCCGTTCAAAAAAAAGACAAGGAATTGGCAAAACGCCTCAGGGAATTCGAGTCGAAGTAACCCAAGCGGGATCTCCGAATGAAACCACGGGTCATCAGAATTAATTCGCAAAACCCAAGCCTGGACGCGCTGAGCGAAGCCGCCGCGGTGTTGCGGGCCGGAAAAGCGATTGCGTTCCCGACGGAAACGGTTTACGGGCTCGGGGCTTTGCATCGTTATCCGGAAGCCGTGGATTCAATCTACCGGATCAAAGAAAGGGACCGCTCCAAGCCGCTGGCATACCACATTGCCAATTATGTTTTTCCCCATTCCCTGGAGCTGAAAGAGGCGCGGGCGTTTTACCACCTTTCGCGGATTTTCTGGCCGGGCCCCCTGACGATTCTCGTGAATGATCTTTCGAAAAACACGTACGGATTTCGCATGCCCCAGCACAAAACCGCGCGCCTTCTGATCGAATTGTGCGGAGAGCCGCTGATGGGGACCAGCGCCAACCCGAGCGGCGGGAAGTCGCCGGTGTCGGTTGAGGATGTCCTGGCCGGTCTGGGGGACAAGATTGAGGCGGTGATCGACGGGGGGCGCTGCGAATTGTCTCTGGATTCGACGATTGTCGATCTCACGGCGAGGCCTTTCAAAATTGTCCGGGAAGGGGCCAAGGCTCCCGAAATCGGCCGGGAACTCGAGAAGATCAATAACGGAAAATTTCCGAAATTCAAGGTCCTTATGGTCTGCACCGGAAACACCTGCCGGAGCCCGATGGCGGAGGCCTGGCTCATGAATGAAATGCGGAAGCGGGGCATTGACGGTCAGGTGACGGTGGATTCCTGCGGGATTTTTGCGTACAAAAACATGCCGGCGACGCAGGAGGCGGTGACGGTTCTCGCCGCGGACGGGATCGATCTTTCGGACCATCTCGCGAAACCTCTGACGCAGGACCTCGTCACGTCATCCGAGTTGATTTACGTGATGACGTCCGAGCACGAGCGCTTTATCCTGCAGCGATTCCCGCACTTGGCCGGGCGGGTGAAAACGCTTGAGGTCGAAGACCCGATCGGATTGCAGCTGGAAGTTTACCGGAAATGCTATTTGGAATTGAAAGAGAAGCTGGCCGGCGAGGCCGAGGCGATTTCCGAAATGATGTCGGAGGGGTGAAAACGGCATTTTCTTGTTTAATGGGTTTTGAAAAACAAAAGGAAGGGACAGGGGCGATGAAAGTTGCGATCGGTGCGGATCACCGGGGAATCGGGCTAAAGAAACAATTGAAGGATTTTTTGACGAAAGAGGGTTTTTCGGTTTCCGATTTGGGGGCCCATTCCGCGGAACCTTTCGACTATCCGGATATCGCGTTTCCGCTTTCGGAGAAAGTCGCGAAAGGGGAATTCGACCGCGGGATTCTGGTCTGCATGTCCGGAACGGGAATGGCGATTTGCGCGAATAAAGTCCGGGGGGTTCGCGCCGCGATCTGCGACAGTATCGAACACGCCAAGCTTTCGCGCGAGCATAACGACGCGAATGTCCTGATCCTGGGGTCCCAATTTGTGAGTGACGAAATGGCCCGCCGGATCGCTTTGGAATGGCTCAAGACGCCTTTCGAAGGCGGGAGGCATGAACCGCGGGTCCGGAAAATCTCGGATTTTGAAAACCGGAAATCATGAATCAAAACCAAATCGACGGAGGGAAATGAATGCAAACGGCGGCGAAGGGGGCGGAGGAGATCTTGAGGGAATCACTGAAAAAGACGGATCCGGAGGTGTATGAGGCGATCCGGCTCGAAATTTCAAGACAGAACGAAAACGTGGAATTGATCGCGAGCGAAAATTTCGTCTCGTACGCCGTGCTGGCGGCGCAGGGGTCCGTGCTGACCAATAAATACGCCGAGGGCTATCCCGCCAAACGCTGGTACGGCGGCTGCAAATACGTCGATATCGGGGAGCAGCTGGCCATTGATCGCGCGAAAAAACTTTTCGGCGCGGAACACGCGAATGTCCAGCCGCACTCCGGGTCTCAGGCCAATATGGCCGTGTATTTTTCAATCCTGAACCCGGGCGATAAGATCCTGGCGATGAATCTTGCGCACGGCGGCCATTTGACGCACGGGAATCCGATGAATTTTTCGGGCCGCTATTACACGATTATCCCTTATGGCGTGAATCCTCAGACCGAACAGATTGATTACGATGAGCTGGCGTCTCTGGCCCGGGAGCACAAACCGAAGCTGATTGTGATGGGGGCTTCCGCTTACCCGAGGATTATCGATTTCAAGCGGCCGCGGGAGATTGCCGATGAAATCGGCGCGTATCTGATGACGGACATGGCCCATTTTGCGGGGCTGGTGGCGGCGGGGCTTCATCCGAGTCCGGTCCCTTACTGCGATTTTGTCACGACGACGACGCACAAGACGCTTCGCGGTCCCCGCGCCGGGTTGATCCTCTGCAGAGAAAAATACGCCAAGGAAATCGACAAGCAGGTCTTTCCCGGGATTCAGGGGGGACCGTTGATGCACGTCATTGCGGCGAAGGCGGTCGCGTTGAAAGAGGCGATGACGGAGGAATTCAAGGGCTATCAGCGTCAAATCCTTGCGAACGCAAAACAGTTGTCCCAGTCGCTGGCCGGACGCGGCCTCCGGATCGTTTCGGGCGGAACGGACAATCACCTGATGCTGGCGGACGTTTCCGTGAAGGGGCTCAAGGGCAAGCAGGTCCAGGAGCTTTTGGACGAAGTGAAAATCACCGTGAATAAGAATATGATTCCCTTCGACAAGGAAAGCCCGTTTCAGACTTCGGGCGTCCGGCTCGGGACTCCCGCGGTGACGACGCGGGGCATGAAGGAAAAAGAAATGAACGCGATTGCCGATGCGATCGCCGATGCGCTGGATCTTTTCAAGGAAGGCAAGGACCTTTCTCCCGTCCGCGCGAGGGTGGAAGAACTGACGGAAAAATTCCCCCTGTATCCGGAGTTGATCGCGGCATACGGCCGGGCATAAGGCTTTTCATATAAGCCCTTCGTACTGTCCCGGATCGGGTTGCAAACCTCGGAGCTTAATCAAAAAGGAAAGGTGTTATGAATAAACTTACGGTTGTGGGAACGGTTGCGTTTGATTGTCTGGAAACCCCTTTCGGGAAGCGGGACGATGTGTTCGGGGGGTCGGCCTCTTTTTTTTCGATGTCGGCGAGTTACTTCACGCCGGTTTCCCTGGTGGCGGTCGTCGGGAAGGATTTCCCGGACGGGTTCCGGAAAATCCTCGAAGATCGGAAGATCGATCTTTCGGGGCTTGAAGTGACGGACGGGAAGACGTTTCGGTGGAAGGGGAAATATTCCGGCGACATGAATTCCGCGCAGACGCTTGAAACCCACTTGAACGTTCTTGAGACGTTCTCGCCGCGCCTGGGTAAGAACCGTGACAGCGAATTCGTCTTTCTCGCGAATGTCGATCCCGATATTCAGGGGAAAGTGCTCGATCAGGTCAATGGCGCGGCCGTGAAGCTTTCCGCCCTCGATACCATGAATTACTGGATCCATACCCGGAAGGAATCCCTCCTGAAAGTTCTGAAGCGGGTCGGACTTCTCGTGATCAATGACGCCGAAGCGCGGGATCTCTCCGGCGAGCATAATTTGATCCGGGCCGCCCGCCTGATCCAAAAAATGGGCCCTTCCACGATTGTCCTGAAGAAAGGCGAGCACGGGGTTTTGCTGTTCAACCGGGATGACGTGTTTGCTCTGCCGGCCTATCCGCTTGAGAAAGTCTTTGATCCGACGGGCGCGGGAGATACCTTTGCCGGAGGATTTATGGGGTATCTTGCGAAAACGGGCGATCTTGGTTTTGAGAATCTTAAGCGGGCGGTCTCTTACGGTACGGTGATGGCTTCGTTTGCCGTGGAGGATTTCGGATTGGAGCGCCTTCGGACGCTGGACGAAGCGGCGATCGAAGACCGCCTTCGGAAATTCAGGACGATTGTTTCCTTCTGATCCTTTCTTCCGCGAGACGCACGGCGATCGGCAGGGGAGCGGTTCCCTCAAGCCGTGACAGGCGGAAAATCTCCCGTAAGGTCCCTCCGATTTTGAGAAGCCACGGCGTGAGGTCCTCTTTTTTGAGAATTTCCTTCACGAAGAGATGAATGATTCCTCCCGCGTTGATGACAAAATCGGGTGCGTGCAAAATTTCCCGTTTCATCAGGGCTGAGGGGCCTTTTTTCTCGTCGAGGAATTGATTGTTAGCGCCTCCTGCCACGATTTTCGCGCCGAGTCCCGGAATGGTTTTCGGGTTGAGGCCCCCTCCGAGCGCGCAGGGCGAAAACACTTCCGCTTCGATTTTGTGAATCTGGGGAGGCAGGATGATCTTCACCCCGAAGCGTTTTTGGGCCTCCCGGCATTTCTCGGGATCGATATCGCTTACGAAAATTTCCGCGTGCAGGGAGTGAAAGAATTCGAGCAGCGGCCAGCCGACTTTCCCGATCCCCTGAATGGCGATCCGGATCCCCGTCAGGTTGACGGTCTTGAATCGCTCCTGCACGGCGGTTTGAATTCCGACGATGATGCCTTTGGAAGTCGAAGGGGAGCAGTCACCGCTGCCGCCCATGGAGGGGGAAGCGCCGGTCAGATGTTTCGTCCTTTGTGCGATCACGTCCAGGTCCTTGCAGTAAAATCCCACGTCTTCCGCCGCGAGGTACCGCCCGCCGAGACTTTCGATCATGTCTCCCAAAGCAAGCAGCATCTTTTTGCTTTTGGGCTTCTGCGGGTTTCCGATGACGACGGCTTTCCCTCCGCCGATCGCAAGATGCGAAATCGCCGCTTTGTAGGTCATGGCTTTCGAAAGACGAAGCGCGTCCGCGAGGGCTTCCTTCTCCGAACGGTAGGGCTGCATCCGGATCCCTCCGAGGCCAGGGCCTAAAACGGTGTTGTGAACGGCGATTACGGCATGGAGTCCCGCGGCAGAATCTTTCCCGACGATGACTTTCTCGTAACCTTTTGCGCCGATTTCTTTGATTTTCAGCATAACATTCCTCTTTTGCCCGGTTATGGGTGAGCGAACCCGGTGAAACGATTCACGAAAAAGATGGTTCAATTTTATCCGAAAATAGATAAAATACTAACAATTTCCGCCGGCGCAAGTGATTCACGCGCTTGCGGATAAATAAGGCAAAGGGGGAACAATGGAAGACATCGGAAAGATGCTGATGACGATGCTGGTTTTGGCGCTTATTATCGGCGGGTTTGTATTTTTCATGTCAAAGCGGTCGCAGGAAAATACCCCGGATGCAATGGCCGAGAGGATGAAAAAAGCCCAGCAGATGATGGCGGCGGAGTTGGAAAAATAAGCCTTTCATGGGCCTTTGCCGGAATATTTGAATATTCGGCGGAGGAATGGTATTATTTCACTTCATTTTGCGGGATTAGCATAGTGGTAATGTCCCAGCTTCCCAAGCTGGTCACGCGGGTTCGATTCCCGCATCCCGCTGTTTTTATTCATAGATTTCGGGAATCGAAGGCTTGTTCCCGAAGCGAAGCCCGTCAGGGGCGAGCGGAGTGCCGCAACTATGAAGGTGCGGCCGCATCCTGAAGCGCTAGGCAACCCAGCTTGGCGCGGCATGCCGGAAGTATGAATCTTCCGGCCGCTGTTTTTATCCGTATTATCTATAATGGAAGGTGGTCGACCTGATAAAGGGGATCGCCGTTTTTTTTCTTTCCGGATTCCTGCATTCATTGAGTTATAATACCGGCATTCCGATTCAAGGGGGGATTCACTGTGGAACTCAAAGATAAAGTTGTTTTGATTACCGGCGGGGCGCGTATCGGACAGGAAGTCGCAACGTATCTGGCCGAGCGGAGATGCCATATCGTTCTTGCTTACCGGTCTTCCCGGTCGGCGGCCGAGAGAACGGCCGAAAAAGTCCGCTCAATGGGACGGAGGGCTTTGACCGTTCAGGCGGATTTCATGCGGGAAAGGGATGTCCGGCGGGTGATGGGGAGAATTGAGAAAGAAATGAAGCGGCTTGATGTCCTGATCAATATGGCTTCGGTTTATAAAAAAATTCCGCTTTTTCACATCAAATCAACCGATTGGGAAGAAAGCCTGACGATTCATCTGAGAGCGGCTTATCATCTGTCTCATGAAGCGGCGCGGCTGATGCGAAAACAGAAACAGGGAAGAATCATTAATTTCTCGGACTG
>JAKQXH010000006.1 GCA_029561555.1 Candidatus Omnitrophota bacterium
CTGAAAAATCCCGTGACGGTCGCTTCGGGAACGTTCGGTACTTCGGATGAATACGCCGGCTACGTGGATTACAAGAAACTCGGTGCGATCATTACCAAGACCATCACCGTCCGGCCCCGTCCCGGAAATCCGATGCCGAGGATCTGTGAGGTTTCATCCGGTATGCTCAACGCGATCGGTCTCCAGAATAAGGGGCTTGCGGATTTTATAGAGCAGAAGATCCCGTATTTCAGGAAGCTGGGAGTGCCTCTTATCGTCAGTATTGCGGGGGAGTCCGCCGGGGAGTTCGGTCTGCTTGCAAAGACCTTTGATCGGTTCCGGTCAGTCGTGAACGCTCTTGAAGTGAATCTTTCATGTCCGAATGTCGAGAGCGGCGGCGTCAATTTCATGAAAAAACAGAAACGGATCCTGGATGCGATCAAAGCCGTTCGGTGTCAGACAAAGCTTCTGATATTTGCCAAGCTTTCTCCCGAACTCGGGGACGTCCTGGAGATTGCGGACAATGTCCTGAAGCGGGGGGCGGACGGTATCAGTGTTATCAACACGCTCCGGGGGATGTCGATTGATATCAATGGAAGAACTTCCCGGATCGTCAGGGACTTCGGCGGTCTGAGCGGACCGGCCATCAAGCCCGTGGCTTTGCGCTACGTTTACCAGGTCAAAAAAGAGTTCGGGGTTCCGGTGATCGCGTCCGGCGGCATTTCGGATTGGCGGGACGCTGTCGAGTTTCTGATTGCCGGAGCGGATCTTTTGGCAGTCGGCACCTCAAATTTTGTAGAACCGCGGGCCACGATGGAGATCTTAAAGGGGATTCGGGTATTTTGCCGGAAGGAAAAGATAAAAAGTATCAAAGAGATCCGGGGCAGCTACCGGCCCCGTGATCAGAAAGGGAAAGGTTGTTCTCGATGAATAGCCGGATGCCGGTCCAGGACCGCGTCATTGTTGCTTTGGACACGCCGTCCCTGGACGAAGCCGAAAGCTGGCTGAGGAACCTTCACGGTGTTGTGAGTTTTTATAAAATCGGACTCGAGCTCTTTACGGCGCATGGCTGGGATGCGGTGAATCTTGTTCAGAAACATCACGGGAGGGTTTTCCTCGATCTCAAGCTTCATGATATTCCGAATACCGTGAGCCGGGCGCTTCGCTCGGTTTGCGAGCACGGGGTCGATATCGTGAACCTGCACGCGCTTGGCGGCTATGAGATGATGAAAATGGCGCGGGCGTCGGTGGAGGAGTTCTCAAAGGGTTCCGGGAAGCGCCCCCAATTGATCGCTGTGACCATTCTTACGAGCCACAGCCAGGAGACAGTTTCCCAAGAACTCGGGATCCGTCGAAAAATCCAAAACGAGGTGCTTCATCTTGCCGGAACGGCCCGAAAAGCCGGATTGGATGGAATCGTATGTTCTCCAAAGGAGACGGCCATGATCCGGAAGAAATTCGGCAATGATTTTTTGATTGTGACTCCCGGAGTCCGGCCGCCCGGGAGCTCCAGGGGTGATCAAAAGCGGATCGAAACCCCGATGAAGGCGATACGGGTCGGCTCTGACTATCTCGTAGTCGG
>JAKQXH010000059.1 GCA_029561555.1 Candidatus Omnitrophota bacterium
TTAATTATTTGAATAATGTGAATGACTTGATAAAATAATAACGTAACTATTTACAGAATAATGATTTAACGGGCTTTCACTTGTGGTATTAACCCTTTTATTTGCAAATATTTACTAGCTTTAATTTACATATCCGGTACCAGTTCTCTCAGTGACATGTTTCAGGTAAATACTTCTGCATCATTCATCCCCAGTGAATCGGTACCGTTTCCGAAAGTGCCGGGTTCAGATTATCGCATCTAGATAATTCTGGGGACATCAAACTTATCTCGCCAAATAAATTCAGAACTAAGTATCGTATCCCCGGAATTTCCCCGCCCGGTACCGTTCTATTATTTACTCTTTATTTTAGAAAGCACTTCGCTACAACCAACAAGAAAAAGTGCTAATACTTGAAAAAGAGCAGTCCAAAGAGTTACATTTGAAAGAGTTTTGCTCTTTACCCGTTTTTTGCATTCAGCATTCTTCTGTTCGGAAGCTAAACGTTCAAGTTCTTTCTTATACTTATCTACGTACTTTGCTCTCTCCTCTTGTGATGGAAATACTGCGGCATCATTCCACTTTTCAATTAATTCTGGGGCGATTGCCTCTTCCCCGGCAGATTCCAACAAATCGGTCATGACTCGTACATTTAGAGCTTTTGTTTTTGCTAAAAAAGCAGGCTGTTTATGCAAATCTAAATTACCTGGCTCCATCGAGTCCAAATAATATTGACCTGCAAGGGAACGTTCCGTATCAAGCAATAGAAATTCTTGATATTTTGATTGCCGATCAAAAATCGTTTTCTCCGTCTCTCGAATGACCAAATCACATAATTCAATTTCAGTAGTTAGTTTCGGTATTAAATAGCTTAAAATTGTGGTTGTCACAATTAAGATTGCGGTACCTATGGCAAATAGAATTATCATCATAGCGATCCCCTTTTTCATATAGTCGGTACCGTTTCCGAAAGTGTTAGAACGCTACTATATCCAATCCCGGTCTTTCAGTGACACATCAGGGACAGGTCCGCTTACACAATCGTGGACCTGTCCCTGGATATCCACTCTCAGTGACACGTTTCCAAAAGACGCTATTTCAGCAGATATGATGTATTTGTATGATGCAAGAAGAAAGGACAAGGCAAGTAAACACTGGGGCGATTCTATTCCCCTCATTTTTCGAAGTCAAATATGTTTTCGGGAATTTTCCGGGCCGGCGGCAGGCAAAGATGCCGTCGTTTTGTCTTCAGCACAACTTCCACAGTTCGGCGCAGGCCCGGAGGCGGCCGGGGAAAACGGAAAAAAACGAGATCCTTCACTGCGTTCAGGATGACAGAAGCTAAAGCGCAGGATGACACGCGTCAAAGGGGCTGATGCCGAACTGGATTTATTTGAGCCGCGGCGGACGGGGAAAACGGAAAAAAACGAGATCCTTCACTACGTTCAGGATGACAGAAGCTAAAGAGCAGGATGACACGCGTCAAAGGGGCTGATGCCGAACCGGATTTTATTTCATTCAAATACCATCAGTTTCATTGTGCCGATACAACTGGTATAAAGACACCGCTCGGTCCCGAAGCCCGCCTGTTTGGCCAGGCGCGCGTAGGTGGAAAATTTCTCCGGGAAATCGTCTTTTCGGATATGTTTGGCGCAAAGGAGGAGTTCTTTTTTCGTCAGGTTTTTCCAATGGCTCCCGCAGTAACGGAGCCAGCGGTCGAGATAATCCCTCCGGCATTCCCCTTCGCGCAGAACCGGCTCATAGCAGATGAGGCATCCGCCGCGGGCCAGGGATTTCCGGCACCGGACGAAAAATTTTCTCTTTTGTTCGAGACGCAAGTGATGAAAGGTCAGGCTCATCCAGATAACGTCGGCGCGCCGTTCGCCGGTGATTTCTTTGAAAAAATCCCGGCGGACGAACCGCTTCGAACACGGCAGGCCCTGCATATTCTTCTTCGCCAGGATCAACGCGATATCGGAAAGGTCCACGCCGGTATAACGCCCGATGCCTGTGCCGCGCAGGGCCTTCGCCATGAATTCCGCGTCTCCGCATCCTAAATCCGACAGGGAAAACTTTTTTTCCGGAAACCGCGCGAGCAGAAACCGGCGCAGGATCCCGTAGACCTGCCGGTGTGAAAGATAATTGCGGCGCATGATCTTATGGTAGATATTCCAGCGATCGAAGAATCCTTTTACGCCTTGGGTGTTTTCGACTCCGGGCATCCGGTGCATAAGTCCTCCTGCTGTTCGCAAAAATGGGGTCACACCCAGGTGTGACCCCGCATATTACGATTCCTCGGCGGAGAGGCGGACGGTGTCTTTGTAAGTTTTAACTTCGTGTTTTTTACCGTCCGGCATGACGACCAAGACACTGTATTTTACGGGAATCGGAGAGACATAGGCCCGCTCGACGTTCGCTTCGACGATATCTTTGGGGACTGTCAGCGACTGACCGGGCATCAGGTGAAACGTGCCGGACAAGCGGTTGCTTTTGACGAGAACAATGAGCATTTCAACGTCGCTTTTGTTCACGACGGAGCCTTCCGTGAGCGGAGGAGGCTGATCCGCTTTCTCTTCCGGCTCCGCGGCATGCAGTTCATTCGTTCTTTCGGCCGGAAAACAGGGGACACCCAAAAACAGAATCACACTCAACGCCGCACTAAACATCCGGGACATTGTCATGGCATTCGCCTCCCTTTTCTTTCCTCTTCCAGCCACTGATTGAATTGCCGGATAAATTCAGAATAACGCTTTTTGTCTTTTTCGGAAAGAAGATTTCTCCGGTTCATTTTATTATTGTACTCCTGTTTGACGGTTGGAAAGCGAGGAAAATGTTTCCTGGCCCCGCTTTAAATCGCCCGAGCAACGCGAATGGAATGGTTCCACTCGCGCTCCAGATCCTCCAAATCCCGGAACGAATGCCGGTAATTCCGTCCCAAAGCTTCCTTGACGTCCCGGCCCTGCGTGAACTCCCGGAGAAATTTGGCGAACTGGGCCTGCCCGGACTGCTCGACGAGGAATTTCACGAAACTGTAGGAATACGCGTAAAAGGCCAGCGCCGAAGACGCGTCAGGACTGCTCCAGGAAGTGCGGGCCATTCCTCTCCCCATTCCGCACAATTCATCCAGAGAAATCGCCCTTCCTTCCGGAGCACGTTCCTGAAGCAACCTCTCGAAAACGCCGCCCCTCTGACCCGCTTCGTGAAACACGGCAATCCCTTCATCCAGCCAGAGAGGCACATTTGGGTTCTCCGCGCCGACCAATTCGCGGAACAAAAGATGGCTGATTTCATGCGGGAGTTCCGAAGTCAGAAACGTTTTGGACTCCGAATACCCCCGGATGACTTTCTTCGGCAGATAGGAGGAAAACGCGTTGGACCATGCCGGCGCTTCCGAATGTTTCAGATAGGATTCCTTATTCGCGTACACAAAAATTTCGCACCGCCCCTCCCACATCCAGGTATTCTTGACCGGGCAACCCAATGATACCGAAATGATGTCATAAAAACGTTCCGCTTCCCGGAGAACTTCCTGGCCAAAACTTTTCTGATCTCCCTCGATCTGAACCACAAAATGCTTTCCTTTGAAAGTCGTGAGATTTTCCTGAATGGGTTCCGCATTAAGCAAATTAGAATAACAAAAACACATAATTGATACAAAAAAGATAATTGAAAATTTATTTTTGATACTTATTTGATTCTTTCTACCTTTGCTCATTTCATCTCTCCGCATCTTCTTTCTTCTTCCAATATAAAATTTAACCTCCTATTATCAAAAATGCAAACTTTTTATTTCATAATGAAACAAAAATGATACATTTAATGCAATATCTATATTTAACCGCAAGTTACTTATTTGAAATGATTTACGCGTAAAATGGAAAATCGATCGGGAACTGACTCCGAATTGGGTCTAAAAAAATCGGGATTAAAGAAAACGAAAGAGAAGATTTCCTGAAAAATTAAGGGGGATTTGCCTTAAAAAACGGAAGGAAATATCCGCCGAAGAGACTATTCAACCGCAGGCATTTTGAATATAATGCAACCCAATGATTCTCGCGACATTCATTCAAAGCTTGCTTGCCCTGTCCAGCGCACTGGCGGGAGCCGTTCTGGCGATGGTCGTCGGAGCTTCCCACCGAAATCTTTGCGCCCTGATCAGCCTCGCGGCCGGGGCATTGCTGGCAACAACGTTGATGGACATCATTCCCGAAGCCTGGGGCACCACTTCGGCTTTGGCGGTTGCGATCGCCCTGGGGTCCGGGTATCTGCTTTTCGCCCTGCTCAGCCGTTTCGTTTTTCACGTCTGCCCGGCCTGCGCCGCGTCCCACTTCGACGAACACACGTCTTCGGAATTCGGAAATATCGCGGTCCTTCTCGGCATCGCCTTCGGGATTCACAGCGCCATGGACGGGGCGGCCATCGCCCTCGGCAATGAGTTCGGCAACAGCACGGAACTTTCCATTTTCCTCACCGTCACGGCGCATAAATTCCCGGAAGGGCTGGCTTTATGCGGGCTCCTGATCGGTTCCGGAGCTTCGAAACCGAAAGCCTTTTTCCTGACGATGCTATTCGAAGTCACGACTCTGCTGGGATGGCTGCTCGGGACTTTTGTGATCCGGGGCTCCTTCATCAATCAGTGGTTTCCGCTCATCCTGCTTCACATCGGGGGAGGATTCGTTTACCTCGCGCTTCATGCCATTCTGGGAGAACGGAAAAAACATCCGTCAAAACTGATCTTCACCTGGTGCCTGATCGGGATCGCGATCATCCTGCTGGCAAGGGCATTCCCCTTTCACGGGTAAAAAGCGCCGGGACTGCCGGGTGCCGGCAAGGAAAACAAACGATGGCATTTGACGACAAACTCAAAAGTCTCCCGCTGGTTCTCTGCTTAGTTCTCTTCACCCTGGCGGGGTTTTCCCGCGGAACCGGATGGTGCGCGGAAGAGCGGGAATCCGAAATCGAAACAATAAAAAAATTCGCCGGGCAGGGAGCCGCCGACGCGCAATTTTATCTCGGCGGACTGTATCTCACCGGAGGACAAGGCCTTCCGCGCAATTACGAAGAAGCGGCAAAATGGTATTTAAAATCGGCCGAGCAGGGTTACGCGGACGCGCAAAACAGCCTCGGGTGGATGTACGCGAACGGCCAGGGCGTCCCTCAGGACTACGAACAGGCCTTGAAATGGTTTCTGAAATCCGCGGAGCAGGGCAATTCAAACGCGCAGTTCAGCCTTGGCGTCATGCACATAAAAGGGACCGGCGTCCCCCAGGACTCCCAAAAAGCCGCGGAATGGTACTTGAAATCGGCGGAGCAGGGAAATTCTCACGCCCAGTTTTTTCTCGGCCAGTTGTATGCCTCCGGCACGGGAGTCACGCAAAACCCCGGGGAAGCGGCAAAATGGTATCTGAAATCGGCGGAACAGGGCAATGTCTACGCTCAATTCAATCTCGGCGGAATTTACGCCGAAGGGCGGGGACTCCCCCGGAATGACCGGGAAGCCGCGCGATGGTACCTCGAGTCCGCAAAACGGGGATACGCAAACGCTCAATTGAATCTTGCCGTCTTGTACGCAAAAGGCCGGGGAGTCCCCAGGAATGATGTTGAAGCCTATCGCTGGGCCGGTCTGGCCGCCGCGCAGGGGAACGATCCCGCAAGAAGATTGAAAGACGAACTCGCGAAGCGCCTCTCGCCCGAGGAAATCGCCGGAGGCGGGAAACAAGCGGACGCGCAGTAATCGGATTTCAAAAGGCGGATTTCCCGCCCGGAGGCCCTAACAAAACTTTTACTTCTTCAGGAAATTCCCCGCGGCTTTTTGAGCTTCCCGGTACACGGCCTGAAAAGGAAGCTTTCTCTGAAGCGCGATTTTCCTGCAGTCCCGGTATTCCGGCGAAGCGATCGAATCCTTTCCGTCCAGGCTTCCGACCTTGACCCCGATCGTTCCCAACTTTGTCGGGACGCGGATTTTTCTTCTCGGCAAAATCAGGCGGTCCAGTTCAAGGAAGCGGACGCCGAACGTCGTGGTTTCCCGGAACACCGCGCGGGCAATCGCCTCCATCGCGGAATGTTCGAACAGCACGGTCAATTTCTGAGCGGGCCTCATTTTTTTCATGAGAATCGGCGTCACATAGACGTCCAAAGCGCCGCCCCCGAATAATCTTTCGTAGAGGATCTCGAACCCGAGGGGGTTCATGTCGTCCAGATTCGCCTCCAGGGCCAGAATCCGGTCCCTCCCGGCAGAGCAAGGAGAAAGCCGGCCGACGGTCAGGCGAAGCATGTTCGCGCGGTCCGGAAGATCGCGCGTGCCCGCGCCGTATCCCACTTCCCGGACCAGGACGGAAGGGATCGATTCGGTTTTTTCCGACAAAGCCGATAGAATGGCCGCTCCGGTCGGAGTCACCAGCTCAAACGGGACCGGCGCGTAACAAATACTGAAATCACGCAAAAGTTCCAGAACGGCGGGAGGCGGGTTCGGCAGAATCCCGTGAGTCCCCGCCCCGATCATTCCTTTCCCCATCTGAAGGTTTCTCGCGAACACCTTCCGGATTTCCCAGTGATGCAGGCAAAACGCCGTTCCCGCGATGTCCGCGAGAGAATCCAAAGCGCCGGCTTCGTGCAAAACAACTTTCGAGGAAGAAACCCCGTGAATCCCTGCCTCGGCTTCCACGAGCCGCTTAAGAATTTTCGCGGTCAGGTCCTTGACCGGCGGGAGAAGCCGGCTTTTTTCGATCCGGGCCCGCAATTCGGGGAAAGTCGTGTGGGAATGTTTTGCCGCCGGGGGGATCAGAACGTCGAATTTCGTGCCCGAAAGATTTCCGCGCCGGACCTTCCGGGCCCGAAACCGGACGGCCCGCGGGCACAGTTTGGAAAGCTCCTTCTCGAGCCGGTTGAAATCAAAACCCGCGTCGAGAAAAGCCCCCACCGTCATGTCTCCGGCGATGCCGGAATAGCAGTCGAAAATGGCAACGTTCATTGTTTTTTTAAAATCACTTGATCAGGGCCGCAAAGCAGGCGGCGCCGAATCCGTTATCGATATTCACGACGGAAATCCCCTGCGCGCAGGAAGTCAGCATCGCAAAGAGGGCCGTGAACCCTCCCAAATGCGCGCCGTACCCGACGCTGGTCGGAACGGCGATCACCGGCGCGGAAACGAGTCCCGCCACCACACCCGGAAGAGCGCCTTCCATCCCCGCGACGCAGATGACCGCTTTGGCTTTCTCCAAAACCGGGATTTGGTCCGCGAGCCGGTGAAGCCCCGCCACGCCGCAGTCAAAAATCCGGACCACGTTTTTTCCGAGGATCTCAAGCGTCAGGGCCGCTTCTTCCGCGACGGGGATATCGCTGGTCCCCGCCGAGATCACCACGATCGCCGTCTCATTCTTCGGCGCTTTTTGCGTATTCCAATAAGCCAGGCGGGCCGTTTCGGAATAACGCAGTCCGCAGAAGCGGCGTTTGAGCTTCCTGAAAACGGTCCCGTCAAGGCGGGTGATCAGCAGGGGCTCGCCGGAACGCTTCATGCGCTCCGTGATCGCGCAAAGCTGCCCGAACGATTTCCCGGAAGCGTAGACGGCTTCGGGAATCCCCTTCCTCATGCGGCGGTGATGATCGATCCTCGCGCAACCGAGTGTTTCATAGGGAAGGTTTCGGAACCGCCGGAACGCCTCCTCGGAAGAGAGCCTCCCGCGCGCGACGGCCTCGAATGTCCGGCTCAGCGTCTGAGACGAAAACAGCGCGGGTTTTGTCTTTCGGACCGTTGGTTTCATGCGTGATTTCCCGTCCGGGGCCTCAACTCCCGTTGACCGGGAGGGACTCTTTTATTCAACTCGCTTGGTGATCCTGGCTTCCAGTTTGGAAAAAAGGCAGAGAATGATCACGACGATCGCGGTCGTGCAAATCGCCGCCACATACAATCCGACGCCGCAGGCAAGCCCGATCGCCGCAACGGCCCATAACGACGCCGCCGTCGTCAGTCCTTTTACCGAAACGCCGGACCGCAGAATGGCACCGGCCCCGAGAAACCCGATGCCGCTCACCACCTGGGCGGCGATGCGGGAGGGGTCCACAAGCACCTGAGTTTTGTACAGTTCAAAAATGCCGGTCGAAACTTCCATGAAGAGGCAGGAAGCAACCGCCACCAGGCAATGCGTCCTCAATCCGGCGGCCTTCCCGAAATATTCCCGCTCGAAACCGATCACGCCCCCGAACACGGCGGCCAGCAGCAATTTGACCAGAAGCTGAACTTCGGGCGTCCATAGAATTTTAAGATCCATTTCTTTTTCCCTTTCCCTTTTAATTCCCGATTTTAAGATTGGGGTCCGCGGAAAACCCGAACCCCGACGGACCGTTTTTCGAAAACCGGTCGATCCCGTTCCGCGCGACCATCGCCGCGTTATCCGTAGTATAGGCAAGCGGCGGCAGGAATAATTTTATTTTATGTTTCCGGGTCTCCGCAAGCAGTCTTTCGCGGAGCAGAGAATTCGCGATCACGCCCCCGCCCGCGACCAGGATCCGCGTCCGCGTCTCTTCGCAGGCGGCAACCGCTTTCCGGACGATCCAACTCACGACGGATTCCTGAAATCCCGCGCAAAGGTCTTCGAGTTCCCTCCGCGACAGCTTCCGCCCCCGGACGCGGTAGAGCACCGCGGTTTTGATCCCGCTGAAACTGAAGCAGTATTTCCCCTTTAATTTCGGCGCCGTAAAACTCACCGCTTCAGGATCGCCTCTTTTCGCGAGCCGGTCAATCTCGGGCCCGCCGGGATAAGCAAGACCGAGGACCTTCGCCACTTTATCATAAGCCTCTCCGACGGCGTCATCCAGAGTCTTCCCCAGCAATTGGAAGCGCCCTTTCTCATGACGGATCAGGGTCGTGTGCCCGCCCGAAACCAAAAGCCCGACGAAAGGCCTCCTCGGTTTTCCGGATTCGATAAAATTCGCGTCTAAATGGGCCTCGAGATGATTCACCGCCACCAGGGGAATTTTCAGCGAATACCCGAGCGCTTTGGCGAACGAAACGCCGACCAAAAGGGACCCCGCCAATCCGGGGCCCTGCGTCACGGCAATTAACCGGATTTGATCGGGAGAAATTCCCGCCCGGTCAAGCGCCTCCCGGTAGACAATGTCGATCGCCTCCAGGCAATGCCGGGACGCGATTTCGGGAACCACGCCTCCGAACGGCCGATGCTTTTTCAGACTGGAGGACACGATATTCGAGAGAACCTTGTTCCTGCCTTCCAGGACCGCGCAGGACGTTTCGTCGCAGGACGTTTCGATGCCGAGTGTGATCATTCTATCAACCCGATTCCAAGGCTAACCAAGCAGTTCCTTCAGGACTTTGTTCGCAAGAGCGGGATTGGCCTTCCCTTTCGTCTCGCGCATCACCTGCCCGACGAGAAACGCGAAAGATTTTTCCTTCCCGTTTTTGTAATCTTCGACCGGTTTGGGATTCGCCGCGATCACTTTTTTCGCGGCCTCCGCGATGACGGTCTCGTCGCTGACCTGCGTGAGACCCTTCTCCCGGACGATGTCTTCGGCGGGTTTGGCCGTCTCGAGCATGTCCGCGAGTACGTCTTTGGCGCTGCGCCCGCTGATCGTGCCGTTTTCGACGAGGCGGATCAGCCCGGCAATACCGGCCGCGGTCGTCTTCATGGCATGAAAAGTTTCTCCCCGCTCGTACAGCATTCCCAGCAATTCGCTTTGAATCAGATTGCTGGCCCGTTTGGGGGGAGCGCCCGCCGTCACGCACTCCTCGAAAAAATTCCCGAGATCTTTATCCTGAATCAGCACGGACGCGTCATATTCGGAAAGCCCGTAATCCTTCACAAACCGTTCCTTTCTCGCCGCCGGAAGTTCGGGGAGGTCCTCCCGCAAATCTTCCACCCAATCGGACGAGACCGTGAACGGCACCAGGTCCGGTTCCGGGAAATACCGGTAATCATGCGCCTCTTCCTTGGAGCGCATGGTCAAGGTCAGGGCCCGCTCATCGTTCCAGAGCCGCGTCTCCTGAAAAATCGTCTCGCCCTTTTCCGCCGCGTCGATCTGCCGGGCAATTTCATACTGCAGGGCCCGTTTCACGGCGCTGAAGGAATTGAGATTCTTGATCTCGACCTTGGTCCCGAGCCGGGTCTCGCCCTTCGGGCGGATCGAAACATTCGCGTCACAGCGGAGGCTGCCTTTTTCCATATCGCAGTCGCTGACTCCGACGTACTGGAGGACGGCTTTCAACGCCGTCAGATAGGCGTACGCCTCGTCCGGCGTGCGGATATCGGGTTCCGAAACGATTTCCATCAGCGGCACGCCGGCGCGGTTGTAATCCACGACGCTCCCGGCACGCCCCTCATGCAAAAGCTTCCCCGCGTCCTCCTCCATGTGCGCGCGGGTGATCCCGATTTTCTTCTGCCCTTCTTTCATCTCAACCAGCAGGTGACCGCCGGAGGAAAGCGGCTGGTCGTACTGGGAAATCTGATACGCTTTGGGGAGGTCGGGATAAAAATAATTTTTCCGGTCGAATTTCAATCTCCCGGCGACGCGGCAATTGAGCGCCAGCGCGATCTGAATCCCGTAGAGAAACGCCTGCTCGTTCAGGACGGGAAGCGAGCCCGGAAGCCCGAGACAAACCGGGCAGGTGTTGGAATTGGGCTCCGCCCCGAATTCCGCGGGACAGCCGCAGAAAAGCTTCGACTTCGTCTTGAGCTGGACGTGGACTTCAAGCCCGATGACCGATTCGTATTCCGCGCTCATTTAAAGCTCCGGTTTTCTTTTGTGAAAGTCCGTGCCCTGCTCAAACGCGTAAGCCGCACGGAACATCGTTTCCTCGTCGAAATGTTTCGCCGCGAACTGGACCCCGATCGGAAGATTTCCCTTGGAAAAACCGCAGGGCACCGAAATCGCGGGGATCCCGGCCAAATTCATGGGAATGGTAAAAATATCCGACAGGTACATCGCCAGGGGATCCTGCGTCCGCTCCCCGATTTTGAAAGCGGGAGTCGGAGACACCGGCGTCAGGATCACATCGACCTGCTTGAACGCGTGATCAAAGTCCCTCTTGATCAGAGTCCGGACCTTTTGTCCTTTCAGGTAATACGCGTCGTAATATCCCGCCGAAAGGACGAACGTCCCGAGAAGGATCCGGCGCTTGGCCTCGCTGCCGAACCCGTGATCGCGGGTCTCAAAATACATGTCCAGAAGCTGATTCGCGGGATGACGGTAACCGTACTGAACGCCGTCAAAGCGGCCGAGATTGGAACTGGCCTCCGCGACGGCGACGATGTAATAGACCGCGACCGCGTATTCCGTATGAGGAAGGCTGATGTCCGTCACGACGGCCCCCATCGAAGCAAGCTTTTCGGCCGCGTTTCTCACGGCCGTCTCGACTTCCCGGTCCAATCCCGCCACGAAATATTCCTTCGGAAGACCGACGCGAAGCCCTTTCACGTCGGGGACGCAGGCGCGGGTAAAATCCGGAACGGCGGCGTTGGCCGAAGTCGAATCTTTGGGGTCATGCCCCGAAATCACATTCGTCAGAATCGCCGCGTCTTCGACTGTCTTCGCAAGCGGCCCGATTTGATCGAGGCTGGAACCGAACGCGATCAACCCGTAACGGGACACGCGGCCGTAAGTCGGTTTCACGCCGACCACCCCGCAAAGCGAAGCGGGCTGACGGATCGATCCTCCCGTATCGGAGCCCAGCGCGGCGATTGCCTCATCCGCGGCCACGCAGGCGGCGGAACCCCCGCTCGAACCGCCGGGGACCCTGGACAGATCCCACGGATTCGCGGTCGGCCCGTAACAGGAACTTTCCGTCGAAGAACCGAAAGCAAACTCATCCATATTGCATTTTCCGAAAATAATCGCCCCGTTGGCGCGGAGTTTTTGGATCACAGTCGCGTCGTACGGCGGGACATATCCTTTCAGAATCCGGGAAGCGCAGGTGGTTTCCCACCCGCGGACGCAGAGGTTGTCTTTCAGGGAAATCGGGACCCCGAACAAAGGTTTTCCGGTAACCGAGGGGTCCTTTTCCTCCGTCAACCGTTCGACTTCGGCCTCAAAGCGCGCGTCATCGAACGCCGCGTAGGCACGGACTTTGGAATCGACCGTTTTGATCCGTTCGCTGAGCAAACGGCAGGCCGAGCGTATCGCGGACCGGTCCTTTCGTATTTCTTCCCGGAGCCCCTTGATAGTCAAGCTTCCCTGCGGCATCGCTCAGCTTCCCTCCACCACTTTGGGGACTTTGAAAAAATCACCCTCCCGTTCGGGGGCCTTCGCGAGGACCTCTTCGATAATCCTCTGCGGCGTCTGGACGTCCTTCCGGAACACGTTTTCAATCGCGAGGACATGGCTGGTGGGCGGGACATTCTCCGTGTCGAGGGAAGAAAGCTTTTCGACGTAGGAAAGGATGTTCCCGAGGTCCGCGGCCAATTTCTCTTTCTCTTCCGCTTTCAGTTTGATTCGCGCAAGCGCCGCGATCCGATCGATATCCATCTTCATTTTTCCTTCTCCTCCGGTCCGCTAAGATCCCCGCCCTTAAAGGCTTTGCAGGGTAACATACCCCCATTCAAATGTCAACGGAACGGCGCCGCTTGCTAAGAGGTTTGCGGTTGTGAGATAATGCGGATCACGAAAACCGAACTGCGGTTCTTAAAATCCGGACGGGACGTTAGACCATCGATGTTTAAATACCTTAGAGATCTGGGGATCACGAAAAAATTCATCCTGTGGTTCCTGTTCATCGCCCTGGTTCCGCTGGCCATCGCCACCGAAATCAGTTACCGGTATTTCCGGAAAACCCTGGAACAGGAAATCACCAAAAGCCTCGTCGCGATCGCCGAAAACAAAACGGCCCAGATCGAGGCCTATCTTTCCGAAAAGGAAAACACCGCCGGGAATCTTTCCAACATGTCGGCCGTCGTGCAGGCCGCTCAGGATTTCAACAAGGTCTTCGACCGGGAAAAACCCCATTCCCCGTTTTACGCCGCCTCGGTCCGGGAATTCTCCCCGCTTCTGAAATATCAGCAGAAGGCCTCCGGCTACGACGATCTGGTCCTGATCAACCTGAACGGCGACATCCTTTTCTCGGTCCTTGAGCGGGAAAACGGGAAATCCCTTTACGAAGTCGCCCTGCACAAAGATTCGAATCTCGCGGAAGTTTTCATTAAAACCGTGAAGTCCCGGAAAATCCAAATCTCCGATTTCGAGTACGATCCCGGGACGTCGAAAGCCTCCTCGCTCATCGGGGCGCCTCTGTTCGACGGCGGCGAATTGATCGGCGCCATCGTGTTTGAACTCAACAACCGGGAGCTGGCAAAACTGGCCCAAAACTATTCCGGGCTCGGAGAAACCGGGGAAATCGAAGTCCTTTCCAAAATCGGAGACGAAATAAAATTCGTCGCGCCGCTCCGTTTTGATCCCCGGGCGGCCTTTCAAAGAAAAATCGAAGGAAGCCGGGAAGGCCTGCCGTATCAGAAAGCGCTGCAGGGCCTGAAAGGTCCCGGCGTTTTCGTCGATTATCGCGGAAAAGAGACCCTCGCGGTATGGAAATATCTCCCCGCCTTCCGGCTGGTCGTGATCGTCAAGATGGACACGGCGGAAGTATTCTCCTCGGCGCAGCGGCTCCGGGACAAGCTCCTGTTCGTCAGCCTGGTCCTTTTGCTGGCCGTCGTGATCGCGGCAATCGTCGTCGCGCGGACCATTTCCAGTCCGATCCGGAAGCTCACCGAAGTCTCGGCGGTCATCTCCGAGGGGAACTTTTCCGCGCGGGCCCGGATCAACGCCGAAGACGAAATCGGGAAGCTGGCAAAGACTTTCAACCGGATGACCGACAGCCTGGTCGAAGCCAAAGCGGTGGTGGAACAGAAAAACGCGGAAGTCGAGGAGCAGAAGAAACTGCTCGAGAAGGCCAATCACGAACTGGACAGTTTCGTGTACACGGCAAGCCATGACCTGCGGGCCCCGCTCCGGGGGATCATTTCCTTCGCCGATTTCCTCGAAGAAGACAGCCGGAAAAAACTGGACGCCCAGGGGCGGGACTACCTGAACGAAATCCGGGACGGGGCCAAACGCATGACCGAATTGATCGACGACCTCCTCATGCTTTCCCGGATTTCAAGGATTCAGAACCCGTATGAAGACACGGACATCGGGGCCCTCATTGCATCGGCGGTCAAGCGGATCGAATTCGACATCGAAACGCACAAAGTCGTCCTGGACATTCAAGGCCCCATGCCGGTCATCCGCTGCGACGGGATCAAAATGAAGGAAGTGTTCCTCAATCTGATCAACAACGCGATCAAATTTTCCTCCAAAAACAATCCCGCGGCCCCGCGCGTGGAAGTAAGCTACGCGGAAGAACCCGACCGCCACAAGTTCTGCGTCAGGGACAACGGCATCGGCATCGACCCCAAATATCACAAAGACATCTTCGACATTTTCAAGCGCCTGCACACCGCGGAAGAATACGAGGGGACCGGCGCGGGCCTGAGCATCGTCAAGCGCATCATCGATGACCACGGAGGAGAGATCTGGGTCGAATCCGAACCCGGAAAAGGCGCCGCGTTTTATTTCACGATCCCCAAAAACCTGAAGAGCAAAACGGAAAAATCCGAAAAAAATAACAGTCCAAACACGTCAGAACCGGTAAAATAGAAGCATGATCGGGAGCGGGGCATGGGAAAAAAGATATTGATCGTCGACGACAGCAGGCAGGACCGGAAAATCATCCAGCGTTTTCTGCACAAAGCCGGCTACGGGGACCTCGTCCTCGTCGAAACCGGCGAGGAGGGCGTTCTGAAGGCCGAAACCGAAGCGCCGGACCTGGTGATCACCGATACCAAATTGCCCGGGATCGACGGCTTCGAAGTCTGCCGTCAGATCAAGGAAAAATCGCTCCCCGGCAATCCGAAAATCATCATGATGACCGGGGCCATCGATGCCGTCGACGCCGTCAAGGCGAGGAAAATGGGGGCGGACGATTATTGCGCCAAAACCAGCGATTACGCGACGCTGATCGACGCCGTCGGGCAGATCCTCAGAGAAGGACAGAACTGAAGCATGCGGAATATTCTGATCGTGGGAGGAAATCAAACGGCGGAAATGCTGATCCCGCTGCTGAAAGAAACCGGGACCGGAAACATTCTCGGCGTGGTCGGCCCGGACCCCGAAGCCCCGGCCCTGAAACTGGCCCGCTCGCTGGACATCCCCGTCGCCGCGGATTGGAAAAAATTTCTGGCCGACGAGACGCTCGGCCAAATCATCGTCACCGGAGAAGACCCCGCCGCCTTCAAGTCTCTGTCCGGCGAAAAACCCGCGCGGGCCGGGATCCTGGACGCTTCGGCCGCGAAATTCCTGGCGGAAACGCTCCGAGCCCGCCGCGAACTCGAAACCCTGCTCGACGAGACCCGGGAAGAACTGTCCACGCAAATGTGGGGCCTTCAGAAAACCAATCAGGCCCTTAAGCTTCTTTACGGGGAACTCGAGGAAAAAAATAAAAAGCTTCAGGAGCTTGATAAGCTAAAATCCAATTTCGTGTCCCATGTTTCTCACGAACTCCGGGCGCCGTTGACCATCATCAAAGGATATGTCCTGACCCTTTTTGACGAGACCCATCACGCCACCCCGGAACAGGCGGAATACGTCGAAATCATCCGCGAGAGCGTGGACCGGCTCGCGCGAATGATCGAAAACCTGCTGGACATCTCCAAAATCGAAGCCGGCATGCTCGAACTGAAAAAAACCGTCACGGACCTCGTTCCTCTCACGGAAAACGTCGTCGCCTCCCTGAAACACGAAGCCGGCAAAAAAGGCGTCGCGCTATCCGCTTCCCTCCCGGACCGCCTGGAAGCCTTCGTCGATCCGGACCGCATCATTCAGATCCTGACCAATCTCGTCGTCAACGCCGTCAAATTCACGCCGGAAAACGGGCGCGTCACCGTCACGCTTTCGGATGAAGGGAAAGAAATCCGCTGCGGCGTCTCGGACAGCGGGGTCGGCATTTCCAGGGAAAACCTCGAGCAGATGTTCACGCCCTTCAAGCAATTCGGGCAGCCCGCGGGACAAGGCCCGAAAGGGACCGGCCTGGGGCTCGCCATCACGAAAGAACTGATTCACATGCATCACGGGGAAATCCGGGTAGAATCGGAACCCGGCCGGGGTTCCCGGTTCCTCTTCACTCTGCCCAAGCCTACCGCCGAATCCATTATCACCGACCCGATCGAAAGCAAAATACGGCTGGCCGAAAAGAAAAACACGGATTTGTCTCTGGTTGTCGTCGCGCTGAAAGATTTCCCGGAAGGCAAGCGGGCGGTCACGGAAATGATCCCCGTCCTTAAAAAAACCCTGCTTCGCCCCAAGGACGCGGCGTTTTCGCACGACGGCGTTCTTTATCTGCTCTTCGAAAACCTGGAAAAAAAAGACGCGCCGGCCGCAATCGGGAAAATCCGTCAAGCCCTGACCGACTTTCTGAACGCCAAAACGCCGGGAAGCGGGAACGCCCTTTTGCTGGGCTGCGCGACCTATCCGGACGATGCCGAAACCTGCGATGACCTTCTCGCCAAGGCGCGCGCCTCGCTTTCGCAATAATCCGCCGGCGGCCGTTTTCCCGCCGGACCGGAAGGCAAAACCGGTCCTGACCGTTACGCTGAATCCCGCGATCGATAAAACCGTATGGATGAAGGAATTCCGGGCGGGGGACGATTTCCGGGCGAAACATATTGCCCTGAGCGCGGGCGGTAAAGGGGTCAACGTCTCCCGGGCACTGAAAAATCTTAAGATCGATTCCCTGGCGACCGGATTTCTGGCGGGCCATACGGGGGACTTGCTCGAAACGCTCCTGAAGCGCGAAAAAATCCGTCATGATTTCCTGAAAATCCCGGGCGAAACCCGGACCAACCTCACCATCCTGGACCCGCACAATAAAAAAAGCACGCGCCTTCTGCACGAAGGTCCCGTCCTCGAAAAAATTTCCGCCGAAAAATTCGGAAAGAAGCTGGCACGCCTCGCAAAAAAAGCGTCCTGCGCCGTCTTTTCCGGAAGTTCCCTTCGGGGGGCGCCGGGCTCGTACTATCCGGGTCTGATCCGCATCGTCCGGAAAGCGGGCATCCCCGTTTTTCTGGATGCCGGCGGCGAAATTCTTTCATCCTGCCTGCGAACCGGACCTTTGCTGATCAAGCCCAATCTTGCCGAAGCGGAAAAAGCGGTCCGGGGCCCTTTGTCTTCGCTTGCCAGGATCAAAAAAGCCGTCCGGCATTTTCATTCCCGCGGAGCGGCCTGGGTGATTCTCTCGCTCGGGGAAAAAGGTGCCGTGGCTTCGGACGGAAAAAATCTCTGGAAAATCACCCCGCCGGCTTTGAACCCCGCCAGCACGGTCGGCTGCGGCGATGCCTCGATTGCGGGTTTTATCGCGGCTTGTCTGAAGGGCGGGGATTTCGAGTTTTGCATCCGCTCGGCGGTCGCGGCGGGTTCGGCGAATGTCCTGAATCCGATCCCCGGAAGTTTCGGCAAAGACGCATTCCTGAGAATACTGCAAAAAACCCGCGCGGAAAAACTCCCCTGAGCGCCTTTAGGCCTCAAAAAGACTGCCGGTCGAAAAGTCCGTATCGCTCGTCAGATTGACGCCCAGTTTCCTCAAGCCCTTCTCATCCCCCGCCGCGGGGATGTGCGTCATATGCGCCTCGCAGCCTTTCAGCTCCTTCAGCCGCTCCATCGCCTCCTGCGCCGCGGGATTGGTGGCCGCGCTGATCGAAAGCGCGATCAGGATTTCCTCCAAATCCAGGCTGACGGATCTTGAATTCTGGACGCTCTGTTTGAGCCGTCCGATCGATTCGATGATGTTCGGAGACAGCAGGTGGATTTTGTCGGGAATGCCGGCAAGCATTTTGATCGCGTTCAGGACCATGCTGGACGCCGCGTGCATGAGGGAGGTGTTTTTCCCCGTTACGATCGACCCGTCCGCAAGCTCAATGGCCGCCCCGCAAAAAATCCCTTTATTGCCTTTCCCCGTCTGCTGGGCTTCCTGCGCCGCTTTCCGCGCGGGCCCCACGACCCGGCGATCGTCGGGACCGACTTCCAAATCCTTCATCAGCAACTCGGCCCGCTGAACGGCCTCCTTTTCGACCAGCCCCAGCATGTATTCGCAGGAATAGCGGAAAAAGCGCGAAACCACCTCCTGCCTTGCCGCTTCCCGGACGGCGGCGTCGTCGACGATGCCGAACCCGGCCCGGTTCACGCCCATGTCGGTCGGCGACTTGTACACCAGTTCGTCTCCCATGATTTTTTTCAGAATTCTTTTCAGCACGGGAAACACTTCCACGTCACGGTTGTAATTGATGGCCCGTTCCCCGTACGCCTCGAGATGAAACGGGTCGATCATGTTGACGTCGCCCAGTTCGGCGGTCGCGGCTTCGTAAGCGACATTGACGGGATGATTGAGCGTGAGATTCCAGATCGGAAACGTCTCGAATTTGGCGTAGCCGCTGCTGCCTCCCTTTTTGTGTTCATGGTACAGCTGGGAAAGGCAGGTCGCCAGCTTTCCGCTGCCGGGACCGGGGCCCGTCACGACAATCAGCGGGTTTTTGGTGGGAATATACTCGTTCGCCCCGTAGCCTTCGTCGCTCACGATCAAATCCGCGTCCGTGGGATATCCCTTGGTGAAACGATGGGTGTAAACCCGTATCCCGCGCCGTTCCAGCTTGTTTTTGAATATCCTGGCGGCCGGCTGGTCCGCGAAACGCGTCACCACCACGGCGGAAATATCCAGCCCCCAGCTCCGGAGGTCGTCGATAAATTTAAAAGCGTCGGCGTCATAGGTGATCCCGAAATCCGCCCGGACCTTTCTCCGTTCGATATCGCCCGCGTGAATGCAAAGAATGATTTCGGCCTTGTCCTTGAGTTTTTGAAGCAGGCGCATTTTCACGTTCGGGTCAAATCCCGGCAGGACCCGGGAGGCGTGATAATCAAAAAGAAGCTTCCCCCCGAACTCGAGATAAAGCTTGTCGCTGAACATCTTGACCCGCTTCAGAATCGCCGACGATTGTTCCTCAAGGTATTTTTCGTTGTCAAAACCGATCTTCTTCGCCACGAACCCCCTCCTTTAGTTGAACCGACAGCCGGGTTGGATAATGTTTGCGCCGGATTTTTATTCGGAAAGAATTATACGCGCATGCTTTTTAAAATCATTCTTTTTTTAACCGGGGCTGAACCAGCTGGGTCAATTCGATATAGTCCTTGAGATGCAGTTCTTCGGCCCTTTTATTCGCCGGAATCTTCAGTTCGGAAAAAATCTCCTGCCAGCCGTTCCGTTCCAGACTGAACGGACCGCCGGATAAAGCGTTCAAAATGGTTTTCCGTCTCATCGCAAACGCGGCCTGTATGATCCGGAACATCAGCGCCTCGTCGAGCCCCTCGATCCGCTTCCCGTGAAAAACAATCCGCACCACCGCCGAATCCACGCGGGGCACGGGCGTGAAACAGCCCCGGCCGACCTCGAATTCAAAACTCACGTCGGCGTAATAGCGAAGCGCGAGCGTCAGCCGGCCGTAATCCTTCCCCCCGGGCTGAGCGGTCATCCGGTCCGCGACTTCCTTCTGGACCATGACCAGGGCCGAGTCGATCGCCTCCCTCGCGTCGATCAGCCTGAAAACAATCGGCGTCGTGATGAAATAAGGGAGGTTCCCGACCACTTTCCACCGCTGCCCGGCCTTCAGGGCGCCGCTTTTCCGGAGCCATTCCCCGAAATCGACTTTCAGGATGTCCCGGTTGAGAACCGTGAGATTTTCGAAAGACCCGAGCTCTTCCGAGAGGATTTCCGAAAAAATCTTTTCTTTCTCGACCGCAAAAATCCTGGCGCCCGATCCGGCCAGAAGGTCCGTGATCGCCCCCAGCCCGGCCCCGATCTCCAAAACCCAATCGGTCCTCTGAGGGTTCAGCGCCGCCGCGATTTTCTTTTGGATATTTTCATCCACCAGAAAATTCTGGCCTTTGACTTTATTGAGGCGGATATCGTATTTGCGAAGCATTTGGATTTGATGCATGTCTTTTCCCTTTTTTAGAGTCATCGCCGGTTCCGCGGCCATTTCCCCAAGAACCGTTTCCGGTGGTATATTATATCCGCTATGGAATACAAAATCACGGACCATACCGCGGATATCGGGATCGAAGTCCGGGGCGATTCCCTGCCGGACCTCTTCCGCAACGCGGCGCTGGCTCTTTTTGATCTGATGGTTTTCACCGATCGGATCGAAACGGTGATCGAAAAAAACGTCACCGCGGCGGCGGAGGACCCGGAAGCCCTTCTGGTCGCCTGGCTTTCCGAATTGCTTTACCTTTTCGACACCCAGGCGCTCCTGGTGCGCGAAGCGGAAATCATGACGCTCGATTCAAATCGCATTGAAGCCCGGGTCCGGGGAGAGACCTTTGACCGGGCCAAACATCGCACCAAAAGAGAAATCAAGGCCGTCACGTATCATCATTTGAAAATAGAGAAAAACAATTCGCACTTTACCGCCCGGATCATTTTTGATCTGTGACGCGCGGAACCCCGTCCCGGAGGAAGAGTGATGATCCCGCTCGAAAAAATCGGCGACTGTAAATGGCGCATCCCCAAAAGCGGGAAGATGCGCGTGGACGGGCTCATCTACGCAAGCGAGAAACTGCTGCGGGATCTTGCGCAGGACCCCGCGCTCGAGCAGGTCGCAAACGTCGCCCAATTGCCCGGGATCGTGAAACATTCCATCGCGATGCCGGACATCCACTGGGGGTACGGATTCCCCATCGGAGGCGTCGCCGCGTTTCGACCGGAAGACGGCGTCGTCTCGCCCGGCGGCGTCGGATACGACATCAATTGCGGAGTCCGCCTGCTCCGCTCGGACATCGCGCTGGATCAGGCAAGGCAAAAGGCGAAAGACCTGGTCGTCGCGTTATTCCGGAACATCCCCACGGGGGTCGGCTCGCACCGGAAAGACCTCAAGCTGGCGGTCCCGGAGATGAAGAAAATGGCGCGCGAAGGCGCCCTCTGGGCCGTCTCCCGGGGATTCGGGTCCCGGCAGGAAATCGAACACATCGAAGAGGGCGGCGTGATTTCCGGCGCGGACCCCGATCAGGTCAGCGAGAAAGCCTATGAACGGGGACGCAGTCAATTGGGAACGCTCGGATCGGGAAATCATTTCGTGGAAGTCGGTTTTGCGGAGGAAATTTTCGACGAAGAAGCCGCCGCCGGGCTCGGCATCAGAAAAGATTTCGTCACCGTGATTGTCCACACCGGGTCGCGGGGTTTCGGATACCAGATCTGCGACGACTACCTGCGCGTCATGGACGCCGCCGTCCGGAAATACGGCATCGAACTTCCGGACCGCCAGCTGGCCTGCGCGCCGCTGGATTCCCCGGAAGGGAAAAAATATCTTTCGGCGATGGCCTGCGGGGCGAATTTCGCGTTCAATAACCGCCAGCTCATCACCCACTGGGTCCGGGAAAGTTTCGAAAATGTTTTCCGGACCGGGCCGTCGCAGCACGGCCTGAGAACCGTTTACGACGTCTGCCATAATATCGCCAAAATCGAAAAACATCCTTTGGACGGCAAAGAAGTCCCGCTTTGCGTTCACCGGAAAGGCGCCACGCGCGCGTTTCCTCCCGGGCATCCGGCGGTCCCGGAAAGCTATCGCTCGCTCGGCCAGCCGATTCTCGTCCCGGGCGACATGGGGCGCTGCTCCTATGTCCTCGTCGGGACCCAAAACGCCTATCAGGAAACTTTCGGGACCGCCTGTCACGGGGCGGGCCGCGTCATGAGCCGTCATCAGGCGAAAAAAGCGGCGCGCGGGCGTTCCATCGTCAGGGAGCTCGAAGCGGAGGGGATTCACATCATGGCGGACGGGTATGACACCATCGCGGAAGAAATGCCGGACGCCTATAAAAACGTCAGTGACGTCGTCGAAGTCGTGCACCGGGCGGGAATCGGACGCAAAGTCGCGCGGCTGAAGCCCCTTTGCGTGATCAAAGGCTGATTCTTTTCGCGGCGGGAATCAAGCGTTCCCTTTTTTCTCCTCGATGTGATGCTTGATCGTTTTGCCTTTCACCATGTACACCACATCTTCCCCGATATTGGTCGCGTGATCGGCGATCCGTTCGATGTGCCGGCCGACCAGAATCAGATCCACCGCGCGGGTGATTGTCTTGGCGTCCTGAATCATGTAAGTCAGAAGCTCCCGGAACACCTGATCGTTCAGGTTGTCGATCTCATCGTCCCGTTGGCAGACGTTGCGGGCCAGCTCGGCGTCCGCGTTCACGAAAGCGTCCAGGCTGTCCTTCACCATTTTCTGGGCAAGCTGCGCCATCCGGGGGATGTCGATCAGGGGCTTCAGCGGCGGCTCTTTCAGAAGTTCCACCGTCCGCTCCGCGATATTCACCGCCAAATCCCCCATGCGTTCGAGGTCATTGTTGATTTTCATGGCAGAGGCGATAAACCGGAGATCGGTCGCGATCGGCTGTCTCAGGGCGAAAAGCCGCAGGCACAATTCGTCGACTTCGATTTCAAGAAGATTGATCGCTTCATCGGAGCGGATCACCTCCTCGGCCGTCTCATGCTTGCGTTCCACCAGCGCCTTCACGGCGTTCGCGATCGCCTCCTCGACCAAAGACGCCATTTGCAGAAGTTTTTCCTTCAGCAGTCTCAATTCTTCGTCAAAATGCCTTTCCATCGGAAATCCTCTCTTTCTAAATAAACACCAGACTTACCGCATTGAAAAAAAATCGTTTAAAGCCCGTTACGACCGCGACAGTTCATCCCTCCGAAAATCAATGTGAGCCGCCGCTTTCGATAGAAAAACTTTCCGGGGGCCCAGTTATCCGTAACGGCCCGTAATATATTCCTCGGTTTTCTTGTCCCGGGGGCTTGTAAAGACGCTTCCGGTGTCCCCGTATTCGATCAGCCGGCCCAGCAGCATAAAGCCCGTCCGGTCGGAGACGCGCGCGGCCTGCTGCATATTATGGGTCACGATCACGATCGTGTAATCTTTTTTGAGTTCGTACATCAACTCTTCGATATTCGCCGTCGCCACGGGATCCAGAGCCGAACAGGGCTCGTCCATCAGCACCACTTCCGGCGTTACGGCGATCAGCCGGGCGATGCAAAGCCGCTGCTGCTGCTCCAGGGAAAGATTCAGCGCGAAGCGGTCCAGGCGGTCCTTGAAATCCTCCCAAAGATGAACGCGCGATAAAGCGGTCTCGACAATCCGGTCCAGCTCTCCCCGCTGACGGATGCCGTGAATCCGGGAGCCGTACGCGATATTGTCGTAAATGGAAAGCGGAAAAGGGTTCGGCCTCTGAAACACCATCCCGACTTTCTTCCGGAGACGGATCAGGTCCGTTTTCTCCCGGTAAATATCCTCACCGTCAATGATCACGCTCCCCGTGATCCGGACCCCGTCGATCAAATCGTTCATCCGGTTCAAGGTCCTCAGCAAAGTCGATTTCCCGCATCCGGAGGGGCCGATCAGAGCGGTAATTTTCCGCCGGTCGATGTTCACGTTCACATCAATCAGCGCCTGAAAATCTCCGTAATACAAATTAAGATCTTTGACTTCGATCATGCTCATCTTATTCAATCCCTGTTTTCGCCCGGGTCCTCATACGACCCGGCCGGTGATTAGCCAAACCGGCCCGTGATGTAATCTTCCGTCCGTTTGTCGTTCGGCGCGGTAAATATTTTTTTGGCGTCGTCCGCCTCAACCAATTCCCCCATCAGAAAAAACGCCACCCGCTCTCCGACCCGTGCCGCCTGCTTGACGTTATTGGTCACCAGAATCTGCGTGTAGCGCGCCTTGAGCTCAAACATCGCCTCTTCCACCTTTGCCGTGGAAATCGGGTCCAGTCCCGAGCAGGGCTCGTCGTACAAAATCACCTCCGGATCGACCGCCAGGGTCCGCGCGATACAAAGCCGCTGCTGCTGGCCTCCCGATAATTTCATCGCGGAACCGGTGAGCCGGTCTTTGACCTCGTCCCAGAGAAAAGCGGACCGGAGACTTTTTTCCGCGATCCGTTCCAATTCCTTCCGGTTCTTGATCCCGTGACGCCGCGGACCGTAGGCGATGTTGTCAAAAATGGACATCGGCAGAGGCAGCGGAAGCGCGAAAACCATGGCGACCCGTTTCCGGATGTCCTCCGCGTCCATCTCGCGATTGATGTCCTTCCCGTCAATGCGGATCGAACCGCTCATCCGGCAATTCGGGTTCAAATCGTTGAGACGGTTCAGCGCTTTCAAAAAAGACGTCTTCCCGCTGTTCGCCGGTCCGATAATCCCGAGAATTTCATGGTTTCGGACGGAAAGGGTCACATTTTTCAGGACATGAAGCGGGCCGTAATAAATATTCAAATCTTCGGCGACAATTTTCTCGGTCCCGGGATTTACCATTGTTTTTTCCCCCGGATATGCGCCCGGACCACAATCGCCAGAAAATTCAGGATAAAAACCAGCGCCACCAAAACCAGGGCGGTGCCGTATTGAATTTTCGGATTCACGTTCGGGACCTGCGTCGACAGCACATATAAATGATACGGAAGAGCCATGCACTGATCGAACACCGATTTCGGGAGACGGGGCAGGTAAAATGCCGCGACCGTAAAAAGAATGGGGGCTGTCTCGCCCGCCGCCCGGCTGACGCCCAAAATCGTGCCCGTCAGGATTCCGGGAAGCGCGTTCGGAAGCACGATGCACCGGATCGTCTGCCATTTGCTGACTCCCAGCGCGAGGCTGGCTTCCCGGAAAGATTGCGGAACGCTTGAAAGCGCTTCCTTGGAGGCCGTAATGATCACCGGCAGCACCATGATGGAAAGCGTCAGAGATCCCGCCAGGATGGAAGATCCGAATTTCAGGAAAATCACGAAGAGCCCGAGTCCGAAAAGGCCGTAGACCACGGAAGGGACTCCCGCAAGATTCACGATCGCGACCTCGATCATGCGCGTCATCCAATTCTGCCGGGCGTATTCCACCAGATAAACGGCCGCCAGGACCCCCAGCGGAAGCGCCACGACAATCGTCCCCAGAACAAGATACATCGTCCCCGCGATGGCCGGGAATATTCCGCCGGCGCGCATGCCCATTCTCGGCATGGCGGTCAAAAACTCCCAGTTGATCGCCGGGAGGCCTTTTTCGATCAGGATGGAAAAAATAACAATTACCGGGACAATCACCACGACAGAGGCCAGTCCCAGCACCGAAAATGCGATGCGTTGTTTCCATTTCGGCGAAAGCTTCACGGATTATTTCCTTTCCCGGTGCAAAGCCGCATCGGCAATCAGATTGATCGCAAACGTAATTAAAAACAAAACCATCCCCACGGCAAACAGCGCAAAGTAATGATCGCTTCCCCTTACGGTCTCACCCATCTCGGCCGCAATCGTCGCCGTCATGGTCCGGACCGGCTCCAGAATGGTCCTGGGGATCACCGCGGCGTTCCCCGTGATCATCATCACCGCCATGGTCTCGCCGATCACGCGCCCGATCCCGAGCATCACGCTCGCCACAATCCCGGAAGACGCCGCCGGGATAATGACCCGGTAAATCGTCTGCCAATGCGTCGCCCCCAACGCGAAGGACCCTTCCCGGTAACTCCGGGGGACCGCGCTGATCGCGTCTTCCATAATACTCACAATCGTGGGGATGGCCATAAACGCGAGGGCAATCGCTCCGGAAAGGGCGGTAAGGCCGGTCGGGAGGGAAAACATTTTTTTAACGAACGGGGCCATCATCGTCATCCCGATAAACCCGATGACGATGCTCGGGATCGCGGCCAACAATTCGACGCCGGCCTTCAGGAATTCCCGCATCCAGCGGGGCGCGATCTCCCCGATAAAAATCGCGCAGGCGATCCCCAGCGGGACGGAAATCGCCGTCGCCCCGAATGTCACCATTAAAGATCCCAAAAAGAGGGGAACGATTCCGAATTGCGGCGGTTCCGCGAGGGGATCCCAGAAAATACCGAAGAGAAAATCGGACAACCGGACGGTTTTAAAAAGGGCGACCCCGTCCTTCGCGAGAAAGAAAAAAATCAGGATCACGAAGAGGATCGAGGCAAGCCCGTTGAGAAGGATGAACTTCTCGATCAGCGATTCCCGGAATTTTCTCATGCCTTTTTACGCAAAGGAACGAAATCCATGGTCTCGACGATTTTCTGCCCTTCGTCGCTTAAGACAAAATCGATAAAGGTTTTTTCGATTCCGTGCGGTTCGGTCGCCGTGTAAAACAGAAGGTACCGCGAAAGAGGATAAGCGCCGTCCAATGCCGTACCCATGGTGGGATAGATGAACGGTCCCTCCGGAGACTTGGACACCCCCAGCGGTTTGACGCGGGGCGAAACATATCCCAATCCGACATATCCGATCGTACCCTCGCTTTGCGCGACTTCCTCGATGATCGCCTGGGAAGACGGAAGCATCAGAACCGGCGGCGCGAATTGTTCCGGGCCTTTTTCATTCCCTTTCCGGACGACATGCTCCAGGAAGAAAACGTGCGTCCCGGAATTCCGTTCCCGCGAGAGCGCCAGGATTTTCTGATCTTTCCCGCCCAATTCCTTCCAATTCGTGTATTCACCGGTGTAAATCCGGGACATCTGCTCAACGGTCAATTCCTTGACCGGATTGGAAGGATTCACAACCACGGCCACCGCGTCAATCGCCACTTTGTATTCCCTGACGTCCCTGCCGTTCTGTTTGGCAATGTCCAATTCCTGGGGTTTCATTTCGCGGGAGGCTTCCGCCACATCGCAGGTGCCGTTGATCAACGACGCGATACCGGTCCCGGACCCGCCTCCCGTGACGGCAATGCTCGCCTCGGGATGCTTCATCATGAATTCTTCGGCCCAGGCCTGGCCCAAATTCACCATAGTATCGGAGCCTTTGATTTGAAGAGAACCGGAATCTTGATTCGGATAAGCGGCAGGACAAAACGTCAGTAAAAGACCTACGCTAACGGTTACGGTCAAAATCGAGACAATTCGGCTGAATCGTGTCATTTTCCCCCTCCCTTTCTATCGGGTATAACACTAACCGATCCTTGTAAAGGATGCGTCAACCGCATGTAAAATCTATGTAAAGTCGGAATTCCTATTTTGGGAAAGGCCTCCGCAAAAATCTATTTCCGCGCGATTCCTTTGAAAAAGGTATAGCAGAATGTCCCTCCGGGAGAAGCCGTTTTATATAAATCCCGTATCCCCTTCTGCCAGGCTTTCGCATCAATTCTTCCGGAAGCGACGGCCCGGGCCCGGACCCCCTGCACCATGGCGATGATAGTCTGTTTGATGAACCCCGTTACCCATCCGGGCGTGGTCCGGTCCACATAAACCATGCGAGGGGCAACCCGAACCTTTTTCAGTTTCGTCCCTCTCAGCAGAGGAAACAGCCTTCTCCCGATCAGGCTGTCGCATCCGAGTTCCGATTGGATATCCACAAGACATTTCCAAACCCGGCGGGCGGCTTCCGTCTCCGGATGAAAAAAACAGGAACCGTGGTCTCCTTCAATCACCGTTATCGAACCCCCTTTTTTCAGAACCCGGATGAGAGCCCGGAGGCCCCGCTCCGGATCCCGGAGATGCTCCAGCACAAAGCAGACAAAAATATGATCAAAACTTTCGTCCGCGAAAGGGAGGGCGGAAATATCCGCCTGTTCAAACTCGACATTCGTAATCCGGTTTTCCCGAATCAGTTTTTCCGCGCATTGAATGGATTTTCGGGAAATATCCGCGGAAACGAAACGCGCGCCGGGACTGTTTCGGGCGAGGATCACCGTTTGGGCGCCGGTACCGCAGCCCATTTCCAAAACCCGGCTGCCCCCCGGATACCGGGTCCCCTCATGCAGAAGTTCCGATAAAGTCCCTGCCTGGTCTTGCAACCGGATTAATTGTTTCCTGGAATACCCGTGGACATAGCTGTGTTTCATATCAATAAAGGGATGGGTCAGAATCGGGTTAGGGATAAGCGGGCCTTGTTACTCTCCCTGCTCCTGCGACTCATTCGACAAAAAAGTCGAAAATCGGTCAACCAGAAAAACCCCCGCAAAAAAAGAGGCCGCAACTCCCGCGATAATCATCGCGATCACAATAAAGGCGTATGTAAAATTAAATCCGCGAATCGGCTCGAATTCTTTATGGGACCCTTCGGGCTTGTCCTCGAATAAAAGTTTGTACGCGGAAGGGATTTTGACGTCTTTGCCGTCGGAGACTTCCGATTCCCCCTCGTTAGGAGCCCGGACCGTCCCCGCGACAATCACCCTGGGCTCTTCCATTTTCGGCTTCTGAGGCTTTCCCGGTTTTTTCTCTTCAGGACTCATTTGACGCCCTCCTTTTTGACTTACAAGAGACCATTCTCCCGAAAAAAACTCCGTTTTCAATCAAAAATTCGTTCGGGCGCCCGGAAATCTTGATCCCCGCGGATTCAAAGCCCGGAAAGTTCGGCTATTATTTCAAGGTCTGCCGGAGGAAACCTGAAATTCCGGAGCTCGCCCGGGGCAACCCAACGACAAGCCTGGCATCCGAGTGCCGCCGGCTCCCCGCCGGTTATCCGGCAGAAATAAAAATGAAGGCGAAGGATCCGTTCCGGAGACGCGTATTCGACGATTTTCCAGAGTTTTCCGGCTTCCGCCTCAATCCCGAGTTCTTCCATCAATTCTCGCCGGAGGCACTCCGGCATGTTTTCGCCCGGTTTTCGTTTCCCGCCCGGAAACTCCCAAAATCCCCCGTAAGAATCCCCTTCCCGGCGCTGCGCGATCAGGATTCTCCCGTTTTGCACAATAACCGCGGCTCCGACTTCCAGCGACCGCGGCTCAAAATCCGCGGTCTTCCGTTCTTCGTTTTCACCGTTTCGTCCGGGAATGTTTTCCTTTTCCATAAAAAAAACGAGATCTTTTCTTGCTTTCCGATTGATTTTCTATTATTCTCTTACCTCGCACTGCCGCGGTTTTCCAGCCCAGAGTGCAAATCTATTATATCAAAAAGGTAGGGGGTTCAATGAAGAGAGTCGTTATTACGGGTATCGGAGTGATGAGTCCCAATGGTATCGGGAAACAAGCGTTTAAAAACGCCGTAATTCAGGGGAAAAGCGGGATTTCCCGCATTTCGCAGTTCGATCCGGAAGGGTTGGAATGTCAGATCGCCGGTCAGATCCATTTGAACGGAGATTTTTTCTCCAAAAAGGAACTGAAAAACCTTCCGCGGACGGCCCAGCTTGCCATTTTAGCTTCTACCGAAGCCTTCCAAGACGCAAAGATCGATCACGCTTCGCTTTCGGATGATGAGAAGAAAAAATTCGGCGTCATCCTCGGAACGGGCGGCGGCAGCGTGGAGTTCATGGAGAAACATTACGAGATGTATTACGGCGAGAAGGATCTTCTCCCGAGCCTTTACGTCATTTCCGCTTCAACGCCGGGCGGGCTTTCAAGCGAATTGTCCATCCGTTTCGGGCTGAGAGGGAGAAGCCATGTCGTCACAACGGGCTGCACCAGTTCCTCCGACGCCCTGGGATACGCCTTCCAAACCATTCAGATGGGAAAGCTGGACCGCGTGCTGACCGGAGGATCGGATGCGCCGATTGCCGAAGGAATCATGCAGGGTTTCTGCCTGATGAAAGTGATCGCTACCAAGTGGAATTCGGAGCCGGAAAAGGGTTCTCGCCCGTTTAACAAAGACCGCGAAGGATTCGTGCTCGGCGAAGGGTCCTGGATGTTCATTCTCGAAGAAATGGAACACGCCAAAAAGCGGGGCGCGAAAATTTACGCGGAAATCCTCGGATACGGGTCTTCCTGCGAAGCGTTTCACGCCGTCCGGCTCGAAGAAGACGGCAACGCGAATTTTCACGCGCTGGAGCTCGCCCTCAGCGAAGCCGGAATCCCCAAGGAAGCCATCGAATACATCAATCTGCACGGCACTTCGACCCAGTTGAACGACAAGGTGGAGACGAACGTCCTGAAGCGCTTTTTCGGAAATCACGCGTACAAAATCCCCATGAGCGCCGTCAAATCCATGATCGGGCACCCTCAGGGAGCCAGCGGTTCGGCGGGGCTTGCCGCGACGCTGCTTTCCATGGAGGAGAAAATGCTCCATCCGACCATCAATCTGGATTCGCCGGACCCGGAGTGCGACCTGGATTACATCCCGAACACCGCGAGAAAGAAGGAAGTGGAGCATGTCCTCTGCAACACGCTGGGATTCGGCTCCAAATGTTCCGTCCTCATTCTCAAAAACATGCTGAACGGCAAATAATCCGCCGCAAGCCGGTCTGAAACGGAAAGGCCTCCGGTTGAAAATGATTTCCCTGAAGTCCCGCTCCAAGGAAGAGGAAATCATGGACGGGTTTTCGGGGGATCCGGCGGACATCGAACACGCCTACCGACTGATCGAAAAAGTCAACCGCTTCCTCGGCGGGACCAGGGTCGTCCTCCGATACCTCAAACGCTATTCCCGCCGCTGGCCGGCCGGCGCTACGATCCGCATCCTGGATCTCGGAAGCGGCGCCACGGACATCCCGCGGGCCATCGTGGATTGGGCGAGAAAAAAGAATTTAAAAATCCGCGTCTTCGCGCTGGATATTCTCGCGGAAGCGCTCCGGTACTCCCGGAACAAGCTTCGGGATTATCCCGAAATCCGGTTCGTTCAGGCCAGCGCCCTCGATCTCCCCTTCGGAAAAGAATCGTTCGATTACGTGATCTCGTCCATGTTCTTTCATCACCTGGACGAAGAGCTCCTCGTCAAAGTCCTCGGAGAAGCCGACCGGACCGCTCGGCGCGGAATCATCGTCAATGACCTTCTGCGGTATTGGCGGGCTTATCTGTGGATCCTGTTCTTCTCCTGTTTCACAAAAAACAGAATGTTCAAGAAAGACGCCCCCCTCTCCGTGTTGAAGGGGTTCCGGCCGCGGGAAATCAGGACATTGATCCAAAAGACCTCCCTTCGTTACCTGAAGTTTCATTATCACTTCGGGCATCGCTTCGCCCTCACGGGCGAAAGACCCGCCTGACTGCCTCCCACTTAAAAACTCAAGCTTTTCCCCGTCCGGTTCGATGATTATGAGTGCCGGGCAAAGAAATACGGTTGCCAATCACCACGGGACATGAGGACTGATATGAACACCGATGACCGGAAAAAGATTTTAGTGGTCGAAGACGACCCTCATATTTCGAAACTGATCAAAATCCGCCTGGAAGCCGCGGGATTCAAAGTCTTCTGCGCCTATGACGGCTATCAGGGAATCGATTTCGCGGTCAAAAAGAGACCCGACCTGATTATCCTCGACTGGATGATGCCGGCGGGAGGAGGCGAATCCGTCCTCGGGAAAGTCCGGATCAATACCGAAATCCATCACACCCCCGTCGTCATCCTGACGGCGATCAGAGACGAAGATCAAAAGAACGCCATCGCCGAAGGGGGGATTTCCGCCTATTTCCAGAAGCCGTATGACCCGCAGGAATTGACGGATACCATCCGGAAAATCCTCAGCTCCGAAGGGGATCTTTCCCCGGTTCCGGCATAATCCTTTCATCGATAACTTTCTCGGATAATCGGAGACAATCCGCCGGGAGAGAGCCTTTTAAAGTTTGGAGCAAAGCGCGTTGATCCGACCGGTAAAATTAATCGGGCGCTCAATCAATCGATATTGAAATACTTGGCCCCGGGATGATGCGCGATGAGGGCGGAAGTCGACTGCTCGGGGACAAGCTGGAACGCTTCCGTCAGCGTGACGCCGATTTTCCCGGCGGGAAGGATTTTGAACAGTTTCGCCTGATCCTCCAGGCGGGGACAGGCCGGATAGCCGAAACTGTAACGCGACCCCCGGTACCCCTGACGGAAAATTTCTTCGGGAGTTTCCGCGTCTAAAGAATGAATCCCGAGATCCTGCCGGATCAATTTATGGAGATATTCCGCACACGCTTCCGCCGCCTCGACCGAAAGGCCGTGAAGATATAGATAATCGGCATAGCGGTCCGCCTTAAAAAGTTTTTCGCATTCTTCCGTCGCGCGGGGGCCCATCGTCACCAGCTGAAACGCGACCACGTCCTTCGTCCCGGAATCCTTGGGACGGAAAAAATCCGCGAGGCACAAGCGCCGGCCGCCCGCCTGCCGGGGAAACACGAATTTTCCGGCTTCGTTTTGCCCGGACTCGTCCAAAACCACAAGCGCATCGCCTTCCGAATAACACGGCCAGAATCCGTAAACCGCCCGAGGCTCCAGGATTTTCTCGCGGACACAGCGCGCTTTCATTTCCTCAAACAGGGGCTCCGCTTTCTCTTTCATCACTTTCCCGTACTGGGCTTCGGTCAAGCGGCCCCGCCGGAACTGCCACTGCCCCTTCAAAAGCGCGGTGGTATTGATCCAGGGATAAATCTGATCCGGGCGGATGTTTTTCAAAATCTTATACCCGTAAAACGGCGGCACGGGAACCGGATTGTCATGCGAAACACCCGACGGAAAAGAGTCCGCTTGATCCTCATCGGGTATATTTTCTTTCCGTACCCCTCGCGCCTGAATCACCCGCGTCGCTTTCGAAATCCGCCCCGGCGTCGTTAATTTTTCCATGATTCTCAACCCCGAAAATGCGTCCTGGCCGTAATAAACCTCCCCTTGATACAATCCTCCGAGATCTTCCTCGACATACCGCCTCGTCAGGGCGGCGCCCCCGCAAATGACCGGAAGCGAAATGCCCCGCCGGTTCATCTCTTCAAGGTCTTCTTTCATCACCAGGGTCGATTTCACGAGCAGGCCCGACAGTCCGATTGCGTCGGCCTTGTGCTCTTCGGCCGCTTTCAGGACATTTTCAACCGGCTGTTTGATCCCGAGATTGATCACCCGGTAACCGTTGTTGCTCAAAATGATGTCGACCAGATTTTTCCCGATATCATGCACGTCCCCGCGGACGGTCGCGAGCACCATCGTCCCTTTGACGGAATCCGATTTCTTTTCCATGAAGGGTTCAAGATAGGCCACCGCTTTTTTCATCACTTCCGCCGACTGCAAAACGAACGGCAGCTGCATTTTCCCCGCCCCAAAAAGCTCGCCGACGGTTTTCATCCCTTCCAGCAGAAGTTGATTGACGATCTCAAGGGGTGAATACGTTTTAAGCGCGCGGTCGAGTTCCGCCTCAAGGCCTTCCCGGTTCCCCTCGATGATTTTTTCTTTCAGGGCCTCCTCCACGCCGGTCGCGGGCTTTCGGCTTTCCTCCTTTTTCCCGGAGCCCTTCTTCTCCTCAAAATACGCGAGAAACGCCTGCACGGGGTCCCGGTTTTCCTTCCCCCAGTCGTTATGAATCAAGTTCCGGCACAGGCGGATTTCATTTTCGGGGATTTTAAAGAGAGGGATAATTTTCTGAACGTGGACAATCGCCGCGTCGAGGCCCCGCTCGATCGCGTCATGCAGGAACACGCTGTTCAAAACCTGCCGGGCTTCCGGATGAAACCCGTAGGAAACGTTGCTGACGCCGAGAATGGTTTTCGCGTCCGGGATCTCCCTCTTGACCCGTCCGATCGCTTCCAGGGTTTCCGCCGCCGCGGCGCGGAATTCCTGATCCCCGCTTCCCAGGGTAAACGTCAGCGTGTCGAAAAAAATATCTTCGGCCCGGATCCCGTATTCGGCCGTCGCAAGCTGCAGGATCCGTTTCGCGATCCGGATTTTCTCATCCGCCGTCTTGGCCATCCCCTTTTCGTCGATTGTAAGCGCAATCAGCGCCGCTCCGTATTTTTTGGCAAGAGCGCAGATTTTCCGCATCCGGCTTCCGCCGTCCTCCAGGTTCACGGAATTGATAATCGGCTTTCCGCCCAAATGTTTCAGGGCCTCCTCCGTCACCTGCCATTCGGTCGAATCGATCATGACCGGGAGAGGCACCTGCTGATTAAAACGCGAAAGGACTTCCGCCATGTCCTTTTTCTCATCGCGGCCCACAAACGCCACCGAAACATCGATCACATGAGCGCCTTCCTTGACCGCCTCCCGGCCCATGGAAATCATCGTATCAAAATCATTCCGTTGAAGAAGTTCCTTGAATTTCTTGCTCCCGTTCGCGTTCGTCCGCTCGCCGACCAGCAACGGCGCGGGTTTCTGCTCATAAGTCACCGCCGAGAAAAGGCTCGCGCAGCCGGGCTCCCGCCGGACCGTCCGCTGCTTCGGCTTCAGTCCCTTGACCCGTTCCGCCACCGCCTGGAGATGCTCCGGCGTCGTTCCGCAGCAGCCTCCGACGATCGAAACCCCGAATTCTTTCACAAAGCGTTCATGAAATTCTCCGAAATCTTTCGGAGCCAGCCGGTAATGGGCCGTTCCTCCGATATTCTCGGGCAATCCCGCGTTGGGAAGCGCCGAGATAATCTTCGAGCTCGTTTCGCACAGTTCGCGAAGCGGCTCCGACATCTCAAGCGGCCCGGTCGCACAATTCATCCCGATACAATCGACGGAAAGTGCCTCCAGGGTATTCACCACCGCCCCCATTTCCGTCCCCAACAACATGGTTCCCGTTTTCTCAAACGTCACCTGGACCATGAGAGGCAACCGTTTCCCGGCTTCTTCAAAAAGCTCGTTTACCGCAATCACGGCGATTTTGGCCTGCAGAAGATCCTGGCAGGTTTCAATTAAAATAGCGTCGACTCCGCCGCGTAAAAGGCCTGAGACCTGTTCGCGGTACGAATCCCTCATCTCATCGAAGCCGATATGGCCCAAAGAAGGAAGTTTGGTGGTCGGCCCGACGGATCCCACGACAAAACGCGGCCGGTCCGCGGATGTGTAGCGGTCGGCAACCCGCCGGGCAAGCTGCGCGGCTTTTTGATTGAGTTCCATGACCCGATCGCTAAGGCTGTATTCGGCCAAAACGATTCGATTGGCACCGAATGTATTGGTTTCAACGGCATCGCAGCCCGCTTCAAAAAAACTCGCGTGGACTTTTTCGATCGCCTCGGGTTTCGTGAGGACCAGATATTCGTTACAGCCGTCTTTCCCGCCGAAATCCGCCGGCGTAAGCCCCTGGCGCTGAAGATTCGTCCCCATCGCTCCGTCCAGCACGAGCACCCGCTCTTTTATGACATCTAAAAATGAAGGTTTCATGATTTTCGGGGTATTGTAACACAACAAGCTTTCCGTTAAAGCCAGAACTATGCGAATCCGTTATTCTCTATATAATAAACGCTTCAGAGAGGAGGCTTGCGGTGCGTTTGGAAAAGGAAATATTGGGACGGAAAAGGAAATTTCGGTTAAATCGGATCCTTCCGTTTTGGGATCGGATGGAATATGAGGCCGTCCGAGGAACTGTCGCTTTTCTGAACTTCCTTCCCTTGGCGGTTGCCACATGGCTCGCGCGCCGAGCGGGAGAAATCGGTTACTGGCTTTCGCCGAAACGCCGGAGAATCATCCTTTGCAATCTTGACATCGCTTTCGGAAATTCAAAATCCGAAACCGAGAAAAAGCGCCTTGCGATCGAATCCATGCGCCATCTGGTCACCACTGTCGTCGAATTCACCCGCATCCCGAAAATCAGCAAAAAAATAGATCGCCACATTCGCGTAGAGGGCAGCGCCAATCTTGCCAAAGCCTATGTCCAAAAAAAAGGGATTGTCTTTCTGACTTCCCATGTCGGGACATGGGAATACCAGGAGTTTCTGGCGTATTTTCTGCAAACCAAAGGAAGCGTCATCACAAAAAAACTGAGAAACCCTTACCTGGATCGATGGATGTGCGAATTGCGAAAAATGACCCGGGTCTCTCCCATTGACAAAGACAACGCCATCAAACCGCTTCTAAAAGCCATACGAAATAACGAGTCGGTCGCCATTTTAATTGACCAGTGGGCCGGCCCCGACGAACTCTGGATCCCTTTTTTCGGAAAGGAAACTTCCGCCACGTCTCTCCCGGCCCGGATGGCCCGTAAAACCGGTTGCATCCTTCTCCCCATCTATTGTTTCCGCGAAGCGCCCGGGAAATACGTCATTACCGTCGGGGAAGAAATCCCTCTCTCGGATGACCCGAAACATTGGGAGGAAATCACGATGCGAAACGTGAACCGTTTTTTCGAAGACGTCATTCGCGCTCATCCGGAACAATGGCTTTGGGCCCACCTTCGCTGGCGGGATAAAAAATAACCGTATTTCGTGAAATGTGAAGCGTGAAGCGGATCCCGGAAAAAGCTTCTTCGTTAATCCAGAAGCCCCTGCAAAGCGCGGGTAAACTCCTGAAACGTCTTGGCCTTCAGATAAGGATTGGTTTTTTTCTCGTCTCCCAGCCGGGCGGCAGGGCGGTTGGAATAATTATGGCCGGGATAAAGAACGATTTCGTCGTCCAGTGCAGCCAGCTTTTTACTCAGACTCTCATGCAACCGCTCGGGACTGCCGCCGGGCAGGTCGCAACGTCCGCAATAATCGACAAACAAAGTGTCTCCGGTAATCAAATTTTTCCCGGCAAGAAAACACTGTGACCCGGGCGTGTGCCCGGGCGTGTGGAGGCATTGAACCTCGACATGACCGATTCGGACTTTTTCCCGATCGCGAACCGGGACGATGCTTTCCGGCGCCGCATTGACAAAAATGCCGCCCGAACGCGCGCCGGCTTTTTTCAGGAATTCGATTTCTTCTTCATGGATATAAATCTTCCCGCCGGTTTCCCGTAAAAGTTCCGCGGCGGCATTCAGATGATCATAATGGGCGTGCGTGGCCAACACCCCGGTAATCCGCATTCCGTCTTTTTCGGCTGCATCAAGAATGGCGGAAACATCCCATGCGGGATCGACGGCAAAACATTCTTTCGTCGAAAGATCTCCAACGAGATAGGCAAAATTCTCCATGGGACCGATCGCGAGCTGTCTGAGATAAACGGAAGCGGAATCCATGAATCAGGAACGGAACCGGCCGATCCCCAGAACTTTTCCCAAATTGGCCCGGGCATCGATGACGGGTTTGATCTTCCCCCCCTTTGAAGAAAGAAGCGTCGTCAAGCCCGGCCCGTGCCCCGAAATAAAGCTGTCGGAATGGCTGACAATCGCAATCGTCACGGCCCCTTCGTAATAATGCCGGCCGTACGTGTTGTCGGCATCGGTGATCGCCACAAAATCACCGAATCGAAGGGTCTCGAGCCCGAGGCGCCTGACCGTTTTGGCGTCCTGCGTCGTGATGTCATAATCCCCGGAGCCCGGGTCCGGATGCCCGATCCCGGAGCCCATAATCGCGGAAGGAATTTTATGCGTGACCGGCACTTCAAGCCCGCCGCCGGCTTTTATCTTCACCCGCATTTTTTTCAAAAGCGCGGGGTCCAGGTTGTAACAGAAAACCAAGGGGCATTCTTGTATCTGAAGGCCCTGCCCAAGCGCGCGGATCAGGAATTTTTCGTCACCGATCAGTTTCTCAAGCGTCTTCTGCTCAAAATCCGCTATCACGTGCTCAACGCCCCCGTGAATCCCGGTCACAACGCCTTTCGCGCCCTTCGCGGCGCCGGTCGTAACCGTGATTTCGTTTCCGATGCAGGAGAGGAAATTAAACGCCCGGTTCGGGCCTCCGTTCCGTTTCTCCTCGTCGAAGACAAGCGAAACCCCGGGCTCAATGTGATCTCCCCGCCAGCCGAAGGCCGGATCTCCCACTTTCACGTTGTAGACAATTCCCCCGACGCTCGGCACGGCATGGCCCCGCCCCTCGTGATCCAGTTCAAACGTCGAGAACCGGACCGGATTCGCGATCTTGCCCGTTACCGCCATTTTGACCAGCTGAGATTCGTTGAGCTTGAGCATATTCCCCTCCCGTTTGGTTTATCTCCGGCCGAAATTATAAAACAAAAAATCGGAAGGCGGACGGATTTTTTATTCCGCCCGCGCCTTCCGATTCCCCGGCTTTCGCCGAAAAAGACCGCTTACTTTCCGAGAGTTTTCTGTCCCGGAGTCCATCCGCAAGGAGTCAACTCGCCGGTTTGAAAAGCCTCCAAAGTCCGCAGGGTTTCATCGACATTTCTCCCCACGGAGAGATTGTTGATCACCGAAGACTGCAACACCCCCTGAGGATCGATGATAAAGGTCCCCCGGAGCGCAATCCCCTTCTCCTCCACCAGAACCCCGAACATCGAACTCACCTGATGATTGGTGTCTCCGATCATCGGAAACTTCAGCTTCCCGAGGCCGTGCTCCTGCCAGGCCTTATGCGAAAAAACACTGTCCGTGCTGGCCGCCAGCACTTCGGCGCCCTGCTTTTTGAATTCCTCATACTTGGCGTTAAATCCCTGGATCTCGGTCGGACACACAAACGTAAAATCAAGCGGATAGAAGAAAAGGACCAGCCATTTCCCCCTGTAATCCGAAAGCTTGATATCCTTGAAAGAACCGTCCGGCATCAAGACCTGGGTCTTCAATTCAGGGACGGCAACCCCTACTTTAACTCCCGTGCAGCAAGTTTTTCCTTCCTGGCTCATACATTTCTCCTTTCCCGATTCTGGTCTTCCTTCAAAACGCAGCCTAATAACTACTATTCCCCCTTTGCGTTGTCAAGCGCCCCGCGCCGCCGTGCCAATGGACATCCCGGCCGATTTCCGTTAGAATCCGTTTCAACATGCAAAAATCAAACAGGCGCCGCGGGCCGGGGAAATCCTTCGATTACCGGTCTTCCAACTCCGTTTACAAGCTGTTTCTCGATCTCGCACCGGAAAAGATCCGGGCCCTTGAGAAAAAAATCCTCCGCCTCTGCCTGAAGAAAGACTTCACTTACGAAGACAAAAAAGGAAAAGCGGCCGTCATCCCTCTCATGCTGAGGCCCCGGCTCCTCACCCGCCCCCAGCGGGACCGGATCTGGGCCATTTGTCAGATCCTGAACCGGGCTTTTGAAAAGGCGCACCGGTATTATCTGGAGGACCCGAAAATCCGGGAGATTTTCCCTTTCGAAGAAAACGAAAAACGCTGGATCATCGACACGCTCAAAAGCCCGGCGGTCCGGCGCGGTCCCGGCGCGATCTTCTCGAGATGGGACGCCAACACCAGTTTTCACGGGAAAAAATGGCCGGAAGATTTCGTGTTTTTCGAAAATAACGGCGTCGGGGTGGGAGGGGTCTGGTATTGCCCCGTCGGCGAGGAAATCCTGCTCGAGACGGTCATCCCGGCGCTCCGAAAACTGGACCCCGGCCTTGCGCTCGAAAAAAATCACGACGCCCGTTATCTCCTGATGAAGTTCCTGGTCCGGCACGGCGAAGCCGTCGGGAGGAAAAATCCCCTCATCGCCCTCATGATCGACCGTTCGGAACACCAGAATTTCGTGGAATTTGTCCGCCTTGAAAAATTTTTCGGGAAGCGGGGCGTGCGCGCCGTTGTGGCCGATCCCCGGGCCTTCGAATCCCGGCGGGGCGAAATTTACCATCAGGGCAGAAAAATCGACGTGATCTACCGCGACACCACGGTCCAGGAATTCGCCGCCCTCGAGAAAAAAGGCGCGAATCTCGCGGCCCTGAGGCTCGCCTTTTTGAAAAACAGGATCGTTTCCTCTATCGGAGGGGAATTCGACCACAAAAGTCTTTTTGAATTTTTCACCAATCCCGCTTTCGGGAAATACTTCACTCAGGCCGAAAGCCTTCTTTTGTCAAAACACATTCTCTGGACCCGGATGCTCCGGGAAATCAAAACGGAAGGTCCCCAGGGCCGGCCCATCGATCTGATCCCCTTTATCCGGAAAAATAAAAACCGATTCGTGATCAAACCCAACCGGCTTTTCGGGGGCGAAGGCGTCCTGATCGGAGCCCAGGCTTCGCAATCCCAGTGGGAAACCCATATCGGGCAGGGCCTCGCAAAACCCGGCGACAAGGTGGTTCAGGCCCACGGCACCGTTTACAAAAAACGGTTCCCGGTTTTAAAAAACGGGACGCTGGTCGCTTCCGACCAGTTTTACGTGAATACCGGCTTTATCTCGACGGCCGACGGGCTGGGAATACTGGGGCGGGTTTCCAAACGAAAGGTCGTCAACGTCGCAAGGAAAGGCGGTATTTCGGCCTTTCTGATCAGCCAACAGCCCTGATCCGGAAATCATTCCGCGGGCTTGACGGCCCAAATTTCCGTCCCCTCCGGGAAAAACGGATTCAGATAAGTCCCGACGTGCCTGAATAGAAGGGTCATCCGCTGCTGCCGGAACGCGGGAGAGATGCCGTTCATGAGGCCGGAGTGAAAGATGTCGATTTTATAGCGGCGCGCGCCCTGGTGCTCCCAGAAAATATAATCCACGCGGTTTAAAACCGCCGGCCAGTCCCCCTGTTTCAGCGGAACGATCCCATACCCTTCTTTCCGGTGCTCTTCGGCAAAGGGGGAGAACGTGTAGAACACGATATCGGGACGGCCGAAAAAATTCTGCGTAAACCGGGCGGAAGACAGCAGGAGTTCATTTTCCACCGTAAACAGCAACACGCGGGCATTCGGCTTGGCATTTTTCGAAAGCCATTTCAATGCCTCCACCGCGGTGACTTCATCCGCTTTCAGGTAAATGTAACGGAGATGAAGCCATAATTCATTGCGCGAAAAGAAAGCAAGCAGGGCCAGCAAAACCCCGAAGGAAAGGCCCAGGGTCCAGCTCAATGCCCGGCCGCCCCGTTTCCCGCCGAAATCCTTCAGGAAAAGAAAAACGGCTTTCGCTTCGAGAACCGCGAAAGGGACCAGTAAAAATTCCGTCACGAGAAGATACCGCTGGACGGGATCCCCCCACAGCAGAATAATCGAAAAAAATCCGGCCGCGAGAGCCAAAAAGCAAAATTGCCAGCACTCCGGGACCAGCTCGGAAACTTTCCTTTTTCGGACCCGGACGAGGTTCACGACCCGGACCGCGTAAGTGATCGCGAGAAAAAAAATCAGGTCATGCCATTGCAGCGCAAAAGTGTACCTCTGAAGATTCTCGGCCACGAGCCCGACGGACGGATGAAAAGACCGGGTGTAACCCGAAATCTGCGGCGCAAGCGTTCTTTGCATGACGAAAAAAATAAGATTGGCCGCAAAAAAAATCCCCCATTCCAATCTTCGCTTCCGGAAAGCGCAAGCCCCCGCAAACACGATCAGGGAAAACGGTAAAATCACCACGGAAGGTTCTTTGACGAAATAAAGCAGAAAAACAAGCGCGATCAAAAGCCCCATCCGGCCCGCGCGGGGCCCGGCCCGTTTTTCCGCCAGAAGGCGGTAGATGACCAGCGCCGAAAATCCCAGGCCGAGGACCTGCCAAACTTCCTGGGTCGCGAGACGCGAATAATTTTCAATCGTGCAGGGACTGAAGATCCAGGCCAGGCACCCCGCGAAGGCAAGTCCTCCGCTTCCCGAAAGCCCCCGCAATAACGCAAACAAGGCGAAAAGCGCGGCCGCCAAATTCAAATAGTGAACGGCATTCCATGCCAGCGGGTTCATGCCGAACGGCAGATAATAAAGGAAAAAGCGGATCAGCCAGTAGACGGGCCGGATCCTCCCTTCTTTTTCTTCCCCGTGAAATCCCCGTGTTTCCCACCAATTCCCGAAATCCGCCTTCATGGCCTGAAATTCACACAGGCTTTCGGCGTCATCGATCAGCGAAAAACTGGGGTTTGTAAATCTCGGCCACAGCCAGATCATGGGAAGGCAAAGCGTAACCAGCAGAAGAAAAAGGGAAGCCCGGTTGCCGTTCCCTTTTCTCCGCCCCGGAATTTCAGGCATGTCTAATCCCCCCGCCCGTCCCGAAAAATCCGGGAATCATCGCTCAGGCGATTGATCAGGCGTTCCGTTGACACATAAATGATCGCGGCGCAAATAAAGAAATGCTGAAACATCAGGCGCCCGAATGAATTGGCCAGATGCCACTGAAGATTCAAATGGGTTACGAAATACAAAAAAGTAACGAAAACCCCGTGACCGGCAAGGGCGATCCATAAAAAAGCCAGAATCCGTCTGGTCCGCGGAACCGCGACGGCCGATGCGCAGGATAAAATCACGCTGGCAAGTATCACCGGCCCGTTTCTCAGGAGGGAGTCCGACACAAACAAGCGGATGATCCCCCATCGGGCCAGATTTTCATGAAAACGAAAAATATCGCTTGCGACAAAAGCGGTTTGCATCCTGAGGACATTCGCATGGTTCCACAGAAGAATCCCCGGCCAGACGCAAATCAAAATCCCGAAGAAAACCCCGTAAGGCAGAAGCCGCCGGATTTTTCCCAAAAGCCCCCCGTTCTTTCCGGCAAACAGGAAAGTGAGAAAAGCGGATGCCGCCAAAATAATGCCGAGAAACAGCCCTTCGCATTTAACGAAAGAAGCGGCCCCCGAAAAAAATACCCCCAAAAAAAGGTCCGTGTCCCATCCGTCGTCATCGTTGCGGGGCCAATCCTGCCGGAGAAAAAAGCGGATGAAATGCAAAGCGGCCATTCCGCAAATGACCCCGACGAATCCGTCCTGGTAGCCGCTGGTGAACGCGCGCCGGTCGTAAAAAAGAACGGCCGTGAAGGGGATCAGCCAGACGGTTTTCCACCGGACCTTCCCGAAAAACAAAGAATTAAAAGCCAGGATCCAAAGAAAATAAACCGTCGGGAAAAGCAGGCGGCCGAAGCTTTCCGAAAGAACGCCCGTGCAGCGGATAATGAGCAGCTCAAGCATGGGTCCCAGATACGGGTAATTCAGGAAATCCCATCCGGCCACCGGGGTTTCCGCGAAAGGCGGCCAGAAATAGAGGGCCCGGGTTTTGTTCCACCATGTGGCGAGCGCGTCCCAGTGAACCGCCGTCAGGGGATTGGCCAGGACGTCCAGATACGAGCAGAAAAGCAGGAAAAAGATGATCCCCGTGCCGATCATTTCGGGGCTCACCCGCTCCGGAAAAATTCCGGCCGATTCTTCCCGCCCCGGCATCAACCGGCGGAAACTTTTGATCGCGCAAAAAACAAAAAAAACCGAAAACAAGATCGTGACGAGGATTCCGTGAAGGTTGAAGCCGTGAGCCAGGATGAGCAGAATCCCCGCCAGAGTCATCCCGAACCACCAGCGGGAAGCCCAATAAACCTCCCGGCCGAAAAACGCCGCCCCGATGACGGCGGGAATCGCAAAAAGCGGAACGCCGGCCAGCGCGAGCCGGAGCCACTCAGCCATTTCGTCGATCCTCCCCTGATTTCAAGTCCCGGACTTGAATCAAAAAATCCATCCACGGCCCGGCGCCCGCCGATGTAATCTGCCGGAAAAAATCGTTCCGGACCGCCGTAAAGCTCCTGTGGTCCGTATGAATGATCGTATAGGATTCCAGATTGATTTTAATTCCGGTAATCTCAACGGTCCGGACCAAAGGAACGGCCCCACCGCTCTCCAAAGCCGTCTTCAGCATCAGGACAAAAGGCGTGGACCCCCGGCCGAAAGAGAAACGGTCGACCGGCGGATCCAGTTTGAGAAAAACCTTTTCCCCCGGCGCAACGGCGGGCCAAGCCCATTCCCCGATGACGCTCCGATCTTCATTGGAACGCAGGAGGGCCCCCTGCACCCTTACCGGTCCGGAAGGAAGCGTTTCGAATCCGATGCGAACGCCGGTCATCCGGTCATAATCCAAATCCGTCATAAAAGCCCAGACGCTCAAGGGATTTCCTCCCTGCCGGAACATGGAAACGGCATTCGCGACATGCCCTTCGCGAAGATCCGATTCACCGATATCGATCCCGACCAGCAAACGGTCGTCCGGCTTATCCCTTCTGCCGGGAAGCAAAAGATGCGTCCAGGGATAAAAACTTTTGAGCCGGGTCACGGGATAAATCGTTCGATCCGGAATCCGGTCGGTAATCCGTTTCAGATAACCGTATCCCATATTATCGAAATCCCCGCAGGCCCTGAGCCTCCGGGTTTCCTCATCGGTCGTCAATAAAATCCGAAGGTCCGCGGGAATGAGGCCGGCAAACGAAACGGTTTTCTGAAATACGAGAGGGATCAGAATCAACAGCGGAAAAGCAACCCCGACAGCGATAAACAGCCTGTTTTTCATCGAGCTCCTTTTTTGGGCACATCCGAAAATCCGGCTTGCGATGCAAGCCCCCTCACGAACTCATCCCCGCGGATTGCGGCGGTTTTCAACCCGGGGAATTGTCTTCCAGAAACCGCTCGGCATCGATCGCGGCCATGCAACCGCTCCCGACCGCGCTAACGGCTTGACGGTAGACGGCGTCCTGCACGTCCCCCGCGGCAAAAACTCCCGGAACGCTGGTCCGCGCGGTTTTCCCCCGGGTGACGATATAACCGCTTTCGTCCATTTCCAGCTGTCCCCGGAATATAGCCGTATTGGGCCGGTGTCCGATCGCAACGAAAAAGCCGCGGCAAGGCAAATCGCTTTTTTCGCCGGTCTTGACGTTCCGCAAGCGAACGCCCGAGACCTTTTCCCGCTTTTCGTCGCCGAGAATTTCCTCGACGACGGAATCCCAAACAAATTTGATTTTCGGATTTTTAAAAGCGCGCTCCTGCATGATCTTCGACGCCCGGAGTTTGTCCCGCCGGTGGATGACCGTCACCGTGCTCGCAAATCTCGTGAGATACCCGGCCTCCTCCATCGCCGTGTCCCCCCCCCCGACGAGCGCGATTTCCTGTCCGCGGAAGAAAAACCCGTCGCAAACCGCGCAGGCCGAAACCCCCCGCCCCATATAGTGTTTCTCCGATTCCAACCCCAAAAACACGGCGTTCGCGCCCGTCGCGACAATCAGGGTTTCCGCGAAATAATCCTTCCCGGCCGCCCAGACGCGAAAGGGCCTTTTCGACAAATCGGCCGCGGAAACGTCTTCCGAAATGAATTGCGCCCCAAAGCGCTCCGCCTGTTTCCGGATCAGCCCGGTCAGTTCGCCTCCGCCGATCCCCTCGGGAAATCCCGGAAAATTTTCAACCTCCGTCGTGATCGTCAACTGTCCCCCGGGCTGATACCCTTCGAAAACCAAAGGGCTCAAATTGGCGCGCCCCGCGTACACGGCGGCCGTCAGGCCGGCGCATCCCGATCCGATAACGATAACTTTTTGGGAATGAATGGGTTCCATAATCGAATAAACTTTTCTAGGCAACAATACCTAAGTCTTTTCGCATCTAAGGCGGAGATTTTTAGGTCCGGCAAATCTGACTGCAGCGAGCTCTCGTAACCGTTTGGAGCTTGGTCCGGGGTAAAGCCCCGGTCCAAACGGTGAGAGCGCAGGCGGTCGGACGCCGCTGGAGCGGACGAACCGCCGGTCGCGGAAGTGGATTTGCCGGACGTTACGTCTAAAATCTCATAAAACTTTTGAACACTTATTTAGGTATAAGATATCTGCGAGAGGAGAAAAAGCAAGAAAGAAATCAGCAGAAGAATCCCCGCCGTTAAAAATCCGGCCGGAGATGCGTTCAGAACCAGGAGCAATGTGAACAAAATCCCGAGAACCGGAATCCAGGAAGGGACCGAAAAAACTTTTTCGGGGGCTTTCTCCTTCCTGAGTTTGACGATCAGGAGGGACAAATTCACAAACACAAAAACGACCAGAAGCAGAACCGCCGTCGATTGCGCCAGCTGCTTCAGGGTCCCCGTTACGGCCAGGACCAGGGCAATCAGGAAAACGACGATCACCGCGATATGCGGCGTCCGGTGCTTCGGGTGAACCACTCTCAGGACTCTCGGGACCAGCCGGTCTCCCGCCATCCCGTATAAAAGGCGGGAGCTCATCACGAAATTGACCAAAGCGGTGTTCGTCATGGCGAAAAGAACGATAATCCCGAACACCCCTTTCGGCATCCAGGGGGCCCCCCGCTCCACCACAAGCATCAAAGGGGCCTGCGATTCCGAAAGCTCTCGGTAAGGAACGGCCGAAACCACGGCCAGAGTCGTTAAAATATACAGCAGTCCGACCACCGCCAGAGAAATGATAATCGCCCGGGGAATGGTCTTTCCGGGATCCCGGGTCTCTTCGCCGGCCTTGACCATGTCTTCAAAACCGATAAACGCGTAAAAAGCGAGGACCGAGCCCTGGAAAATAGCGAAAAATTTCTGGGACGGCATGCTCAAAACGGGAGGAAATTCGAAATAATCGACTTTTCCCACATACCGGATCCCCGCAAAAATGACGATCAACAGTCCCGTCACTTCCACCGCGGTGCAGACCACATTGGTCATGGAAGATTCATTCATCCCCTTCCAGACAATCACCGCCAGCGCGAAAAGAAAAAGAAGAACGACCCCCGTCCCGGGAATCGACGGGAAAATCGCGCGGACATACCCGGCGAAAGCCTGTGAAACCACCGCCATTGAATTCACGCCGGACATTAAAACAAAAAAACCGAGCGCGTAGGACAAAAGCGGGCGGCGGAACGCGCGAAAGGTGTAATGGGCCTCGCCTCCGGCGCGGGGATACCGCGCTCCCAGCTCGGCATAAGAAAGTCCGGTCAGGGCCGCGACGAAAAGCGAGAGAAGAAAAGGCATCCAACAGGCATTGCCCACCATCCCGGCAACGGTCCCGATCAAAGCGTAGACCCCGGCGCCCAAAATATCGCCGACGCCGTAAGCGGCGAGGGAAAAAAGCCCGAGCGTTCGTTTGAGTCTTCCGCTCCGCTCCCGGCTCATAAAGGCACGCGATCGGTCTTTCCGCCCGAAAAACAAAACCGGACGGAAATCAACTTTCGATATCCCGGCGGGCAAACAGCGGGGTAAACCGGTATTGTGAGAGGGCCTGTGTCCCGCCTTCTTCGCGGTCCACCAGACAAACGACCTGGGCAACCTTTCCGCCGCTTTCTTCCACGGCCTTGATCGCCTGAATCGTCGATCCTCCCGTCGTCACGACGTCATCCACGATCAGAACCCGGTCGCCTTTTTTGACCTGATAGCCTTCCATCCACTTCCCCAAACCGTGCTTCTTGGGTTCCTTGCGGACGATAAAAGCCGGCACGGTTTTCCCTTTGTCCAGATAGGCCATGATGCTCAATGCCGTCACGATCGGGTCCGCCCCGATCGTCAGTCCTCCGATAGCATCGACGGCATCCCAGCGGACCATTTCCAGGACGGCGCGGGCAAATAAAACGACACGCTGCGGGAACAGCGTGATTTGCTTCCCGTCGAAATAGACCTGGCTGATTTTCCCGGACGAAAGCCGGATCGGAGCATCCAATCGGATAAAGGCAAATTCTTTCAATTGCGGCAGAAGTTCTTTCTTGATCGTCTCAAGCCTTGAGGCCCCGTCTAAAGAGCGGCCCGTTTCAGACACCATCGTGTTTCTCCCTGTGCGTCAATTTCCGTTCAAAAATTTTCGGTTCCCCGCCAAATCGGATCAATCATAACAAAATCATCTTTGACCAACAATCTTTTTCGGACAAAAGCCCCGGTTCCGACGCCCTCACTAAAAAAATGTCCGTGGGAAGACGGGCTCCCCACGGACAACGGTGACGACGAAGTACCGGCGACTGCGCCCTGGGAGGGCGTCGCAGGTAGGTTAAGGGTATTTTAACTTTGGCTTTGAGGGTTTTCAAGTTTCTTCTTTTTGAAGATTTCCGGCGGAAATCAGGAAGGATGGATTGAGAGACTCCAAGGAAATCCCGAAGCCCTCCGAAAAAAAGAAGGCCGTCCGCGGAAAGGGGATTTCTCTCCGCGAACGGCACTGGACTGAGCCGCCTGCAGACGGCTCTTTGAACTGGATGAGCGTATTATAGGAAGGCCGGACGGAACATACAAGGGATTTTTTTACCAGACTTCCTCTTCCCGGTGGATCCCGACGGGCTGGGATGAAAAGGTAAGGTATTCCAGTTTTTTCAGCCTGGAATCCAAAGCGTAAAATGCGAACGCAAGCGAGACAAAGCAGGATGCGAGATAGCCGTAACCGAGAAAAGGGGCCGGCAATTTCCCCGTGATGAAGGTAAAAAGACCGTTTGTGATCATAAATACAAGACAAATTTTCAGCGTGAGCGGCTTAAAATCGAAATAAAGCGCGAGAATGATCGTGATCAAAAGAAGGCTGTGCAGAAAAGCGCCGACCGTCGCGATGCGAAACACCGGGACTTCAACCCATTGCATTCCCGGGGCGCCCGTAGCATTCACATTAAAATTCAAAGCTCGCTCATCCCCAAAGTATCGTTTTACCAGGTAAGAGCTGGCGTTGATGCCGATGACAAACCTGCCTTCGTTGAAGGTATCGGCGGGGATGGTGCAGCTGCTCACGTAGCGGCCGGCTTTGCGC
>JAKQXH010000098.1 GCA_029561555.1 Candidatus Omnitrophota bacterium
AAGCGGAAGGGTCCAATCCCGGCGGTGTTGTGACGTATGAAGGAGACCGGTGGTACGCGAAGACGTCCCAACGGGATGAAGGACAGGTCCGGTTGGAATGGATGGCGGATGAAATTTACCGCCGGCTGGGAATTCCGACTCCGGAAACCCGAATGGTCCGTGCCAGGGGACTGCCGCTTCTGCGTTTGGCCCGGTGGGTTGATGCGGAAACGGGAAAAGGGGATATTACGGGAAGATTTGTCGCCGATGTTTTACTGGCAAACGGGGATATCAGTGAAAATGCGGGCAATTACATGCTTTCGGATTGGGGACAGACGTTCGGACCGGATAACGGCGGTACTTTCTTTTTCAGGGCACAGGGAAAGCGGAAAGGTTCGGACAATACGCTGGAATATCGGGGCAATCCCGAAAATGTTGAAGCGTCGATAAAGCTTTTGGAGTCCAGATATTTTCCTTCGGGGATAGACGAAGAAGCAAGGGCGGGAATTTTTCGCCAGATTTCGGTCATCGCCGAGTATCTGACGGATGAGGTGATTGACGGTTTGGTTGATGCTTCCGGTTATGACAGCAGAATTCCCGGTGAAAGCGATGAGGATTTGAAGCAAATTCTGAAAAAGAGGCGGGATAATCTTTTCCGCCATTATGGCTACGTCGTGACGCCGGGATTTTCGTTAAGTATTCCCGTCGAGTTGATGACGGGACTTAGGGATCCCGTCCTTCGGGGGAATTCTTTTGATGCTTTGATGGGACGGTACATCCCCCAGTGGCGAAGAATTATAGGGAAAAAACAACACGACGGGCAGTTCCTTTCCGGGCACACACAGGCGGCTTTTGCCCGGCTGAGGGGAGGTGAGGCGCGAGAGGGTGTCGAAGTGCCTCCTCTTCCCGAATTTCAGGCGCTGAGCGATGCCGCAAGTTCTCCGGAGATTTTGTCTGAGAGAGACGAGGCTTTGATTGCGATGGGCCTTCATGATTTGGGAAAACCCGTGGGAGATGTGAGCGTGGAGAGGGATTATGAGCATGCGATTCCTTCCAGCTATCTTGCGAATGAAATTCTGACTAATTCCGGCTGGCATCTGCCGCACGATACCATTGACGAAATTGTTTGGGTTGTCCGCCATCACGGCACGGTGACGGACAGCATTCGTCCGGACGATCATCCTGACGCGGATGAACGGACTGTCGCAAGAGATCTTCTGGAAACCCTTCCTAAACATTTTACCCTGGATCAAGTCAGGCATCGATTGGCTGTCCTCAAGGCAGTCAATAAAGCGGACACATTGGCCGTTAAAGCCGATGCGTTTGAATTTCGGGATAGCCGGGGAAAATCTGTGTCGCAGAAGTTTGACGACATTTTTGCCCTGATGGAGGCAGGGCCGCTTTGGGATGAAGTCCGTTCTTCAAGCGGAGCATTGAGCGTCAATGCCAGCTCTTTGGGGATGAGAGATGTTGTCAATGAGGCGATTCATCTGGAAGATGAAGGTTCCGAAACAACCCGCCCGACGGGGTCGTCGCTGGGGCGAGAGTTGAATTTGTCGGATGAGACGGGAATTGTCGGCTCGAAATATCTGGAGGAAATGTACAGTGCGGCCGGGTTTGAGCCGGTTTTGGCGGGAGAATCTGCTCCGGATATCAGCGAAGCGCTTAAAGCGGAGGCAAGGAGACTTGGTGAGGAGATTCGAGCATCGGGAATTCCGGAGAGCGAAGCTCAAGCGCGGGAGCTTGAGAGTACTCTGGAAACCTTGCTCGGCCTTTCGGACGAGTCGGTTTATGAAATTATCGGCAGAAAAAAAGAGATTGCGGAACACCGTCCGGTTACGCTGGCAAAATTAAAAGAGACAGCGAATTTTCTCGCGGAAACTTTATTTGCCACTCAAAAACTGAATGGAACAAAAGCCGTCTATCTGGCACGGGACGGAGGGATCCTTTATTTCGTGCAGGATGCTATACAAAGGCTCTATCCGGATCGGGGAAAAGAAGGGACCCTTTACTACGCAAGCCGTGTGAGTTTGGGGGAGACGGTGAGGGATATTGTCTACGGATTGATGGAAATCGAGGAACGGTCAAAGGTTTATACAAGGCTTTTCGAGGAAGAGAGATATGATGAGGGGGAATTCTTCCGAAACTTCAGGATGATTTACAACGGAGATCTTGACCGACTGGAGGGAAATCCTTCTCTGGTGGCTAGTTTAAAGGAGCAATGTGGGGCCGAGGCACTTGCGGTATTTCGAAAGGCCGTCGATCAGGTCCGGGATCAGTTGGTTGCAATGGGGATCCCGGGGAAAACTCGGGTGACTTTTGTGGATACCGGGTATATGGGCACGATGCCGATGTTTATGAGGGGTGTGATGAGCGTGTTTCCGGAAACCTTTCGGGAGACCGTGACGGATGATGTGCTGCTCCGTTCGAATTTTGATGTCGAGAGGAGAACTTTTGAATGGGGAGGAGAAGATCAAAAGGCCGAGGCTTTGGAGGTCATTGAGTCGGCGATGAATCAGCCTTTCGAGATGGATAAGGGCACGGGGGAGGTCCGGCTGACATCTCCGGCCAATCGTCTTCGAATGTATTTTGAAAGATTGCTGATGATTCAGGCGGTGCTGAAAGTTTCAGAGGCGATGAAGAGGGGCGATTTTCACCCTCAAATTCCTTCCGAAAGCGTTAGCGTTGCAGAGGCCGAACAGAATCAGCCGATGCACCAAACGGCCGAATCGGTTGACAGCATGGATTCGCTCATTGAATTTATGTCGAATTATTTAAGAATGTCAGGAGTCGATTTGAGCGGTTATGAGGAAAGTTTAGGAGACTTTGTCCGTACGGAATTGGGGAGGTGGTTTGATGAAACGCCGCGGATGGAAAGAGCCTATGCGCTGGAGAAAATTCTTCCTTTTATCATTCGATCGCAGGTTTTCGGAACGTCCCTCGAAGAAAGAGGGCTTGAAAGCCTGATTCCTTTTGTTTCCCCGGAGCTTGGGAGGGAAATACGGGAATGGAGTGATAACATCCGGCTTCGGATTAATGCGGGTAGCGGGGGATTGAAGAATTTTCTGGATTATTATTTCGAAGAATATCGCAAAGGGAAGAGAGTCTTGCAGGGGCCTACGCTTGTTTCGATGACTTCTTTTGAAGTTCCAAAGGTTGAGTTTACCGAGGAGGGGTTGCTTCAGCTAAAACCTTTTGCCGGGGACTTCAAGCCGTTGGAGCCTTTACCCTTAAGAGATTTACCCCTCTTTCAGCCGATTCCGCTGATTCCTGTTCAATCGCAAGATGATATGGAAACCGCCCAGTCTTTGGGTGCGAGGCAGGAAGAAGCTGAAAGCTTCAGGCTCTTGCCGGAAGCGTTTGACGCGCTCATGGAACAATATCCTGAGCCTTGGACTTGGTCGCAGGGAACGCCTTCGGAGCAGGATCTTCGCGCGATCAAAAGCTTTTTGGGAGATATTTACGTGCAAGTGCAGGCGGTCCGGTCTGCGCGGGGCAAGAAGAATTTCGTCTGGGGGATGAAAGATGTGCTTCAGACGGTTGACAAGGTCGCGGATTTGCTGAGAAGACTGCCTTATCTGGCTGATGTGAATTCTAAGGACGGAGAAGATTTGCTGACCGGCGTTGTGAGCGGGATTGAGGAAGAAGCGAGAATCGGGATTCTCCGGTTTTTCCGGGATTCCGGAACGGACATGGGTTTTGCGGAAGTAGGGGAGCTGCTCAGGGGCCTTTCCCGGGCGAAAGTCGAGCGGGAGGCGAAAATCCTTGCGGGCATTAATCGTTGGGGGCGGCCCCGCAAAATGGCTCAGGTGTATTTGAGAGATCGTATGATCGATGGAATGGATCCTACTGCCGGGGGATTCCAAATGACTCCATATCTGCGGGTGCTCGGAAAAATTCCCGGTTTGAGGAGGATTGTCCTGCGGAATGGTGTGGTTGAGAAAATCAGCCGGATGGCCGGCATTGCGGCTTATGATGTGAAGACGAGATCGGTTTTTTGGGATTCGTTAAATTTATTTACCGCGTTGGGATTCGTCCCGATTTTCTCTCTGTTCCGAACGTTAAGAATTCTCTACGAAACCTTCGGCATGAGGGAAGCAATTTATTCTTACGGGCTTCTTGCTTTGCTTGGGTATGCGGCGTATCGCGTTTATTCGATAATAAGAGATCAGACGATACCGGATTTCCTTTCAAAATTATTTATACGGGACATGTTTGCCGCCGGGGTCGCGATTGGCGGATCACGGGTGGGGGTGAGGCTGCCTCTTTCGTTTCTCGGAACGCTGAATTGGTCTGAGAAAGCCAGGACCCGAAGGCATGAATCGGCGCATCGGACTTATTCGGCGGAAGGAGGGGTTTATCATTCGGTTAATGACTTTCTGCTGGATGAATTGAATGCCCGGGCCGCGGAATTTGAATATTTCAGGAAGGATAGTCCGGAAATTTGGAAGCTGTGGGAAAGTGAGAGGGCCGCGGTCGATGACTATTTGGACTATTATGGGAAGCGTAATTTGAGTCATAAGCTTGAGATCGGAGTGAACCGGGCGAAGTTCGAAGAGGAATGGCGTGCTTCCCTTGACATCATCAAGCGCCTTGCTGTCCTGGGGATTGTCAGAGGGGATGAATTGAAAGAACTTCTGACTGAGATCGGAAGGACGGCAGGCGGAATCGGGGATCTGACGGAGTTTTTCCGGGTTTTACTTAACCCTGAAATTTCTCAAGACGAACTGGAAAACACAAGACAGCAAGCCGGGAAAATTCTCGGCCGGGCGGAAGAGCGCAGACAACGGGTGGATGCCTTTCGGGCCGAATGGCTCGGGACAAGCGAGGGAGTGAAAAGTACCGTATCGTTACCGTCAGCCCGGGAACGGGCGCCTCCCGCCGATGTTTTTTGGGAAAATTTGCTCTCGCCTGTCAATATGAGGAAAGTCATGACTTCAGTTGTGCTGGGAGTGACTTTACTGTTTAATTTTTATCCCCGAAGCGCAAGTGTTTCTACGGCGCAATCCAATCTGACCTCATCAGATGGAGCAGTCGAATTGGTTTCCAATAAACCGTCCGGCATTATTTCGACGATTCAGCATGTCCAACCTCAGGGATCGGGTAGTTCTCTCGGGATGTCCGCGGCCCCAGAAACCGAGAAACTTACGGCGGCTTCATCGCTGGGGGCGAGTGATGAAACGATTGCGAATCAGATCCGCGACGCGCGGGCGGGCCGGAGCGTGAGTGAGGCGTTGGATGACGCTTATGCGACGGGTAAGAGTACGGCTCGGCAGTATTTGGCCGAGGCGATGGAGCAGATGCGAGTTCACGACGGGGAGATGGCGGTCGGCGCGGTTTATGAGATGGAATCGCTTCCTACGGGAGAGAGGGTTTTTTATTTGGACTGCCGGATCGGAGAAGGGACGGATTCCCTGCCCCTCGCGAATATTATCGTAATCACCGACGGCGAGGGACGAGTTTCGAGAATTCTTGTCAATGATGTGTCGAAAGCGAGAAGTTATGCGGAAGGGGCCGGAGCCGCGCAGCCGGATCCGCAGGAAGCGGTATTTGTTGATGTTGATGCGAATTTGATCGAAGAAGGGGATCTGCGGGATTTTGCCGGGGGTTTTTCGAGAAGGCTTCAGGAAAGACTCCGGGGACAGGCGAATAAGAGGAGAGCCGGCCCGGAGGCGATGAAATCTTCGCAGGGGGTTTTGGGTTTTCTCGCTCAGAAAACCAAGAAACAGAATCCGAAATTAGCCAGGGATTTGCATTGGCAATTGCTTTATTCTCCTTCCCGCGAGGAGATCGAAGGTCTTCTGGCTCAACCCGGCGGGGATGCAGTTAGCCGAATGCTTGCGCTTCCGGATGCGGCCGGGGTATCGCTTGATTCTCGTCTTGTTTTGGTGCGGGCCAGACACTGGGTGGAACCGGCGGGGGGGATTTACCTGCAGGGAGACCGTTCGATTTTTCTTGAATCTGTGGAGCCTTTAAAATGGAACCTTTCCACTTTCGCCCATGAACTCTACCACCATGTCCATCATAACTGGGAGGCGCTGGACCGGTATCAGAATGATTTGAAGGAACGGGGGATTTCTGCGGAACCTTCGGTAAATTGGGAAAATGCGGCTCGAAGGTTGGACTCTCTTCGCCGTTATTTTTCCCAATTGCATCCCAATCTTGCGGGATTGGTCACTGCCATCCATTCTGCTCCGCTTTATCGCGCATCGGCGGCTTTGATTGAAACTCAACGATTAGCGGGGGCGGGAAGCGGTTGGATGGATTCGGCCGCGGATGAACCGGTGGCGTATCTTCTGGGGGCGGTTATCGGGCAGATGAAAGATGCGGATGGGAATGTAATTACCCATTTTAGTACCAGAGTTACGGATTCGGATGTTGCGATGCTGGTAGAACTGGGCATGCTTCCGGAAGATTTTCCCCGGGACGGATATCAATCTCCTGATCCGGGCGATGCGAAAACGCTGAATGATGTTTTTGAAGCCATGGGGATTAATCCTTTGGCATGGATGAGAGAGGCTTTTAAATGGATGGGGAGCGCGAACGATGGGAGAGGGACTCAGCTTTTGGGCGATGATTTTTCTGGGGTTATGGAGTCTTTATTTGAAGAAGATTTGAAGAGGGCTCTTCTTTTCGGCAGAATAGGCAAACAAATTCCCAACGGTGATCTTCTCTCGCCCAGCGGTTTTGATTTGCTTGAGGAAAGTATAAAACCAATGCAGCCATTGGAAGACATCGGTCCTCAGACTCTTCAGGATTTTTGGAAGGAGAGCCGGGACATCGAAGAATCTTCAGTCATTCCCGAATCTCCCGATTTTAGTGCGACGGGGTTGGATGCGTATGATGTCGACATGAGTCGGTACGGAGGGCTCCCGAATGAGAAAATACTCTCCGAACTTTCAAATCTGCAGAATGAACTTCATCCCGACATCATTAGCGCTTTAATTTCCGGCGCTGCGTTTTGGATTTGGCTTGAGACGCATCTTCCGTTTCTTTTTCGTTTAATTTCCCGCTCTACGTTGCTGTCTCGGGCAATTCACGCGATTGTGAACCTGATTATGAAAATGTTTTTCGGTGAAACGGGCGGCAGACTTTCTCGAGGGGCTCTGTCCTCACCGGGCGGGGAGAAAAATGTCAATGCCTCTTCGCTGGGGAATGAAGGCGCAAGTGAAAGTGTGGCGGCAATGCGCGCTCTGCTGGCCGGGTTGAATGCGGATTATAGCGAAGAACAGCTCGAAGCTTTCCGGAGGGGCTGGGAGTCCGCGAAAGAGTCGAATTATTCACTTGTGGCCGCGAAAAAGGTTTTGCCTCCCGCACAATTTTTTGTTTTTGAAAGACTTTCTTGGAACCCCGGTAAGGCATTGAAACAGATTTTGGCGGAACGGGGAACCCCGTCGGATGATTTGTTTTTTGAAATGGCTTTACGCGCGAGATATGTGGAGATTGAGGGATTAGAGAATCGCGGATTTGTGGGAGGGGTCATTGCTTTACCGACTGAGGATTATGATTTGAGGTTTAATTCGGAGGGCGGGCGAAAATCCGGAGGGGTTGAATTTAAGGCGGGGAAGTTTCGGGTTCCTGTTATTAGTGCGGATAAGGATACTATGGATGTGGTGACGGGAAATGCTCAAATCAATATGGATCGAATATTGGATAGCGAACGAATTATCGGCGAGTTTGAACGGGGGCTTAGAGACGGGGTTCCGATAACGGAGCTGGTTATGACGATTTATCAAAGAGTCAACCGGTTGGGGACTGCGTTGCATGAGGCTGCTCATTCGGCTTATCGAATTATGCGCGGAAATTTGAGAGAGGAGGGGCTGCTTCGTGAAGACGACTCGCGAGCAATCGGGAATTCTTTTCTGAATGAGATTTTTGCCTACTCGTATAACCTGCAGATCTTGCAGGGGCTCTTTGGAATGACGGATGAAATTGCAGAAGCGATCAGGTTCAGTTTTGTTACCGGAGAGGAAGATTCTTCGGCGCAAATAAATGCGGCACGCCGGAAAGGGGATGGTGCGGCGCAATTTTTTGAGGCTGAGTGGCGTAGAATTTTGAAAGTCGCGCCAGACGCTCCCTGGACGGGTATTTCGAAAATATTGGACGGCTATCTTGCGGATTATCAGGCGGATGGGCGATATGTGAATGAGCGAGACATTTTGCAAGGAGTCCGGGAGCAATTGCCCGAATTATTAAGGACCCTTGACTTGCTGCAAAAGGCTTTTGGCATGCGGGTTGTCAGGCAGATTGCAGTCAATGCGGAGGGGATTGGCGGAATCCTGCAATGGGCCGGTGCCGCATCGCTGGGTGAGGGGACGAAGCAAATTCAGGAGGGGGCCCTGGGGGATGAGATTGAAGGGATTGTGAATAAGGCTTTTCCGGGGAGGGCGGAAAGGAATGAAAAAAATGCGGTTTTAATAATTCTGGGGGTCCTTAAAGCGCGCTGGGGAGAAGAGGATTCGCGTTGGAAGGAATTAGTGCCGGGATTAGCCTTGCATCTTGAGGCAATCAAAACAGAGCTGGCGGGGAAAGGCGTGTCCGGCCGGTCGGAAAAAAATAATTATACCGATGTGGCGGATCGGATTTTGCTGATCCTGGACAGCTTTGCGTTGGAGCCGGAGGTTTTGTTTCGAATCGCGAATGATCCTTCGCTGGAGGATCGCATTCGGAAGAGCGCAATAAGGTTGATTGAATTCTATGGCTATCAGAACGGATTATTGGATATTCTGATTAATCCCGCCGAAAGCATGGAGATGCGGCATGCCGCGGCAGAAGCTTTGCTGGGAATGGCATTTGAGAGCCCTGAGGAATTGGAACGGGTTTTTGTCGGAGAGGTTGATTTATTGGAGGAATTAGCCGAGCGGGTCCGGGAGAGTCCCGAAGCGATCGAGGAGATCCATGAGCAGCTTTTGGACCCGGATCTGGCGGATGCGGAGAAAGGGGAACTCTTGAAAAGGTTAACGGAAATGACGCAATTCGCTCCGATGCTGGTTCAGCATGTGCAGACGATCAGTTCCCTCAGTTTGAATGAAAACATGAGCGGCGTCAGTGCTGAATCGAAGGCGAGATTTGTTTCGATCGCGATGGGCGTTATGTCGACGATGTCATTCGATCATGACTGGCGGGTTGCGATTGCTTTGGGGCGTTTTGCAAGATGCCTGGATGCGGACGGCCAAAAGACGGTTGTCGAATTTTTAAAGAAAACCGCCGATGAAAAGGCCGGGGAAATTGTGAAGTTGCGGGAATCGTTGGAAGCGGAACAGGGGGCGGATTTTAAGATCCCGCCGCGGTTGTTTGCCCTTGAGAACCGGCTTTGGACGGCCTTGATCGGACTAGGTTTAAGCGCGAACGGCGAGGCGGCGGATTACGTGAACCAGTTGTCGGCCAGGATGTTCCGTTTCGGCCCTTCCGGATTCGGAGACAGCATTGAGCCGATTATTTTACTGAATCCGCAATTGCCGGTGGACGGCAGGATGAGCGATACGCTTTTTTACCGCACGCAGAAAGCGATCGGGATGATGCCTCCTGAAATTCATGTCAAACAAATCATCCGGCTGATCGGTAAAGCCGGGATTTGGGGGAATGCGTCCTATCACCGGCTGGACCGGAGGATTTCAATGGGAGGAACGGAGGGCGGATTTGATTTCGAGACATACTACACGGCCGCGCACGAAATAGGCCATGGGGTTTTTTACGAGTATGTTTTAAATAATGAGAAGCGATTGCGCCAATTTCTGAAAATCGGAGGCTGGAAATATGTGCGGGGAGGGTCCGAATTAGTCGATCCCGATGAGATCCCTTACGAAGAATTGAAGAGGAAAATTATGTATGGCTGTTCGGATTCGGGGTACTTCAGGATGTGGAATTCGGATTTTCCGTTGGAAAGTTACGCGGCGGTGGAAGACCCTACTCCGAAGAAACCTCGCGGCATGGCAGGTCCGATGGAAGATTTTGCGGCGTTATTTGGGGTAATGTTCGGCCGGCGGGCGCGTCTTTTGGAAGGGTTGGAATCAACAGGGGAAAATCTTGAGACTTTGGACGGCAGGAGATTGGACCGAATTTTATTTGAGGTCGCAGGCACTGATCTGAAGTCATTGCGAAACCGGATTAACAATTTGAACGGTAGGATTCGAAGGCTAACAAGGAAAATCGAGAAGTCGGGTGAGGCGGGGATTGATGCAGGGGCTTTGGAAGAGAATAAGCCAAGGAAACGGATGCTTGCGGAGGAAAGAAGCGCGTTTCAATCGTTGTATGCCAGGAGAAAGCGAATCTACGACGAAGCAAGAGGGGATTTGCGAAGGAGCCTCGGAATCGACGGGGAAACGCTGGATCCCGTTTTGCAGGTGAAGGAAGCTTTCCTTCAGGACCTGCTCGCCGATCTCCGGCGGGAGACGGAGGACTTTCAGGAAACCGTGAATGCGTCTTCTCTGGGGGGGGGAGGAGGAGGACGTTTTTTGGGGTCCCTGAGGAGTTTTTTTGAGAGGAGAAGAAGTGTTGAGAAGGAAGTGTCTGATAGCTCGGCGAAAGGGCTTATCTCGGTTTCTGATATTTTAAGAACTCAAGCTTCCGAGAATCCCAAGGCGGGTGTTTTTCATCCGTTGGAACTTTATGCCAAGGCATTTGAGGGATTTGGGATAAGAGCCAAAACCTTTTTGGGTGCGGGGCTAGATTCTGTTGCGATTGAGCTGGAAGATGGGCGGGTTTTGAAAATCTCAAATAAACGATTTTTGGCGGAAAGATTACCGCAGGTTTTTGAGGCGCCTTTTGAATGGGGAGAATTGCCGGTTGTGGCGGAAGGCGATGAAGAGGTCAGAATTCCTTACTTTTTGCAGGCAAAGGTGGATATGAATGCTGCCGTATTGGATGTGATTGCTTTCAGCAATTATGTCAGGCAGTTTGGATATCGATTCGCGGATTTAAGTGAGGATCAATTGGGGATCTATCAGGGGCGGATTGTTTCGGTAGATCCATTTGCCGTGAAGAAGATTAGAGATGTAGATCCGGAAACATTGGAATCCATTTCCCCTCTTACGTTGGAAAATATGGAAGAGTATCGTGTTCCAGAAGTTGTTGTGTCAAAGGGGGGTGGCTTGATTGCTGATATTATCGAAAGGATAATGCATGAATTACTGGTTGAGAAAAGATATCTGCCGGAGGCTGGCGGACCGGTTGTGTTACAGGGGCGTGATTACAATTGGGATGCTTTCACATTGGAAGGGTATCCTAATCTGGTATTTAAGTTCGCGCATTTTCCGCCCGGCCCGGATAGCGTTGCCTATTTTTTTGAAAACCAAGTTAATGAAATGTCTCTAATCGCGAACGCTGCTGGATATGCGAGGATTCGCGTGGATGGGGTGAGCTTAATTTCAATACCTGGGTTTTCGCCATTTACTTATTTTGTAGGAGAGTATGAAGGGCGAATTGTGGGGTTTCTGGTTCAGCAAAGAACGGAATCTCTGAGCGCTTTCCATGGATTGGATGGCAGCAAATACCCCGGCTTGGATGTTTCAGAAATAGGGGAGGCAGATGTAGGCGTATTGCCGGAAATAGCCGGGGAAGAGAAGATTGCGCAGGCGGTGGTGACGGATTACGGCAAGGTATTTTACACCGGAACTTTCTCATGGGGAACATCTCGGGTAGGAGATGACGCTGTTTCATCACAAGGTGCTTCATTGGGTGAGAAGGGAAATGAGCCTGTTGTTGAGGTGACGGCCCCGGAAAATCCGTTTTTGGTTCTGACCGGCTATGTGACTTCAGGGGAGTTTGCGGATGCAGTGGCGGCGGAATATGAAAAGGCCGGGACGGAAGGGGTCCGGGATTTCCTCGCGGGGCGGGCGCGGGAACAATTGGAGAAACTGCGTGCGGAATTGGATTCCGGCGGATTGCGATTTATAGACGGACTTTCGAAAGCGGAAAATTTCTTTGATGCGGCGATGGGGACTGAACTTGAAAGAGGGCTGAAAGAAGTTTTGCCTGATTTGTCTGCGGAAGAGGCGGACGAAATCGCGCAGGCGGTTCGCGGTGTGGTGCTTGGGGATCTAGCGCTGGAAGGGAATCTTGAGGCACAGGAACAGACGCAGGATTTGACGGCGGAGCAGATCGGGGCGTTTGACACCAGAATCGGGGAGGCCAAAGCGAATCTTCTCAGCCGGGGCGCGGGCGCGCATGTGTTTATTTTGGATCACACGGGGGATTCGATGGCGCCGACTCTGGACTCTTTGAGATCGTATGAAAAAGCTCTTAAGTATCTCATTATTTTGCACGGGCGCGAGCAGAAAATGGACAGGGAATTGCTTTCGCAGATCAGGGAAATGCATGTTCCTTACTATGACATTCTCAAGGACCCGTCAAGGCCGGCCCGTTCGATTGAGAAAGCAATGGCGACGATCCGGAGAACTCAACCCGGGATTCAATCCGAGATTCAGGCCGGAAAATATCAGGTTCCGGTTCTTCTGAGCGAGAAGCTTGCGATGGATGCTTCCGCGACGCGATTACTGGTTTCGATCTTAGCCCAGGTGAGTCAGGTCCCCGATCGTCTGAAAAAATCCGTAATCGATGCGGCGTTGCTCCTGATTTTTGCGTTGGCGAGCAAAAATTCCGACGAACGCGCTAAAATTCTCGGCTCGCCGGACGGGCTGATCCCCCTCCTTCATGAGCTGAATATCGATTTTCTTTCGCAAGGATTCAAGGTCGGGGAGGACGGAGGTATCAGCCTGGATCTCAACGGATTTATCGGGTCAATCCTTCGTGCCGCTTCGGAGGAAGCAGCCGTTCAGAAAGCCGCGTAATTTTTTCGGATTTTCGCTCGGTTTTGGGATGTCCGGATTGTTTCTAAGATTTGGCTTATCAGCATGTTGCAACCGATAAAAAATCTTGAAGTATTGCCTCCGGCACGGTAAGCTACCCCTCCAATCAATGGGAATTTTATTAAACCGGGAATATCTTTGTGCTTAGGAGCAAAAAATGAAGAAGATTGTGCCGGGTTTTCTTGTTCTGACGTTTTCCCTCGTCCTCTTACCGCTGCGTGAGGGTATTGCCGGAAAATATTTAAGAAGCGCCGAAGACATCAACCTAATTGCGACTCTGGGGTATGAAACTGCAGAGCAGGTGTCCGAGAAAAAAGGGAATGTCGGGGAGGCGGCCGAGGCGCTTTTCTATGAAAAAATGTTTGATCTCCTGGCGTGGAAGATGAGTAAAGACGAAATGGAAGAATTGCAAACCAACGAGTCTTTTATCCAGAATAAGTACAATCTCTACAAGAAAATCTTTAAAAGCACTCAACAAGCGCTGGATGCCATAGAAAAAATCTGCGAGGGGGATTATTCCGAAGGCTCCATAAAGGCACTTTATGCGGTGGCCGAAGCGGTGGACCACCCGATCGTGAAAGCGGCTTGCGCGGCGGCGATTTTCACGCTGGAGTCGCAAAAGCAGGTGGCGGAGACCGGGGCGGCACTGGAAATCGAAGCGTTGTACGGCAAGGTCAATAATGACCGCCGGCTTCTCGGTTCTTTGAATCCGGGTTCCGATTCGCCTCCGACGATTCCCGAGGATTCGGACAGCGCGGATTACTTTTTCGAGAAATATCTCATTACGGATGACGGGACGCGGGCATTGGTCAAAACCTATGTGACCAAGGTGATCGGGGATAAATGGCCCGAGCAGACATGGTCGCAGTGGGTGCAGAGCTGGAAAGCGGTCGGTTCCGGCGTAGACACCAAGCGGAGTGATGAGATCGAGGCCCTGGACGATGAATACAACCGCGTGCGGGCCTGGATTATGGCCCTGATTAAAGACGTGAATAAACAGGCGAAGCTGGCGTGGGCGGCTGCCCGTCTCCGTCAGGAACGGTCCGGATTCGCGGAATATGTCCGAAAAGTCGGCCTGTTGGACAGTGATTTTGTCCGTCTCTTACAGGAATACACCTCGAAGCAGAAGCTCGCGAAAGAAATTCCGGAATGGAAAGACTGGCTCGCGAAAAGTCCCGGCGAACGAAGCAAGGGGGAAGGGTTTCTCAAGGACCCGAAAAAGTGGCAGCAATTGCAGTCTCTGATCGAGGCGTGGAACCTGAAGATGATGCGCGCGACTTCCGGGGCGCATGTGCTGGGGGAGATGGAGCTGATGAAGGCTCTGCAGGCCGAGAAACTTGAATGGTTCGCACTCGAGAAGAGATTCAACGAAGTCCTGGAAAGAGAGCAAGGGCAGATCGCCAAAAATCCGGCGACGGTTTATCAGGCGGCTCAGGAAGAGGACCTTGCGGATGAAATGAAGTTTTATAAACAGAATTTCGAGGGGCTTCTCGAACCTTTCGATCAGTGGGAGACAAAACCCGATGCCATGATCGGCGATGTGTTGTACTACCTGAATCAAGGGAAATTTGCCGAAGCGGACCAGGCCAGGATGTCGTGGAGGGATGATCATCGGCGCAAGGTGGATGTTTATTACAGTTACGACGAGGGGACTTTGAAGAAGGTGAGGGACGTGAAAGAGAGCCATGATAAAGAGATCTCCGAAAAGCTCGAAGAATTATTTACTCAACAGAACCAACTGACCGCAAGAGATTGGGATCTGCAAAAACGGATTAACTCATACGGTGCCGGCCGCACGGTGGAGATTCAGGCCGTGATCGATCAATTGGAATCGGAACGGAAGAGTATCAAGCAATCTTTGGAGACGCTTTCGGTCCCGATCAAGAAACTCCAGGACGAGATGGCCGTCTGCGCCAGAGCGTTTGAAATTGCGGCTGAGGTGAATACCACGCTGCGGAATGCGGGTTTCCTGACGATTGATCAAACGGTGCAAGAGATCGACCGCATGGTGAATGAGTTTCGGAAATTGAGAGACGCCCGGGCGAGTCAGTGGGCGCAGTATCAGGGGTATTTGTCCGAAGCGGAGAATAATCTGCCCGTTAAACTGGTTACGGGCGTTGAACTGGCGACTTCTTCCTATATGACGGAGGAGATCGGGAACCTTATGGGGAGGTTTGAGGCCGCTGTGGACGAGTTTAAGAAGGAAGAACCTTATGTGGTGGATTACCCCTTCAATTCGGCATCGAATTTGAGAAGTCTGTATGATCAGATGTCGAACCGGACGAGTGCGATTTTGTGGGGCGCCAAAAATTCCGCTGAAGTGATGAAAACCGCCGAGGAAATCGAGAAGTGGTTTATCAGCTGGCAGGAAGCCGCCGAATTTTGGAAAAATCTGCCTGAGCTTTCAGAAAGAGATATTTTGGAAATTAAAGTTTTGGTGGGCGAACAGGATACGGGAGATATTCATCAGCGAATAAACACGATTAACAATACCGTGGCCGGGCTTCCGAAACTGATTTCGAAAATACGGGGTGAGATTGAAGACTACCGGAGTGACGTTGACAAGGACTCGCGGAAGCGTGCCGAAGACTCGGATTGGTTGCAGTCCAATCTCAATGCGATACAGTGGTTTCTTGAAAAACAGGAGGAATTGAAGGTTCTCAAAAATAAGGGAGATAGTTACAATCCGGATTACGTCGTGGTGGTGGAAGAAGAAATGGGAATGGGAATTACTAATACGCCCTACCGACATTATATGCTTGCCAGCGATATCGCGGAATACGGGCAGAATATCGAAAGAGGCTGGGAAGGCTATTCCGGTTTCAAGTTTATTAAAGCCTATGCGCCCAAAGTACTCGAGAAATTGAGAGCAGGTCTTCGGCCTTCCGATATCAAGCCGGCTCCGGAAGCCAATGCGATCGTTTCGATAGGTTCCGGTTCAACGATGACGCTTTGGGCGAGCACGCTCGACAAATTTGAGGGTGCGGTCAATGGCGTCAAATATGATGCGAGCGATATTCAATTTGATCAGCAGATGATTGCGGTTACGAATGTGGAAGGGATGGCGAATGCTCTGACGACGGCGGATTCCGGCAAGAAGGTGCGATATGCCGTTAATGAAAGCTACTCTAATTATGCGAGCGATTACAATAATCCGCTTGGACAGCGCTACATCGCAATACTCGGAAATCTCAAGAAAATATTTGATGATCGTGAGGAATATCTTGCGAAGACTCAAACGACCGGGCCGGGCGGGAAGCCAGGAGAGCCGGGGGGCGGCGGCCCCGGCGGAAAACCGGGTGAGAAGCCCGGAGGTCCCGGTGTTGCGCAGGGTGGTCCGGGAGCAGGCGGCGTTCCTCAAGGCGGTGGGCCCGGTGCGGGCGCCGGCGGAGGAGGAGGGCCTCAAGTGGGAGCTCCGGGCGGAGCGCAGGTCGGGCCTGGTGCCGGTGCTGCCGGAGCGGGAGGTGGCGGAGCCGGGCCTGGGGGAGTTTCCGGAGGACCTGGTGCCGGGGCCGGACAATCGGGGCCCGGGCAGGGGATCGGGGGATTCGGAGGGAAGCAGTATTCGAGCCTGATGCGGGGGTTCGCGGATTCATACGGTTTTGAGATTCGCAACGCAAGGTTGAATACCGTTAGTTTATCGAACGCCTCCGGCGATGTGATTCTGACCAATGCCGAATTGAGGCAGGGGGCGGCCGAAATTACCGCGCGTCTCACGACTTTGGAGAGAGTGCAGAATATTCTGTTTTCGGAGGACGGCGGACGATCCTGGAAAGAACTGCCTTTGAGCCAGGATATTTTCTGCGCGATTGTGCCGATTCCGGAAAAGCTGTATGAACCGGTCCTTAAGATCAAGACGACGGATTTTCAGGAGATTGAATTCAAAGTTTTTCCCAATATTTCGGGAATTATCTACCGGAACATTAATTATGAAGACTTGGTAGTGGCCGCGGTCAAAAAAGTTTCCGAGGCTTATGAGAGACAGGACTTGGGGATGTTCTCCCGTTTGATTGCCCGGGACTTTCTCGGGAACAAGACCTTTCTGGACGAAGGCGTCCGGACGGATTTTGACATGTTTGCAAATATCCGGCTCTCTATTTTTATCAACCGAATCGAGATACGGAACGGACAATTTACGGCCGAGACGAAATGGGACAAAATCCAGGTCCCACGCACGACGGGACAGGAACAGCGGACCAGCGGGAACACGGATTTTACTTTTGTGCTCGAGGACGGAGAAATGAAAATCAGGAATTTGCGGGGGAATTTGATTTATGCCACGCTTTCGCCGGAAATCGCTCAGTCGAGCGGATTGTCTCAGACGGTGGTTGAGGAAATCCGCCAAGCCGACATCGAAAGAGTACCCGCCCAGCCCGGCGCGGGTGAGACCGAAGACAGCGGGGGCGTGCAGTCGGTCAGCCAGCTCAATACGAATAACGGTTCCGTTGTTTCCGCGCCGGGAAATATTCACGGCTTCAAGTTTTCGTCCGGGCAGGAAGGCGTGCTGGGGGCGGGAGACGTGGATTTTGTCATGGGAACGAGGTTCCAGACGGTCGGCGCGGCCCAGATTCAGGATGTGACGGGCACCTATACCTTTGATAACCTCACGACGGCTCCTTCGGGCGGATACGGCGCGAATGCCAATATTGCCAATGGGAGCGTCCTGGCATTCATCACGACCGAAGGGTATTACGGAAAAGTCCGGATTACGCAGCTGATACAAAATCCGCCGATTGATGATACGGTTCAATTTGAATATGCGGTCCAGACCGACGGTTCCAAGAATCTCCGGACGGTTTGATTCGCCGCGTTTTGATAGGCATCATGCTGAAACGTTTTTCGGGGATTTCCCTTCCGAGTTCCGAAATTCTTTCAGGGAGGCTTTTCTTAAAATGAGAAAATTTCAAAGTGTGTTCTTTCTTTGCGTTTTTATCGTGACCACCCTTCCGGTGCCGTACGGATATCCCGCCGATGAAAATTTTGCCGACACCACGGCGGGAAAAGCTTCCAAGGAACTTTTGGAGTCCACGGTGAATTTTTTCAACGATATGGCTGAAATGAAGAACATGAGCGATAAGCAAAGACTGGAATATATCCTTTCGAAAGGAAAAGAACGGATTTGGGAGAAGACTATCGACAAGTCTTGGGACGCGATGAAGGACAAAATCACGGAATACGCGCAGGCGAGAATCCGGGAGGATTTGTTTAAAAGCCAGGTCGCGGCCATGATGCACAAATGCGTGGTCGAGGGGCAGTCCGTTGCCGCGGTATGGTCGCAGGTGGATACCGATATCGCTCCGAAAGTTCTTGCGGGGATGAACGCAGTCAAGACCGCTCTGGCGGGAGCGGATGTTTTGGTTGATGCGTATAAGGAGTGGCAGAAAGGCGGGATCGACGAAGGGATCAAAGCTTTGAAGGTCAAGGCGGCCGAAAAGATTATCGAATATTTTATCCCCGGATGGGGATACTACCGCCTGGCGCAGGCATTGGTTGAAGCGCTATGTCAGTATATTGTGGCGTACGCCTTCGACGCGGCGTTGGAAGCGAAATTGAAAGCGATTTTGCCCATCGATCGCGTTCAGAATCCGAAGGGTTTCGAACAATGGCTGGTGGGGACGGATGTCGTTTCTTATGTGAATACCGAATGGGAGGAGCAGATCGGAGTTACGGGATGGTATTTTAAATACGATGGGGACGATAAGACGCAGGATGAATTCGGCGACAACATGAAAACGGCGCTGATCCAGAAACTCAGCGAGATGAAAGATGACATTATGAAAAAACACCAGATCGAAGCTGAGATGAAGGTCAGGATTCAGGCGGAAGAGGCCAAGACCGCGGAAGCGGCAAGGGCGATCAAGGCCCTTGCGGGACAGGCGATGCAGGGGGTTCAGCCGTATATCGATATGATCGATTCGTTCAAGGAGAATATTTACGGCTATCGGAAACAGGATGTCCAGCAGAAGGCCGCGCAGGTCCAACGGGAATACGAGCAGGCCGTGGCGACTTCGCCCAAGGAAATGTATCAGTACAAGCCTTTCGACAAATCGTCGATTCTTTCCGCGTTGGAAGCGGCCTACAGCGAAGTGACGGACACTTTTTCGAAAGGATACGATCTCAAGAAAGCCGCGGAGCTTCTGGAACATTACAAGGAGGTTCGCGCGAAAGCCGCTCAGGATAATGAGAGGCAGTTTGAGGAGCCTTTGAAAAAACTTTCCGACATGAATCAGGAGTATCAAAAGGAATCCAATGCCCATTGGCTTTCGCATAACAAGGTGTGGTATGAAGAAGAACAGCGTGAAATCCAGCTCCGGTGGCTTCAGAAAATGACTCCGATCGGGGATGCGGTCGGGCAGATGCGGAAATTGCAGCAGGCGGATTGGGCGACGCTCCCGCCCCTGGAAGAGGCCATCCGCCTTGAAGCGGCCGGCCGTAATCAGAAAATGGTGGACGAACTTTATGAAGGGATGCAGAAGATTCAGGGGGAAGTGGATCAGGCAATTAAAGCGTACGAAGCGTCCATGACGGAATGGAATAATAAAATCAGCGGTTTGAATTATCCGGATCAATGGAATTACCCCTCGGAGACTTCACTGCCGGGGATGGGAGATATGTATCCGAGCAGCCTTGTGAAGACGATTGAGCCGATGGAAATTTACCGGAAGAATCTGGCCGCGGACGCCCAAACCGCGGCATCGCTTGAGGGCGAACTGAAGAAGATTCTTGCGGATTACCGGTCGGCGTATGAATCGGCGAAAGGGGATTTTGAGTCGTTGGTCCAGAAGCCGTATCGCGAATACGACGAATACATGTGGAAGGCCAATATCGATATCACTTATTACAATGACATCACCGTGGCTCCGCTTCAACAGTACAGGACTTCTCCCAGGCTTAATTTTATCCGCACGGCCGGTGAACTCTGGGTGGATGCCGATAAGAAATGGCCAAGCCGGGCCGGTTATTATGAGAAGGCCTTGGCTCAGACGGATAAGATACTCGCTCAGCTCAGGGATATTATGCCTTCCGCGGAATTGGCCGTTCAATACTGGCGCCTTTTGGATCTGCCGGAGCTGATCCCTTATGAAAAAGATCAGCTGAAAGCCCGGGGGATTGATTCCGGGAATCTCGAGAGTTGGTTCCGCAGGAAAGACGGGAAGGCGGATCCCGGCGTAAAACCGGAAGATTCCGACGGAGTGAAACTGCTGGATGAAGTCAAGGCGATTTGGGAGCGAAACAAGGCCCGGATCGAAACGCTGAAAGATTTGCGGCGCAAGTTCGAATCGGCTGCCGTGATGAAATTCAGGTATGAGGATCCGCGGGACGATAAACTGCTTTCTCAGTACGAGGCGATCCCGGATTTAATCAGGGATCTCGAGAAAGAGCTTGCGAATGCCAGGAAGAAATACCGTGACCTGATTGATTCTCAGCCGAAAACGCTCAAAAATTTTGAGGACGAATATGCCCGCGCGAGCGGAATGACCGATTTTTACCGGAAAGACGAAGAATTGAGGAAACTGCAGGGGAAAGTTTCCGGACATTTGGGTTCGCTGGATCCGTATCAATATGAAGAGCTGTTGCCGTCTAAGGAGCAGTTTAGAACGCTTCAAAAGAAGATTGACGGAGAAATCGCCTCGACTCAGTTTCAAATCGAAGGATTGGGGAGAGGCGCTGCGGGAGCCGTCGGCGGTTCGTCCGGCGGAGGGCAGACCGGTTCAGGACTGCCGGCAGGGGCCCCGGGAGGCGGTGCGATTGACGTTACGGAGAGGGTTCCCGATTATACGGTCCGGAATGTTTTTTTGAACGGAAAATCTTTCGGGAACCTGTCCGGCGAAGCGGTGTTGGCCCGGGATGATTTAAAAGGCGGCCGGATCGAATTGAACGGCGGGCTTTCGACGATGCACCGGGTTGAGAAACTTGCGATATCGGATGACGGGGGCGCGACATGGCATGACCTTAAACGCGAACAGGGATTTGCCTACTCGTTCAATCCGGTCGCCGAGAAACGGTATGAATTTATCCTGAAGATTTGGGTCGAAGGGGCCTCGCCGGTTGAGCTGAGGATTTTCAACAATCTTTCCGGCGTCGTTTTTCGCGATATCGACTATACGAAGCTGGTTCTCGACGCGGTGAAGAATATTTCGGACGCGTATGAAAAACAGAATATCGGGCTATTTAGCGAATATATTTCGAGAGACTTTGCGGCAAATCGATCGGCACTGGAAGAGGGTGTGCGTTTCGATTTCCAGATGTTTGCCGAAATCCGCCTGTCGCTTTATATCAATAGAATCGAGAGACGGGGAGATCTTTTTATTGTGGATATTAAATGGGACAAAACCCAGACGCCCCGCAAACAGGGAGAGCAGCAGAAGACTTCGGGGCAGACGACATTCACGTTTATTTACGAAGACGGGAAGATGAAGATCAGGAATTTGCGGGGAAGCCTGATTTATGCGACGCTTTCGCCCGAAATGGCCGAGGCCAGCGGATTGGGGCAAAAAGCGGTCGAGGAGATCCGGAAAGCCCGGGAAGAAGGGAAACCCGTTCAGCCGGGATCGGAGACGCCTGAGGCGGGCGGAGGCAAGGCGGTTAGCAAAATTCAAACCGGTTCATTTACCCTTTCCGCGAAATCTTTTGCCCACGGGGATGACCCCGTGGACAGCTTTATTTTTTCGACGGCCTCGGTGGTGCATGAATCGATGGCCAATTTTTCGGGTGATTTCCGTCGCCGGGACGGTTTTGTCGAGCCGAACGCGTCGGGCGGGATTTTGGATCTCGGCTCCATGACGTTAAACAGTGTTTCGGATGTTCCGACAAGCGGCTATCAAGGGGCTTTCAGTGTGTCGGCGGCGCCCGGGCACTCGTATGCGGTGAAGCTGTCGAACGGGACTTACGCGGTAGTGGAAGTGACAAGCGAAACCTGTGACCCTCACACGACCTGCACGACTCAGTGCCGTTACAAATACCAGCCTGATGGCACGCCCAGCATGAAATCCGATTAGCAAAAGCGCTTTTTCTCTGTAACGGAATTGCAAAATATGTTATCATCAGCGCCCATTACGCAAGAAAGGGCAAAATATGTCTAAACTCAAAGCATCCAAGGTGATACGGGAAGATATTAAGGTTCTTGGCACCGAGTTTAAAAAATATAAGAAATTTTTCGAAGGAAAGACGTTTCTGATTACCGGGGCGGGCGGTTTTCTCGGGAATTACATGGTTCTCCTGCTGAAATATATGAACGACCATGTGCTTCGGAAGAAGGCCACGGCGATTCTGCTGGATAATTACGTGATCGGTTATGACCGCCAGGTTGTGGGAGAAGATGATTACCTGATTTTTCAGAAACATAACGTCATCTATCCTTTTGAAACGGACCGGCCGGTTGATTATGTGATTCATATGGCCGGGATTGCATCGCCCGTGTATTACACGAAATTCCCCCTGGAGACGATGGATGTGGGAACGGTCGGTACGCGCAATATGCTTGAGTTCGCGAGGAAGAAAAAGATCAAGAGTTTCATGTTTGCCAGTTCGAGCGAGGTGTATGGGGATCCGGATCCCGCGCATGTCCCGACTGCTGAGACCTATCGGGGGAATGTTTCGACGACGGGGCATCGGGCCTGCTATGACGAATCCAAGCGTTTCGGGGAGACGCTCTGCGTGACGTACTGGCGGGTCTTTCAGGTCCCCGCTAAAATGATCCGTCCCTTTAACGTGTACGGGCCCGGCATCCGTCCGGACGATTTCAGGGTTCTTCCGAATTTTATCGAGCATGTGATCCGTAAGGAGCCGCTTCCAATCCACGGAGACGGGAGGAATACGAGGTCTTTCTGCTATATCAATGACGCGATCGAGGCGATTTTTAAGATTCTTTTTTCGGACGCGAACGGCGAAGCTTTCAATGTGGGGAATCCTTCCCCCGAAATTTCCGTCAAGGATCTTGCTAAAATGATTGTGAAGCTTGTGCCGTATCCGGTAAAAATCAATTGCATTGAGCCTCCTCATGCCGTCTATGCGAATGACGATCCCAAGCGGCGGTGCCCGGATATTCGAAAGCTAACGAAGACGGTGGATTTCAAGCCTCGCTATGATCTTAAAAAAGGACTAAAGCGCACGATCGATTGGTTTCACGAGAGGTAATTAAAGCTTGCGTTTGGTGCTTTTTTATGCGCAATTCATAGCAACGTCTTATTAAGCAATGAGTTGTCATCCTGAGCGAAGCGAAAGATCTCAATGCGGGATTTTTCGCACTTCGTGCTCAAAATGACGCGAAAGAGCAAGGATTTTCAGAACTCGAGTTAAAGGAGAGGGTGAATGAGAAAACAGCTTGAGACGGTTCATCATATCGATCCTGCGGTGGTGGACGTTCGCGGGGAGATTATCAATGTGTTTGAAGGCAGGATCGAACATATCGCGCTAGTCACTTCCAAGAAAGGGTCCGTTCGGGCCAATCACTATCATAAGGAAGATCATCAATACATGTATTTGGTGAGCGGTGCGTATGAAAGCCATTCCTGCGATGTCCAGGATCCCACGCACCGAACCGTTCTTCAGGTGAAGCCCGGGGATATCGTGAATACTCCTCCGCTGGTGGCCCACGCGCAGAAGTTTACGGAAGATTCGGTTTTTCTCGCTTTGACGACGCGCCAGCGCGAGCAGGGGAAATATGAGCAGGATACGATTGCCTTTGAGGTCATTCCGGGTTATTTGAATCCCGCATTGAAAAAAGAGGTTAAATGAGTGCACAACTTACGGCCGGAGACCTTTCTCCGGCACTTCGCTCACCCACTTCGGGGTTCGCTTCGCGGTATCACATAAATAAAGAGCGTCTTCGAAGTTTTAACTCACGGGGCTCTAGAATCCACAGGCTAGCGACGCGCCCTCGGGTTTTTTATAGGGCGCTAGTGTCGAAAGAAGGCTTTCGACCGGCGACGTGGGAATACCTATGTTTATGAATCCCGTTGTCATTATCACGGGCGCGAGCCGGGGATTGGGACTGTGCTTGGCGGAACGTTTCGTAAAAGCCGGCGGAGTGGTTTTCGGGACCAGCCTGACACGGAAATCCTGGGAATCGGCCCGGAAGCGGATCTCCGATAGAAAAAAATTCAGACTTTTTCTGCTGGACATAACCCGCGAAGCCGGCGTGAAGCGTTTTATTTCGAAGATTCGCCGCATCTGCGGGAGGATTGATGTCCTGATCAACTGTGCCGGATATGTGGGCCGACTCGCGCCGATAGAAGACGAAAGCCTCCGGGAATTCGAGAAGAACATCGCCGTGAATTTGACGGGGCCTTTTCTGATGTGTAAATACGTCCTGCCGGTTTTTCGGGCCCGCAAAAAAGGCTGGATGATTAACATTTCATCGATGGCCGGTAAGCGGGCGGTGCCCCGCCTGGGAGCCTACTCGGCGGGGAAATTCGGGCTCGTGGCTTTGACACAGGCCATCGCGAAGGAGAATCCGGGGGGGCAATTCAAGTGCATCACCGTTTGCCCCGGCGGCATGAACACCGAAATGCGCGTGAACCTCTTCGGCAGGAAGGACGCCGAACGGCAGCAGACGCCCGAATTTGTCGCAGAAAAAATCATGGAAATCATCTACGGGAGAATCGAAATGGAATCGGGGTGGGATATCGTGATCCGTCACGGAAAAGTCACCGCGATCAACCCTTTGCCGGGAGCGTGATTATGTCGGACTTGGAAATTTACCGCAGGAAGAATTGCCGCTATTGCGAAACGCCTTTGCCGGGCCCGTTTTTGGAATTGGGGATTATGGCGCTTGCCAATTCCTTTTTGACCGAAGAGGAAGCCCGCCTTCCCGAATTCGAATGCCCGCTGGACCTTACGCTTTGCCCGAAATGCCGTCTGGTGCAGTTGACGCATGTCGTTCCTCCCGAAAAAATGTTTTCCCATTACTTATACGTGAGTTCCACGACCGAGACGTTCCGGAAACATTTTGCGGAGTACGCGAAGTCCGTCCGGGCAAAATTGCTAAAGGCGGAGCCGGGGCTTGCCGTCGATATCGGGTCGAATGACGGGCTGCTGGTCTCGTGCTATGAGAAGGAAGGGTTCCGGGGGGCGGGGATCGAGCCGGCCAAGAATTTGAGCGATGAGGCGAACCGGAAAGGGGTTTTCACGATCAACGATTATTTCGGGGAGCGTTCGGTCCGGAAATTGCTGGATACGATCGGTCCCGCGGACGTCATCAGCGGGAACAATGTGTTCGCGCACATCGACGACACGCATGCGGTCCTCCGGAATGTGGTCAACCTGCTGGATCCGAAGGGGATGTTTGTGATCGAATTCCCGTATCTGGGCGTGATGTTCGACAAAATGTTTTTCGACATGATTTATCACGAGCATTTGTCCTATATCGCGCTGACACCGCTTGCGGACGTGTTGGGGCGGTTTGGGCTTGAGATCTTCACGGTTGAGCCGGTTGCCTCGCATGGGGGCTCGCTTCGTGTTTTTATCCAGAAAAAGGGGGCGGGACGCGCACAGGAGCCGATTGTCCGTTCGATGCTGGACGAGGAACGGCGGAAAGGGTATTTGGAGGATGCCGTTTATCACGAATTCGCGAAGCGGGTATACCGCGTCCGGGAAGATCTGACGGGATTTGTCGAAGGCGCCCGCCGGGAAGGCAAGACCCTTTCGGGATACGGCGCGGCGGCCAAGGCGACCACGCTGATTAATTTTTGCAAGTTTAATACCGGGCAAATACGGTTTGTGGTCGACGATAATCCGTTGAAGCAGAATAAATTGGTGCCGAGCGCGAAAATTCCCGTGGTGCCGAGGGAGTATCTTGCGAGCCATCCCACGGATTATATCGTGATTTTTGCCTGGAATTTTGCGCCGGAAATCATTAAAAAACTTGAGCCGGAACGCGCCGGGGGAGTCAAGTTCATCGTTCCTCTGCCGAAACCGGCCGTTGTGTGAGCCGTTCCCCTCGGATCCGGAAGGACTTTCCGATCGCACCCTTGAGGGGGATGCCGTTGGTTGGCGGAGCCCATGAAAAGAAGAGATCTCTTCGTAATTTTTCTTATCGCGTTTTCCATCCTGGTCGTTTTCTTCGACCTCTTTACACTTAAAGAAAGCTTTTTGAGCGGGGATCACCGCGAACAGCAGTATCCGTGGGCCAAGTTTTATCAGGAGCGGATCCAGGAAGGAGGGCTCCCGTGGTGGACGACGCACAATCAATGCGGGTTTCCGATTCTCGCGGAAGGGCAGGTCGGGGCTTTCTATCCCCTAAATTACCTTTTTTTTCGTAACCTTCCCGTTAAAATGGCCTATAACTACGAGATTTTGTTCCATTATTTTCTCGGGGCCCTGCTTTTTTATTTCTACCTGCGAAGACGAAACGTCTCCGAATGGGGAAGCTTTTTCGCCACGCTGATTTATTTGTACGGTTCCGCGCAGGGGGGGTATTTTTATTACAACCTTATTTCCCAGAAGACGGTGATCTGGCTTCCGCTGTCCCTGCTTCTGATCGATCTCTTGATCGAATCGAAATCCTTCGCGCCCGCCTTTTTCCTGAGTCTCGTGTTCAGCGTTCAGCTTTTCGCGGGGTATTTGCAGGTGGCGATTTATTCCATCGCTTTTTCGAGCTTTTATTTCGTTCTGTTCTGGCTTTCGGAGCGCCGGGCAAAGGTCTTGTTCTACTT